>NZ_JBNKYW010000257.1:0-9204 GCF_050301095.1 Roseibium sp.
CTGCACGGCGGTGGGCGGGTTGCCCGAGGTCACCCGGGCGCGCAGCACGGTCATGGCCTGGGAGCCGCCGCCACCGGCAACCGGCATGTCCTGCCAGCCGATGCCCTGCTTTTCCAGATCTTCCTTCAGGACGTTGAGGGCTGCTGCCTCCCCGCCCGACGTCCACCAGTGCAGCACTTCCACATCGCCGGCATTGGCAGCGTTCATGGTCGCGGCCAAGATACCCGCCGTTGCCAGCAGTTTGAATTTCAAGGTCTTCATTTTGTCCTCCCAAGACAAGTCAGCCGTCGCCGTTCCGCGCCGGTGTTCAATTTATAACGTTATAAATAGCAAGGCTGTCAAGAAGAGAAATCTGCAAACATGTATGCTTTTCATTTGAAATTAATCTGATTTCGGCAGTTGCAATCTTTTTACAACGTTATAAATTCGAGAAATTCGCCCGGAAATGACGTTTTGCGGTAAACAGTGCTGCCCGTCGCGGAGGAGGAGAGGCGGAACTTTGACCTACAAGAAGCCGACGCTCAAAACCGTCGCGGAAAAGACGGGCCTTGCGGTGACCACCGTTTCAAGGGCCTTGCTTGACTCGCCGCAGATTGCGCTCGAAACCCGCAAGCGGGTTGCCGAGGCCGCGAAGGAGCTCGGCTACGTTCCGGATCGCGCCGCCCAGAGGCTACGAACCGGCAAAACCCGGGTGATCAGCCTGATCCTCGAGCCGCACGACGAAATACCGGATTTCGGCCGGTCGATAATCGCAGGGTTGAGCTACGCCCTCAAGGGGTCCGGTTTTCACCTGACGATCACGCCGGAGTTCCAGGGGGAGCCGCCGGTCGATCCGGTGAACTACATTCTGAAAAACCGTCTTGCGGACGGGCTTATTTTTTCCAGAACGCAGCTCTTCGACGAGCGGGTCAAGATCCTGCAGGAAGAGGATTTTCCCTTCGTCACCCATGGCCGGACCGAATTCACAACGCCGCATGCCTTTGTCGACTACGACAACGAGGCCTTCGCCTACCAGGCGGCGCGGCAGCTGATCGATCTGGGCTGCGCGCGGATCGGCATCATTCTGCCGCCGGACAGGTTCACCTTCTGCCAGCACCTGCGGTACGGCTTCATGCGTGCCGTGCGTGAAAGCGGTATTCCTTTCGATATTCCCGAGGAAATCACGCTGGATGGTTCTGCCGAAGACATTCAGCAACACTACTGCCGCAGGGTCGGCGAGCTGCCGCGTCCCTACGGTGTGGTCTGCGCCGGTGAAACTTCCGCGCTGGCCATCTCATCCGCACTGATCGACCAGGGGCAGATCCCGCACAAGGACTTTCACCTGATCGTCAAGAGAACCTCGAACCTGCTGCATTTGCACCGCCCAGCCTTCAAAAGCATCTACGAGAATATTTTCGAGGCCGGGCAACTGATGGGACAAAGCATTCTGCGACTGGTGGAGGGGCAGTCCGCCGCCGACAATCAGATCCTGATGCAGCCGATTCCGGACTGACAGCCGCTTTGACCTGACCCGGGGGCGCGCAAGCCGCTATGCCTGAAGGCATGCCGGTCGAATTCAAGGAAAATGAACGGTTAATTTGATTTGAAACACCCAGTGCGGGGCAACGACTTTTTAGAGCCCCGGCCCCTAGCGTCTGCCTGCGTGCAATTTTTTGCACGTCAATCAGGCGTACGTAAAAGGGGTGTAAAAAATGACGAAATCACTGTTTCCGGCAGTAGCTGCTTGTGCCCTTCTTCTGACCACGGCCGCATATGGAGCCGGAAACGGCAATGGGCCTGCCGATCATTCGGCAACCTGGCATGGTCACGGCAGCAATCACCAGGGCAACAACGAGCCCGGAGACACGGCTGCGGACCGTCATAATTTCAACGATGCGACTGCCGGCAGCTCCGGAAAGAATCCCGCCGCGGGTGATCGGGCAGGCCGGAAATGATGCCGTGATCCTGCCTTGGACGGCGGAGCCCAAGTCAAAAAAAGTCAGGCCCTTTCGGGGCCTGCCTTTTCTTGCAAAAAACTGAAGCGGAGCTTCGTTCCGGTGGTGGTCGAGGGCCCTGCCGTCAGACGGCCAGCGTCAGCAACAGTTCGTCCAGGCGTTCCATGGTGGACGTCATGCCTTCCTTCATGCCCATTGCAATGACCTTTTCAAGGTCGTCAGCGGAGGTATAGGTGACGACCGTCCGGACGATGGTATGTCCGGAGTGATCGGAAAACGTCACGTCCCAGTTCGCTCTCGGCATGTCCGGATTGAGCGCGCCGGTGTCGTCGCTGAAGCCGTCGAGGGCGGTGTAGTTGTCGATCGGGCGGATGGTCTGGTAGTCGAGGCGCGACCAGTATTCCTGACCCTCGGGGGTGACCATGGCGTAGTGCCAGTGACCGCCCTCGCTGAAATCCATTGACCTGGTCTTTGCGGTAAGTGGCTTGGGGGCAAACCAGCGGTCGAGCAATTCGGCCTTCGTGTGGCAGTCCCAGACCAGTTGCCGTTTTGCGGCAAATTCCCGCTCTACGGTGAGGGTGTTGTCGTCCTTGTCGACGATAAAATCAAATTTCAAATCAGTTTTCATCTGTGTCTCCGGTCATGCTTTCCAGCAGGGTGTCGAGATTGTCGTAGCGGCTGGCCCAAAGAGCCCGCTGTTTTTCAAACCAGCGTTCGGCGGCGGCCAGCCGCTTTTTCTTCAAGGTGCAGGTGCGGACCCTGCCGGTTTTCCTGGATCCAATCAGCCCGGACGCCTCCAGCACCCCGATGTGTTTCATGAAGGACGGCAAGGCCATGTCGAACGGCTTTGCCAGTTCGCTCACGGTTGCGGAGCCCTGACCTAGCCGCTGAATGACGGCTCTGCGGGTCGGGTCGGCAAGGGCGTGAAAGACGGTGTCGAGTGCAGCTTGATTGTTATCCATATGGCTAACTATATCGCAAAAATCACTTAGGTCAATGGCTAAGTGTTCTGGCGTGAAAAGACGGACGTCATCCGTGCCTGCTGCCTCGGTCAGACAGGTGCGGAGGGAGTGTTCCCTGCCGCGGGTGCAGCGGCCTGGGTGTCGAACAGGGCAAGCGACATCAGCTCCTGGGCCGAGGTGACCCCGAGCTTGCGGAAGGCGCGCCGGCGCAAGGTCCGGATGGTGTTTTCCGAGACCTTCAGCTGCAGGGCGGTTCCGGCGACGCTGAGGCCGGCGAGAATGGCATCGCAGGTTGCCGCCTCGCGGGGCGACAGCCCCCCGAAAAGTGGATTGCCGCGTTCCTTCAGGCTGGAGACGGACATGCCCGGCCGGAACTGGAAGGCTTCCGAGCCGACAATGCGGTGGCGCAGGGTAATCGCTTCATGGGCAATCGGCAGCAGAACCGCGAAGCGCTCCATCTCCCGGTCGCTGATCCTGCCGTCCGAGGCACTGCGCAGAAAGAAGGACTGGATCGCGTGGTCGCCTCGCCGGGTGGCGACACTCAGGCGCTCCAGCATTCCTGCCCGTTGATAGCGCGGATAGCGTGGGTCTGTTGCTGGTGGCGTAAAGCGGATGATCTGCGAGGAAGGGGCTTCTCCGGCGGCTTCAACGGTTGCCTGCAGCTCGTTGAAGACGTCGGTATTGGCGACGAAGTCCGCGCCATCGCGATGCAGCCAGTAGTCGCCGATCGAGCCGCAGCTGATGGACAGTACCGCCTTCCTGCGCCTGACGCTGGTCCAGAAATAGGCCCCGAAATTGCGGATGGGGCCAGCCTGGGAAACGAATTTCAAAACCTCCTCGCCGAAGTCGGATGCTTCCACTTTCCGCAGGAGAGTGGTGATCCGGGCAGGGTGGAGTACGGTGTCAGACTTGTCATCCATTCGGATGACATACGCCTCGTGGCAACCTTTGTAAACAAATGGACCAGGAGGCAGCGCGACCAGGAGCGCTGTGGTGGAGGCAATTCGGCGTGAAGTATTTTTCGACCAGGGCCAGGCCCGTTCATCTGGGCCCGTTTCCGATGGAGCGCGAGCCGAGAACGTCCGTTCCGCCGGATCTGACACAGGTGGTGACGCCCATGGGCCCGGAGCCCGGGGCAAAGCCGTTCCTGTCTCTTGCGCATGCGATCAGCCGCTATCAGGCCATGCTGGACATCGTCCGGGACGGAGCGGTCATGCCGGCCATTTCGGAAATTCCGGATGATCCTGTCGAGCGGGCCCACCACCTGAAGGCGGCCGGAACCTACTTCGATGCTTCGATGATCGGCATTTGCCGTCTCGAGGCGGCGCACTGGTTGCCCGAGCAGATCGAAAATCCGGCCACCGAAGGCATCCGGGAAGAGCTGGGCAAGGGACAGCCGAAGGTCTTTTCCGGCGGCATCGACCAGATCTATGCCGATATCGAGGCTTCTTCCCGGAAGAAGCTCGCTCCTGCGCGGCACCACACCCATGCCCTTGCCTTTCTCGTCGAGCATACGCGGGACATAGGGATCGATGAACCCGGCCACGAATGGATTGACGAAACCCAGGTCGAGCGGGCGGCCCTATTGAGCTCGAACACGGCCGTGCTGATCGCCAACTATCTGCGCCTGCTGGGATTCGAGGCACGGGCGCATTCGCTCTATGCCCGCGATGTCGATCTCAACCGGGTAGCGGTTTCGGCCGGGCTGGCGCGGGTGGAAGGGCAGGCTGTCGTCAATCCCTTCGTCGGCAGCCGCTTCGGCGTTGCGGTCGTCACCACGACCCTGGAACTTGCGCCGGACCTGCCGTTGGCGCCCGGGGCGGGCAAAGGCGCAAGCGGCCTGAAATGGCGTCTCGGGGTGGGGACCGACCGCCGCCGGCAGACGGCGGTGCCCTATCAGGACCGGCCCTTTCACATGGGGCCTTATCCGTTCGAGAAACTGAAGCGCGTCGATGAGCCGACCACCTATCTCGACGAGGACAGCATTCCACGTCCGCCGAAACGCGCGGACTTCTTTGCGCGGGCGATCTACGGCGACCTCGGCAAGCAGGTGCAGGATGCCGCGCGCGGCGGCATGTATGTCGGCAAGAGTCCGATCGGGGCCTGCGCTCGCCGTGCGCTCGGAGCGTTGTTGCTGCTGCAATATGGCGAGGCGCGCGGCCCGGTGTCGGAGACGCTCAAGGATCCGGTCCGGAACGCGCAGGCCCTGAAGGCGGCGTCCTATTACCTCTCCTGTGATGCCGTTGGCCTGTCACGCTGCCCGGACTGGGCCTATTATTCGCACAATGCCGGCGGTGAACCGCTGGATCCCTATCACTCCAACGCGGTCTCGCTCCTCTTCGACCAAGGTCACGAGACGATGGAAGGGGCCTCCGGCGACGACTGGATCAGCGCGGCGCAGTCGATGCGGGCCTACCTGCGCTTCTCGCTGATTGGCGGTGTGATCGCCGAACACATCCGGCGGCTCGGCTATTCCGCCCGGGTTCATTCGGTGCTCGACAGCGAAGTGGTGCAGCCGCCGCTTCTGCTGCTGGCGGGGCTCGGGGAGGTCAGCCGGATCGGCGATGCCATCATGAACCCGTTCCTCGGACCCCGGGTCAAATCCGGCACGGTGACGACCTCCCTGCCGATGGCCCATGACAAGCCGATCGATTTCGGCATGCAGAACTTCTGCAACAGCTGCCTGAAATGCGCGCGCGAGTGCCCGTCCGGCGCGATCACCGCCGGACCGAAGCTGATGTACAACGGCTATGAAACCTGGCGCTCGGACCCGGAAAAATGCACCCGCTACCGGATCACCAACAAGGCGGGAGCCATGTGCGGGCGCTGCATGAAAACCTGCCCGTGGAACTTCGAGGGCCTGTTCACGGACGCCGCCTTCCGCTGGATGGTGCAGCATGTACCGGCTTCCGCGAAAAAGCTGGCCGAACTTGATGACGTGCGCGGGCGCGGTGTCATCAATCCGGTGAAGAAATGGTGGTGGGATCTTGTCGTTGCCGAAGACGGCATGCGCTTTGTGCTCGCCGAGGAGGTGAACAAGCGCGAGCTGCAACGGGATCTCGTCGTGAAATACGAGGACCAGACGCTTGCCGCCTATCCGGCGCCGCTGATGCCGCAGCCCTGGCCGGTTGCCCAGCCGGTCGACCGCAACAAGGCGGTCGAGACCTACCGCTCCCTTCTGACGCCCGGTGAGTACCGCAGGCGCAGGGCCGCCGGCGAAACCGGGCTGGTTCCGGGCGTGGTGAATGTGGAGGAAGAACCGCCGATGTTCCCGGTTCTCGTCTCCGGACGCGAGGATCTGTCTTCCTCCGTCATGCTGTTCGAATTCACGTCCCCGGACGGATCGCCGCTGCCGGACTGGACCGCCGGGGCCCATATCGACCTGGTGATCGCGCCCGAGTTCCAGCGCCAGTATTCGCTTTGCGGCGACCCGGCGGACCGGAGCCGCTACCTTCTGGGTATCCTGCGCGAAGAGGGCGGGCGCGGCGGCTCGAAGCTACTGCACCAGGTCTTCAAGGAAGGCCGCACGGTGCATATCTCCAGGCCGCGCAATCACTTCCCGCTGGACGAGGATGCGGAACTGACGCTGTTGATGGGCGGCGGCATCGGCATCACGCCGATGATCGCCATGGCTCATCGCCTCCACGCACTGGATAAGGATTTCGTGCTGCATTATTCGGCAAGGTCCCGCCAAGACAGCGGCTTTGCCAAGGTGCTGCAGGACATGCCCTGGGCCAACCGGGTGGCCTGTCATTTTTCGGCCGAAAGCGGACGGGCGGATCTGGAGGATCTCATTCCGGACTACCGCCCCGGTATGAAGCTTTATACCTGCGGCGGTGACGGCTACATGGCGGCGATCTTCGACACGGCAGCCCGCAAACTCTGGCCGGAAGACACCCTGTCGCGGGAATATTTCACCGTTCCCGAACAGCCGGATCGTGAAAGCCATCCTTTTGTGATCGAGCTGCTGAAATCGGCTCAAACCATCGAGGTGGCCGCCGACCGCTCGGCGGCCGATGTCCTGCAGGAGGCGGGCATTCCGGTCGACCTGAAATGCTCTGACGGCATCTGCGGTGTCTGCGCCTGCGACGTGGTGGAAGGCGAGGTCGACCACCGCGATTTCGTGCTTTCAGGCGAGGAACAGAAACGGAAGATGATCCTGTGCTGCTCCCGTGCGTCAAAGGCCGGGGAGACACTCGTTCTGGATCTGTGACCGGCAACCGGGAGGGGGCGGGGTCAGGGAGCTGACGGTTTCCTGGCTGGTGTCTCTTTCAGCTTGGAGCATATCCCGTTCATGCCTTCGGTACGCCCTGGGCCCTGAGGTGTCTCTTCTGGGCGGCGATGCGGAAGGGGGCGTTGGCGGCGCCGTACCCGTTGTAGCCGCCACGCCGGTCCACGATTTCGAAGAAGAAGCCTTCACCGTAGAACGGGCTGTAAAGCTGGAAATATTCACCACCGTTGTCGTCGCGGTCGTAGAGAATGCCATAGAGCTTCAACTGGTCGAGAAAGGCGTCCTCCAGTCCGAAACGGGCATCGAGGTCGTCGTAGTAGTTTGGTGAAATGACGAGGGGGGTGAAGCCGTTCTGCTTCAGCCTTTCGGCCGTCCTGAAGATATCCTTTGTCTCGAACGCAAGATGCTGGACAGCCGCACCGAAGGCTTCGGAAATGAAATGCCCGGCCAGCGTGCGGCGGTTGTCCGCACCGTTCAGAGTGATGCGCAGAGACCCGTCCGCATTCGCGATGGCCTGGCTGCGGATCAGCCCTGCCGGGTCCACCACATCGACCATCGGCGTTTTCGAGGTTCTGAAAATCGAGGTGTAGAACAGCTGCCAGGTCAGCAATTCGTCGGAGGCCATGGTCTCCGCAATGTGGTCGATGCGCACCAAGCCCGCTTCTTTCGCATCTTTGGCGGCGGAAATATATCGAAATTCCTGGTCCCACACGGCAGCCAGGCCGCTCTTTTCATCGATGAAGTGGATGACGCCGCCGCCCGCGCCCCGGATCGCGGGTATCTTGAGTTCTTCCGGTCCCACGGGTTGCTCGAAGGGCTCCGCTCCAAGGGCGCGCGCGCGGGCGACTGTCGCCCCGGCGTCGGCAACCTTCAGGCCGATATCGCAGACATTGACCCCGTGAACCACATAGGACGAATGTGCAAAGCCCTTTCGCTCGGTGTTGATGACAATGTTGATGTCTCCCTGGCGCCATCGCATCACATTCTTCGAAATGTGACGGCCTATGCAGGAAAACCCGAGAACCTGCAGCATCCCGGAAAGTTCGGCGGTTTCGGCTTCGGTCGCGGCAAACTCGATGAACTCCACGCCTGAAACCGCGACACGATCGGGCATCGGCTGCACCTGGATGGCAATGCCAGGCTCCAGCCGGCTCACCTGGTCCATCAGGTAGAGCAACGAGCGATGACCGTCGACCGAAATGGACTTTGCGGAGCCCCCCCGGAACTGGTCGTTGAAGATTTCAAGAGACAAGGTGCCGTCGTAGCCGGTGGCCGCGACCGCCCGCATGAACCCGGTGACGTCCAGGTCTCCCTCACCCGGCATGTTGCGGAAGTGGCGGCTCCAGTAAAGCAGGTCCATGTCGATGACAGGCGCATCAGCCAATTGAACGATGAAAATGCGGTCGCCGGGGATCGCCCGGATCGAGTTGACGTCAATCTTGCGCGCAAGCGTGTGGAAGCTATCGAGAATGATGCCGATATTGGGATGATCGGCCCGCCGCACAATTTCCCAGGCATCACGGTGGTCTGAGACATGACGACCCCATGCAAGCGCTTCAAAACCGACACGCAGCCCATGTTTTGCTGCCCGCTCACCCAGCTCACGCAAATCGTCGGCCGCCCGGTCTATACCGCCGAGTGAGGCTGGAGAAACGTTCGAGCAGATGAGCATGAGATCGGTTCCCATCTCCTTCATCAACTCAAACTTGCGCTCGGCCCGCTCAAAGTTGCGCGAGCGGAACGGTTCCGGCATTCCCTCAAAATCGCGGAACGGCTGAAACAGCGTGATCTCCATGCCCAGATCGCGCACCATCTTCCCAACGTCAGAGGGTGAAGCATCATAGGTCAGAAAGTCGTTTTCGAAGATTTCAACACCGTCGAAACCGGCTGCCGCAATTGCGTTGAGCTTGTCGCTGAGATCTCCGGCAATGGAGACCGTTGCAATGGAGGTCTTGAGTTTCATCACTTCACCTTGTCGTCAAATTATGATCGTCGTTTCACCCCGCCCGGCATGCGCTACAGGCCGTTCGCCATCCACCTTTCGCTCAGGAGGATGGCGAACCACCCAGAACTTGGT
>NZ_JBNKYW010000258.1:0-22708 GCF_050301095.1 Roseibium sp.
AATGTCTTTGCCCTCTACATCGTGCGCAAATACCGGGAGCAGTACGACTGATGACCGACACCGCTCTTCCCCCGCAGTCGGAAAATTCCGGCGTTCCGTCGCCGCGCAGGTTCAAATCGCTCCTGGAGCTCGATCCCCTGACCAAGAAGCGCAACGCCGCCGAGGCACGCTTTCGGGTCTACGGCATTGTGGCCGTTGCCTTCGGCCTGTTTTTCGTGGTTGCCCTTTTGTGGGCCATCCTGTCGAGTGGACTTGGCGCCTTCAGCCAGACCTTCCTGAAGGTCGACATTCCGCTGGTCCAGACCCAGATCGATGCCGCGGAAAAGTCCGTGGTGAAGACCTCGAAATACAAGGCGATCATCGACGAGGCCTTTGCCCGTGAACTGGCGGACGCCGGTATCAATGCGGACATGAAACCCAAGGATTTGCGGAAGCTGTTCTCTTCCGGAGCTGCCGCAACCGTCCGGAATTTTATTCTGGCCCACCCAGACCGGATCGGCTCGACGGTAAGCTTCGACCTGATCGCCTCTTCCCGCGTCGACGGCTACATGAAGGGCCGAGTGAAGCGCGAGGATCTTGCGGAAGACAAGAACCTGGACGCGGTGCATCTCGATCTTGCCGATCAGCTGGAAAAAGCTGGCATTCTGGAGAAGCGGTTCAATCTGGCCTTCATCACCGGGACGGATGCCTCCGATTCCCGCCCGGAACAGGCCGGCATCGGCGCCTCCATGATCGGGTCCCTTTTCATGATGATGGTGGTGCTGTTCCTGTCCCTTCCGATCGGCGTGGCGGCCTCGATCTACCTGGAGGAGTTCGCCCCGCAGAACAGGTTTACCGACCTGATCGAGGTGAATATCTCGAATCTTGCCGCAGTCCCCTCCATTGTGTTCGGGATCCTGGGGCTTGCCGTCTTCATCCAGTTCATGCACCTACCGCAATCCGCGCCGCTGGTCGGCGGGCTGGTGCTGACGCTGATGACCCTGCCGACGATCATCATTTCCACGCGGGCCTCTCTGAAAGCGGTCCCGCCGAGCATTCGTGATGCGGCATTGGGTATCGGTGCTTCCAAGATGCAGTCGATCTTCCACCACGTGCTGCCGCTGGCCATGCCCGGCATCCTGACCGGCACCATCATCGGCCTCGCCCAGGCACTGGGAGAGACCGCGCCGCTGCTCCTGATCGGCATGGTCGGTTTCATTGCCTCCAATTTCCCCGATGGGGTCGCCGCAGGCTTCCTGTCGCCGAATTCGGCCATGCCGGCGCAGATCTACGAGTGGGCGAAGCGGGCCGATCCGGCCTTTTACGAACGCGCATGGGGCGGCATTATCGTTCTGCTGCTGTTTCTCATGACCATGAACATTATCGCGATCATCCTGCGCCGCAGGTTTGAGCGCCGTTGGTAAGGAACAAGCCGATGAACGAGATGGCGAAAATCGAACAGGCGATCAAGATGACCGACGACAGCAAGATCTCCGCGAAGAATGTGCAGGTCTTTTATGGCGACACTCATGCCATCAAGGACGTGAACATCGAAATCCAGCCGAGATCGGTCACCGCCTTTATCGGCCCGTCCGGTTGCGGCAAGTCGACCTTCCTCAGGACCCTCAACCGCATGAACGACACCATCGACATCTGTCGCGTGGAAGGGTCGATCCGGATAGATGGCGAGAACATCTACGACCCGAAGGTCGACCCGGTTCAGTTGCGTGCCAAAGTCGGCATGGTGTTCCAGAAGCCGAACCCGTTTCCGAAGTCGATCTACGACAACATCGCCTATGGTCCGCGCATTCACGGTCTGGCCCGCAACAAGGCCGAGCTGGACGACATCGTTTCCTCCAGCCTGCAGAAGGCAGGGCTGTGGGAAGAAGTGAAAAACCGCCTCGACGAGCCGGGAACCGGCATGTCCGGGGGACAGCAGCAGCGTCTTTGCATTGCCCGGGCGATCGCCGTCAGCCCCGAGGTCATCCTGATGGATGAGCCTTGTTCGGCGCTCGACCCGATAGCCACCGCAAAGGTGGAGGAGCTGATCGACGAACTGCGCCAGAATTACACCATCGTCATCGTGACGCACTCCATGCAGCAGGCTGCCCGAGTGTCCCAGCGCACCGCGTTCTTCCATCTCGGTGTTCTTGTCGAGGAAGGTCAGACGGAAGAGATCTTCACCAACCCGAAGGACAAGCGGACGCAGGACTACATCACCGGCCGCTTCGGCTAGGCGCATGACGAAAATCTGAAAGGGACACAGGATGTCTGAACACATCGTCACGGCTTATGACGAGGAACTGACCAAGATGGCCGGCAAGGTCGCCGAGATGGGCGGCCTGGCGGAAAAGGCCTTCGCGGATGCCGTCTCGGCACTGGTCTCGCAGGACCTGGACCTGGCGCGGCAGACCATCAAGCAGGACGAGCGCCTCGACCAGTTGCATCAGGACGTCGAAGCGAACCTGATCGAGATGATCGTGCGCCGTCAGCCAATGGGGCAGGACTTGCGTGAAATCACCGCAGCGACCCGTATCGCCAACGATCTGGAACGGGTCGGCGATCTTGCCAAGAACGTTGCCAAGCGCGTGATCGCCATCGACAGCAATCTTCAGTCCAAGAAGCTGGCCATCGGTGTCGAGCACATGACCGAACTGGCGCTTTCGCAGCTCACCCGGGTGCTGGACGCCTATACGCGCAAGGATGCGGAGGCGGCCAGGCAGGTTCAGGAAGCCGATGCGGAAGTGGATGCGATCTATACCTCGCTCTTCCGCGAACTCCTGACCTACATGATGGAAGACCCGCGGGTGATCACCCAGTGCGTCCATCTTCTTTTCTGTGCCAAGAACATCGAACGCATCGGCGACCATGCAACCAACATCGCCGAGAACGTCTACTACATGGTCACCGGCGAACGTCTTCCGGAAGACCGCGCGAAGATGGATGAAACCGGCGCTACCTGATCCGTTCGAGTGCCGCTGGAAGCAAGATACGGCCGGTGCAGGGGTACCGGCTGCCGAAATTGGAGCAATACCCAATGCCGAAGGTCCTTATCGTTGAAGACGAAGAACCTCTCAGCCTACTCTTGAGATACAACCTGGAAGCGGAAGGATATGCCGTTGAGTCCTGTGTGCGGGGCGACGAAGCGGAAATCCGGCTCAGGGAAAGCGTGCCAGACCTTCTGCTTCTGGACTGGATGCTGCCGGGCCTTTCAGGGATCGAGCTGTGCCGGCGTTTGCGTGCCCGCGAGGAGACCGAGCGTCTGCCCGTCATCATGCTCACCGCGCGCGGTGAGGAGGCCGAACGCATCCGCGGTCTCTCCACGGGAGCAGACGATTACGTGGTCAAGCCGTTTTCCGTGCCTGAACTGATGGCACGGGTGCGCGCCATCCTGCGCCGTGCAAGCCCGGAAGTGGTCTCCACCATGCTGCGGTCCGGCGATATCGAACTCGACCGGGAAACGCATCGTGTCCGGCGCAACGCCAAGGAAGTTCACCTGGGACCGACCGAATTCCGGCTGCTGGAATTCCTGATGACGTCCCCGGGGCGCGTGTTTTCCCGGGAGCAGCTTCTGGATGGTGTCTGGGGTCACGATGTCTATGTCGACGAGCGAACCGTCGATGTTCATGTCGGCCGCCTGCGCAAGGCGCTCAACAAGGGCAAGGCCAAGGATCCGATCCGCACGGTGCGCGGGGCGGGATACGCCTTTAACGACCAGTTCACGGCCACAGTCTGACGATAAGTCCAGGTAGAACGGCACAGGCTCCGGATCCCCGGAGCCTTGCAAATGCCGAATGTGCGGTCGGAGACCGGCACGCGGGAGCCTACTCGTCCGGACTCGGTGAGGATGCGGCTGAAAACCGGTGGAGGGCCTCTTTCAGCATCGTCACGGCCTGGGCCCGGTCGGTTTCCGACAATGAAGACGGGTCGGCTTCGAGCAGACTTCGAGCCTCAAGCCGGTGGCCATCCAACAAAGTCTTCCTGCCATCCTGCGCCACCCTGTAGGTTGCGATCGGGTAAGCGAGCCCCTTGACCTCGACTTCCCCCTGGGCCTCGCATGCAATTTCCTCGGCGACATGGGCATGGGTCTCGAAAGACAACAGGATTTCGCCGGGCGTTGCGAGGCTCTCAAGGCGGGAGGCGATATTCACGCCTCGCCCGATGATCGTGTAATCCAGCCGGTCCTCGCTGCCGAAGTTACCGACCGTGCAGAAATCCGTGTGTATTCCCATGCGGCAACGAAGCGGCCTGGCTATGCCCGCCTCGCGCCATTCCTCGGCAAGTTCCTTCATGCGTTGGCGCATTTCGATGGCCATCCGGACGCAGGCCTTCGCATCCTCTTTCACGCCACGGCTCTGTGGATCACCGAAAAAGATCACGATGGCATCGCCCACGTATTTGTCGATGGTCGCGCCGTGGTCGAGCGCAATCCGCGACATTTCGGTCAGATAGTGGTTGAGGAGCTGGGTCAGTTCTTCGGACTCCATCCGTTCGGCCGTTTCGGTGAAGTCGGCAATGTCGGAAAAGAAAACGGTCAGCTTCTTGCGGGTTGCCGCGATCTTGACCTCCTGTCGGCCCTGGAAGATCGATTCATAGAGTTGCGGGGCCAGGTATTTCGACAGTTGCTTTGACAGTTGTTCCAGCTGGGATGATTTGGATGCGAGCTCTTCTTCCCGCTGTTTCAGCTCGGTAATGTCCGAGTAGACGGCAACCGTGCCTCCGTCCTGCGTGCGGCGCTCGCTGACCCGGACCCAGCGCCCGTTGGCATAGCGCTGCACATGTGCCTTTCCCGGATTGCGGTGACGGTTGACGCGCTCCTCGATCCAGCCGTCAACATCCTCAAGCGCATCCTCGATCAGTCCGTGGTCCACGGCCGCCTGCAGGATCGTCCTGAAGTCCCGGCCGGGCTGCATAAGCCGGATGTCCGTCAGATCCTTCAGGTTGAGGATTTCGTTGTAGCGGGAATTGGCGATGACGAGCCGGTCCTCCTTGTCGTAAAGGGAAAAGCCTTCGGAGATCGCTTCGATGGCATCGCCCAGCCGTGCGCGAGCCATCAGGGACTCGTCGCGGGCCCTGGCCAGTTCCGCGGTTCGTTCCCGAACGCGGTCTTCGAGTGTATCCCGTGCCTCGCGGAGGTCTTTTTCGTAAGCCTGCTGAAGCTCCTGCATTTCGTTGAAGGCCGCGATGACCTGGCCGAGTTCGTCAGAACTGTGCCACGCGACCGGTTCGCGTGCCGCTCCGGATTTGGCCCTGTTGATGGCTTTCAGCAGTTCCTGCAATGGCCGTCCGATGATCGTTGCCAGCGCGTATAGCGCGGCTGCGACTTCGATGGATACGGCCAGAAGCGCAATGATTGCCGCGATGACAAGGCGGTTGCGGGTCTGCTCCCAGACAAAGCCGCGCGTGGCGACGAATTCGAGGGTCCCGATCGTCTTCGGACCGGCGCCGGCGTCAAAGACAATCTCCCTGTTCAGGTGCATGAGGTCGCTGCCGGATGTGCCTTCCGGAACCGCACCGGCTGTGCTCATGAGCTGGTTGTCTTCACCGAGCACGCTGGCGCTCAGTATTTCACGGTTGGTCACCACTGCCTCAAGCGCAAGGCGGATCTGTTCGTGGTCGAGATTCCAGAGAGGATTGGCAAGGGCCGCCGCCTGAGTGTCGGCGAGCCCGGCCAGGGTGCGTTCCAGCCGCGCGACGGTATTCAGATGGGTCATGACCTCGATGATCGAAAAGACACCGATCACGGACAAGAAGATCAGGGGGATAGTGATGCGAAGAAATTTCGCCCTGAGTGTTCGTCTGCCGTCCGGCCGTGAGCCCATGCTGTTTCCCGTCCGCCGATCAGTGTTTACCAGTCCGTACCCTGGCGGTGAAATACTCCGCACGAGTGCTCTTCCGTGCGCCCGGTTCCCTGTTTTGATAGTATCCTATTAGGCAGGAAAAACATTTTCCATCTGGAACCATGATTTTTTTCGAGGGAGCTCAGTAATGAATCCGTTAAAACTGTTTTATTGCATTTCAATTCTGGTGCTTTTTGATTCTCCCGCAACGGCACAAGGGACACTTCGTTTTGTTACGCTGGAGTTTGCTCCCTTTATCTATGGAGAAAACAAGCAGGTGGCAGGCCCCGGGAGAGACGTTATTGCCGCTGTCTGCAAGAAATCGGGTATCAGTTGCAGTTTCGATATTTATCCCTGGAGGCGCGCCCAGGAACTGATGGCATCGGGAGATGCCGACGGCATGATGGTGATCGGCCGTAACCCTGCGCGCGAGGAATGGCTTGACTTCTCCCCTCCGATGTTTCGCACGGAGTACGGCTTTTTCGTTCCCGCCGACAATCAGATGGTTTTCGAGGAGCCGGGACAGATCGCCGGTTTCAAGGTCGGCGTTTTCGCGCCTTCCAATACACAGACGCAACTGGAGGACTTGCGCGACGACATGATCGATGCGGGTCTCGATCCGATCGTCATTGACGGACACCCGGACGATGCCGCGGGTATGCGCAAACTCGCGGTCGGACGCGTCGATGCCGTTTACTCCAACCGGGATCGCGGTTGGGGCATCGTTAGCGATGAAAAGCTCGAGGGCAAGGTACGGTATGCGGGCGGCCACAAGGCCGTCCTCTACTACGCGGGAATTGCCAAGACATATCCCGACCGGGACGTCGTGGACCGGTTTTTCGCCAGCTGGCGCGCCCTGTTCGCCGAGGGAAGAGCCCAGGAAATCATCGAAAGCTACAAACTGGAACCGGCCGCGGTCGAGTGATCAAGGACTGTCGGTTGGGCAGAGGCCGCGCTTCCGATCTCATGGGCTTGCGGAGCCTGGTGGCCGGAGCGCGCGAGCTTGCGTGATTGCGGCAATGCTGTCGCGATCGTGGAGACTTCACGTTTCAGGGCTTGCGGCGAGGTGCGTGAAGCAAAAGGGCACACAAAAAAGCCTGCCGCGAGGCAGGCTTTAAAAGCTTTGTCTGCGATCCGATCAGCCTGCCTGGGCGATGACCTTGCGTTCGCGGCGGCGATCGGCGATCGGCTGGTAGGCAATCTTGCAGTGATGGGCGCAATAGGGCACGCCGGCATCCGACTGACGGCCGCAGAAATAGAAGTCGTCCGTTGCCGGATCGCCGATCGGCCATTTGCAGGTGCGCTCGGTCAGCGTCAGGATCGTCGCGCGCTGGGAGATCGGAACCAGTTCGGCAATCGGTTCGATTTCAGGTTTTGCGATCGGTGCCGGTGCCGGGGAGATATCTGCCTTCAGCGCTGTTGCGCCAATGGACTGCGGCTGCGGCGAAGGTTTTCTGGGAGTGGAGGCGGTTGCCGCAGGCGCGGCGGTCCGTGTGCGTCGCGGCTTGGAACTCGTGGAGGCTGACTTTGCACGTCCGGACAGTCCGAGACGGTGCACCTTGCCGATCACCGCGTTGCGGGTGACCCCACCCAGTTCTCCGGCAATCTGACTTGCGCTCAAGCCTTCGCCCCAAAGCTTTTTCAGAAGCTCAACCCGTTCGTTCGTCCAACTCATCGCCGCACCCTTTTTATTTTGACCGTTCCCGCGGCCATTAACCTCGTGTTAAGCACGCTCAGGCATGCCTAATATTGGCAGATCTAGTGCCTCTAAGTGATTTGCCTCACGAGATCTCGTGTCTGACTTCCCAGAGGTTACAATAGTGTTAATTTGCGAGGCAACCTTCCGGTCCAAACCAGTTGGGGATGAACCGACTTTTCCCCAAGTAAGGCAAGGTCCTAGAGAATTTTACGAAATCCGGATTTGCACTTATGCGGGATCGCCGGAGAGCGTTTGCCGCCTCCCGGCCGCTGGCGATCGGACGGCTCACGGGCGGTCGAAGGCCCGGGAGGCAGATCAATGGAGCGCCAGGTGCTCGTGCATCAGGCTGCCGGTCGCGGAGCGGGCAGCCGTGATGTCCTCTAATTCCGCCGGGCTGCGCCATTTCCATTGACATATTACGGTGTGACAGGTGTATAAGAAATCCGCTGCGTGCCGCCTCTTCGGGCGGCACGTTGCATTTTGGCCTGACCGTTATGCCGGCAAGGTGTACAAGCCGCGGCGGAGCAGGCGTTCTAAGGAGACAACAGAGGTTATGTCCGAGACTGCACTATTCGGAAATTACGCAAGATCGAACCTGTCTTTCGATCACGGGGAAGGTGTCTGGCTGGTAACGAACGACGGCCGACGATTCCTCGATTGCGGTTCCGGAATTGCCGTGAATGCGCTCGGACACAGTCATCCGCATCTGGTCAAGGCCCTGCAGGATCAGGCGGCCAAGCTGTGGCACACCTCCAACCTGCACCTGATGCCGGAAGGCGAGCGGCTTGCGAAAAGGCTGGCTGAGGCGACCTTTGCCGACAAGGTGCTGTTCGTGAATTCCGGCGCCGAGGCGATGGAAGCGGCGATCAAATGCGCGCGGCGTTACCATTACGACAACGGGCAGCCCGAACGGTTCCATATCGTGACCTTCGAAGGCGCCTTCCATGGCCGGACCCTTGGCACCATCGCAGCCGGCGGACAGGCGAAGTACCTGGAGGGCTTCGGCCCCAAGGCGCCCGGTTTCGATCAGGTGCCTGCCGGTGATCTGGAGGCGCTCAAGGCGGTCATCGGCCCGCAGACGGCGGCAATTGCCATCGAACCTGTCCAGGGCGAGGGCGGCATCCGGGAAATCCAGACCGACTTCCTGCGGGCGCTGCGCAAGATCTGCGACGACAACGGTATCCTCTTGATCTACGACGAGATCCAGACAGGCGTCGGCCGGACCGGCAAGCTGTTTGCCTATGAATGGTCGGGCGCCGAGCCGGACCTGATGGCGATTGCCAAGGGTATCGGCGGCGGTTTCCCGATGGGGGCCTGCCTCGCAAAGGCAGAGGTTGCCGGGGCTCTTTCCCCGGGCACCCACGGCACGACATTCGGCGGCAACCCGCTTGCCATGGCGGTCGGCAATGCGGTGCTTGACGTCGTGCTTTCTGACGGCTTTCTGGAAGACGTCCAGAAGAAAGGCCTCAATTTCAAGCAGAAGCTGGCGGGGCTGGTGGATAGCCACCCGAAGGTACTTGCCGAAGTGCGTGGCAACGGCCTGATGCTCGGCCTGAAATGCGTCGTGCCGGCTGGCGACTATGTCGCGGCGGCGCGTGACGCCGGGCTTCTGGCGGTTCCCGCCGGGGACAATGTGGTGCGCATCATGCCACCGCTGACCATGACAGAGGATGAAATCGCAATTGCCGTGGAACGGCTGGAACAGGCCGCCAGTGCAATTGAACAGAAAATGCTGGAAGGAGCGGCCGGATGACCGCGAACGGAACCTATCGGAACTTTCTCGACCTGACGGACCTGGAGGGCGAGGAACTGCGCGCCATTCTGGAAACCGGCAAGAAGATCAAGGCCGGCCGAAATGGTGTCCGCCGCGGTGAGGGCCCGCTTGCAGGCAAGGTTCTGGCGATGATCTTCGAACAACCGTCCACCCGCACGCGCATTTCCTTCGATGTCGGCATGCGCGAACTCGGCGGCGAGACCCTGATGCTGACCGGTGCAGAAATGCAGCTCGGGCGCGGCGAGACGATCGCCGATACCGCCCGGGTACTGTCGCGCTTCGTCGATGCAATCATGATCCGGATCCTGGACCACAACGACCTGCGCGAACTGGCGGAAAACGCGACGGTTCCCGTGATCAACGGCCTGACCAAACTCTCGCATCCCTGCCAGATCATGGCTGACCTGATGACGTTTGAGGAACACCGCGGCAATATCCAGGGCAAGAGCGTTGCCTGGACCGGGGACAGCAACAACGTGCTGGCGTCCTGGGTTCATGCGGCGCCCAAGTTCGATTTCGAACTGCGCATCGCCACGCCGGGCGAACTGGCGCCGCCTCAGGAGCTGATCGACGCCGCCCGGGCCAAAGGGGGTTCCATTGTGGTGACAACGGACCCATATGAGGCGGTCAAGGGGACCGACTGTGTGGTGACCGACTGCTGGGTATCCATGGGAGACGACGACGCGGAGACGCGCCACAATCTCCTGAGCGCCTATCAGGTGAACGCGCGGCTGATGGCGGAGGCCAATCAGGATGCACTGTTCATGCATTGCCTGCCGGCACACCGGGGCGAGGAAGTCACCTCGGAGGTCATGGACGGCCCCAACTCCGTAGTGTTTGACGAAGCCGAAAACCGGCTCCATGCCCAGAAGGGCATTCTGGCGTGGTGTTTCGGCGCAGCTTAAGGCAAAGCCAAAGTGGCACTTAATCTTGATGAACTGGGCATTACGCCTGCAGGGCTGGACGCTGTCCGGCCCTTTGCCGTGGAAGGGCTGGATGTGCGTGGCCGTGCGGTTGCGCTCGGGCCCGTTCTTGAAGCCATCCTGGACCGGCATGCCTATCCGGAACCGGTCTCGCGCCTGTTGGCCGAAGCAATCGTGCTGACGAGCCTTCTCGGAACGTCGTTGAAGTTCGAAGGCCGTTTCACCCTGCAGACGCAGACGGACGGACCGGTGTCCATGCTTGTGGTGGACTTCGCCTCTCCGGACGCGATCCGCGCCTGCGCCACGTTCGACGCGGTGCAGGTGGAAGAGCTGATGGAGGCCGGCAAGGCAACGCCGGAAGTCCTGCTCGGCCACGGTCATCTGGCCATGACCATCGACCAGGGCCGGCACATGCAGCGCTATCAGGGGCTTGTGGAACTGGACGGGATCACCTTCGAAGAGGCCGCGCGCCGCTACTTCGAGCGTTCGGAACAGATCCCGACCGAAATCCGGCTGGGTGTGGGCGAGCTCTTCACGCGCATTGAAGGCGAAGGCCCTTCCCGGACGTGGACGGCAGGCGGTGTCCTGATCCAGTTCCTGCCCGAAGCACCCGAGCGCATGCAGCAAGCCGATATCCATCCTGGCGATGCCCCGGAAGGCACGGAACCGCATGAAATCGAAGAAGACGATGCCTGGGTCGAGGCAAAAGTCCTGGTTGAGACGGTCAAGGATGTCGAACTGACGGATCCGGAAGTCAGCGTCGAGATGCTGCTGTTCCGCCTCTTCCACGAGCGGGGTGTGCGCCTGTTCGAGTCTCAGCCGCTGGCCGACAAGTGCCGCTGCTCGCGGGACAAGATCGAAAACGTCCTTGCCGGCTTCAGCGACGAAGAGGTCGAGGACATGACGGTCGAGGGCAAGATCGTGGTGACCTGCGAATTCTGCAGCACGCACTACGAGTTCGACAAGTAATCAGGACGAGAAAATGGCCCGGGCCGGCGACGGCCCGGGTCTCTTTTCGAAGGCTTCTTCAGACCGTCATCCCGGACGCAGCGAAGCGCAGATCCGGGCTCGGAGAGCCGAGAGATTGATGGTGTAAACTGCAGAGGCTGTGCCTCCCCGGTCCCGGCTCGCGCTGCGCTTGGCCGGGATGACTGCGGAGAGGAATTTATCTCTGAACGGGTATTGGGTGGGGAATGCCCGACTTTAACCCGTCAGACCGTCCACGAACTCCCTGACAGACTTCGCCGACAGGGCGATGTTGCCGTCGAGGGTCGCCGGTGACTTTCCGCGCGGGCCGAAGTCGTGGTTGCCGTCTTCCAGATAGATCAGCGAGACGGTTTTCGGCAAGCTGATCTCGTCGATCTCGGCCTTGTTTCCGAAAGGGTCGCGGTCGCCCTGCAGGATCCTGACGGGCCGTTTGGCCTCTTCCAGCGGCGTCAGCCGCCAGTCGGTGTCCGGCTTGCCGGTCGGGTGGAACGGATAGCCGAAGCAGCAGATGCCAAGGACGCGGCCGGGCAGGGAGTTGCCGCCGCCGAGCATCGCGGCAACACGTCCGCCCATGGATTTGCCACCCAGAAGCAGCGGTCCGTCTGTTTCCTTCAAGAGAGCCTGCAGAGCGGTCTGAAACTCGGCGATCAACTTGTCGGCGCGCGGTGGCGGTTTCTTCGGACCGCCGGTTCGACGGCCGGCCATATAGGCGAATTCGAACCTTGCAACCGCGATGCCTTCCGCCACCAGGGCTTCCGCCAGCTTGTTCATGAAGGTGGAATCCATCGGCGCTCCGGCCCCGTGGGCGAGGAGAAGCGTCGCCGAGGTGTCGGTTTCGGGGCGTGTCCACAGAAAGGTGCTCATGGTGATGTGATCCGTCGCAGCGGCAGAAGTTTGCGATCATGGTAGAAGCTATACCGAGGGTTCTTGCTTGTGACCCTTGGTACTATCTGCCCTATAGAGCGGCACGGGCCTTGGCAAGGCGCTTGGCCGGGAAATGAACGCGGAACGGAATGTTTGAACAACTCGATATCAATCAGATCCGCATGGCCTGCTTTGCCGGTATCTTTCTGGTCATGGCGCTGCTGGAAGCCGGATTGCCACGGCGGCAGCTGAAATCGAGCCGCCTGAAGCGCTGGCCGGCCAACTGGGCGCTTATTTTTCTGGATTCGCTGGTTGTCCGGCTGGTGTTTCCGGTCGGCGGGGTCGGGCTGGCGCTGCTGGCACAGGAAAACGGCTGGGGGCTCTTCGGTGCGGCCGGATGGTCGGGCTGGCTTGCCGGACTGACAACTTTTCTGGCACTCGACCTGGCGGTCTGGTTTCAACACCTGATGTCACACAAGATCCCGTGGTTCTGGCGGGTGCACCGGGTTCATCACGCCGACAGCGAGGTCGACGCGACCACCGCGCTTCGCTTCCACCCGATCGAGATCCTGCTGTCGTTCGTCTGGAAGGCGCTCGTCATCGTTGCCCTGGGCGGACCGTGGGAAGCCGTTCTGGTCTTCGAGATCGTGCTGAACGGCTCGGCCATCTTCGGTCACGCGAATGTCCGGATACCGGCCCGTCTGGACTGGTTGTTGCGGCTGGTGATCGTCACGCCGGACATGCACCGCATTCATCATTCGGTTCTGCGGCACGAAACGGATTCCAATTACGGGTTCTACCTGTCGGTCTGGGACAGACTCTTCGGCACTTATATCGAGCAGCCGGAGCAGGGGCATGAGGAGATGGAAATCGGTCTGGGGCCATCCCTGACGCCGAGGGCACATTCGCTCCCCTTCAGTCTCGCCATTCCGTTCCTGAACACGGCCGAGCGGCAGAAGGAAGACCGTGGCCGCTGAGTTTCAATAAAAACTCAGCGGAAAATAGCGCAGGTAGAGTTCCCGGTAGACGCCCTCCTGGTAGAGCTGGCGAAGGGCGTAGTTGAGGGCGGCGGCCAGTTCCGGGTTGTCCCGCCTGGTAGCGATGGCCATGCCCTCATCGAAGTAGCCGGCTTCCAGCCAGGGGCCGCCGGTGAAGGTGCAGCAGTTTTCCGCAGCATTGCTCGGCAACCAGAAAGACAGGCCAAGGCCGTCACCGAAATGGGCATCGGCCGTACCGTTCCTGACTGCGTCCCGCGCGGCCCGTTCGCTTTCCAGGCTCAGGATATCTGCGTCGGGCCAGAACCGTGCGGCAAAGGCTTCATAGCGAGAACCTGCCACCACGGCGATGGTCTTGCCGGCCAGATCCTGCTCGTCAAAATCCGCCGCTTCGTCCTTCTGCACGACAAACCTTGCCGGAAGTTTCAAGTAATCCTCGGTGAAATTGAGATGACGGGTGGCGGCGGCCTCCCGCGACAAGCCCGAAATGATGGCATCGCCTTCCTCTTCCTCGAGCGCGGGCACGAGGACCTCGAAGTCCTTGATCCTGAGTGCACAGGAGCTGCCGAGTTCCTGGCAAAGAGCGCGAGCCAGATCGACGTTGAAACCGGTCAGCCGGCCTTGCGGATCACGGAAAACGAAAGGCGGATAATCATCTGTGGCCAGAAACTGGATCTTGTCCGGAACGGTGGCGGGCCGGTCATTGACCGCCTTGGGATCCCAGAAATTGGGCACGCGGACCGGATTGTCTTCTGCGGCGGCGCCTGCCATGGAAGCCACCAAACAGGCGGCGGCTATCAGGATGGCAACAGACAGCTCCTGGAGAGGACGGGCCAATTGCGAAATTGAGTTTCCAATGTACACGCGGGATTCCTGAAATCGTCTCGAGTGCGGCGCGCCGCTTCCATTGGGCGGGGAATCGCCTCCGGAGACTATCGCGACACATGCATGCCTGTCAGCCAACAATGTCCTGCAGCTGTGATCCTGAGACCTTTTGCGGCGGCGTCGGGCGGGAGAGCCGCTCGTATTGGTTCAAGGGTCACATTTACCGAAATGGCAGAAATCCGTAGATTTTTCCATTCGCACTTGAAATAAATTTCACGAACAGAAATAAATACCAAAAATGTTTGACCCTCTCATGGAGGCGCTCTTATGAATGTCCTGCCTGGGATAAAAACCAGTGTATGAAATATCTTGCGGGTGTGAGGAGCTTCTGAAAAGCTGACCGGCAGGAGACGAGGAGGAGCGGGCATCCGACGTTCTGAGGAGTGCGATCCGGTTGCCCCGACATTTGACATCGAGCAGCTTGCCTCATTGCCGGTGGCGTACCGGTCAAAGGCGGCTCTTGGGAGGAAACAATGGGCGTATCGAAACTGAAAACAGCGCTGCTTTGTGCCGTTCTGTCCACCGCAGCTCTGTCGACGGTCCCGGCGCAGGCCGACGGACTGAAGTGCGAGCCGGGTGAAACCTACATCATGAACGTCATGGTCTCGGGTCATCCCTACTGGGTGCCGGTCTACCAGGGCTTCAAGCAGGCCGCGGAGGCCTTCGGCTGCGAGACCGTCTTCTCCGGCACGCCGGACTACGACATCACCAAGCAGATCGCATCCTTTGAACAGGACATGGTGAAGCAGCCGGCCGGTGTCCTGCTGCATCCGATGCAGTCCGATCCGTTCATCGAGCCGATCGACCGGGCCGTGGACAGCGGAACGCAGATCGTCACCTTCGCAGCGGATTCCCCGAAGTCCAAGCGCAGCGCCTACATCACGTCCGATAATCTGGCAGAAGCCAAGTTCGCGGCCGAGGAAATCGTCAAGCAGATCGGCGATAGCGGCGAATATGCAGTTCTGGAAAATCCGGGCCAGTCCAACCACGACCTGCGTGTGACCGCGCTTGTCTCCTATATGGAAGAGCACTATCCGAACATGAAACTGGTCGGCCGTCAGGCGACCAACCAGGACAGCAATGCCGCTTATCGCGCCACCGCGTCGATCCTGCAGGCCAACCCCAATCTCGGTGCGCTCTGGATCCCGGAAGCCGGTTCTGCCGAAGGCGCGGTCGCAGCGGTTCTGGAAGCGGAAGCCGAAGTCCTCATCATGCATGCGGACATCACACCGACCACCCTGGAGCACATCAAGGCAGGCAACATCCACATGGCGCTCAATCCCAACCAGGGCATGCAGGGCTTCATGGGCTTCATGGCCACCTTCCTTGCGGCGCATTCGGACGTCTTCGATCCGTTCAACGACTACAAGGTGTCCGGCTACAACCCGGTCCAGATCCCTTATGTCGATAATGGTTTCGCTGTCATCACCAAGGAAAACGCCGACAGCTTCGACCTGAACACCTACATGGAAGGCCGCGATCCGAGCTGATCCGGTATCGGGGCACCGCAGGACGGTGCCCCGGCAATCGGGCTGCCTGAACTGGAACGACAGGCGCGCAGGCAGCCCGCATTCATCCAAAGTCAATGTGCAGAGTGGCCGGTCATGACGGACGACCTGATCCTCGAAATCTCGAAACTGAGCAAATCCTTCGGGCCCGTTCAGGCTCTGAAAGAAGTGGACTTCGAACTCCGCAAGGGGGAGATCCACGCACTCGCCGGCGAGAACGGCGCCGGCAAGTCGACGCTCATGAACATCATCGACGGTATTCTGCAGCCGGACAGCGGCGAGATCCGCCTGGACGGCAAGCCGGTCAGGATCAGTTCTCCGGCTCTGGCGCAGAAGCTCGGTATCGGGTTTGTGCACCAGGAAATCGCGCTCTGTCCCGACGTCTCCGTTGCCGAAAACATCTTCATGGCCGCGACCAATGCCAGCCGCGCCTTTCTGATGGACTACAAGGGTCTGGAGCGGAAGGCGGCGGCGGTTCTCGGCGAGCTTGGCGACATCCATCCGGCGACCCTCGTCCGCAACCTCTCGATTTCCCATCAGCAGTTGGTCGAGATCGCCAAGGCGCTGACGCTCGATTGCCGTATCCTGATCCTCGATGAGCCGACCGCGGCGCTGACGGAGAAAGAAGCCCAGGTTCTGTTCGGCATCATGCGCAGGCTCGCCGACCGGGGCATCTCCATCATCTACATCTCGCATCGCATGGTGGAGATCTTCGACAATTGCGACCGTGTCTCGATTTTCCGCGACGGCCGTTACATCGACACCCGCAAAGTCGCCGACATCGAGCCGAGCGACGTTGTCAATGCCATGGTGGGCAGGGTCATCGACGACCTTTATCCGCCCAAGCTGGCGGAAGCGGAAAGGTCGGGGGAGGTGATCCTTGAGGTCAAGGCGCTGTCGGATAAAACGCGGTTCCACGATGTCTCCTTCGAATTGAAGAAGGGCGAGATCCTGGGCATCGCCGGTCTGATCGGCGCCGGACGCAGCGAGATCGTCAAGGGCATCTGCCGCCTGGAAGGAGACGTGACCGGAGAGGTGCGGCTCAACGGGGTCAGGCTCGACCTCAAATCCTACGAGGACAGCATCGCCGAAGGCGTCGTTTACCTCTCGGAAGACCGCAAGGGCGACGGCGTCTTTCTGGACCTGCCGATCGCGGCGAATGTCTCGGCGCTGAGGCTGGAGCAGGTCGCCAATCGGCTCGGCCTGATCCAGCGGGCCCGGGAAGACAGGCAGGCGCGAGACCTGGGCGAGCGGCTCAACCTGAAATGCGGGTCCCTGTCGGATCCGGTCTCATCGTTATCGGGCGGCAACCAGCAGAAGGTCGCCATCGCAAAGATGCTGTCGGTCAATCCTAAGCTGATCTTCCTGGACGAACCGACCCGGGGCGTGGATGTGGGCGCCAAGGCCGAGATCCACCGGATCCTGCGCAACCTTGCCCGAAGCGGCGTCGGCATCGTGGTGATTTCCTCCGAGCTTCCCGAACTCATCGGGGTTTGCGACCGGGTTCTGGTGGTCCGTGAAGGGCACATCAGCGGCGAGGTCACGGGGGACCGGATGACCGAAGAAAACATCATGCACCTGGCGTCAGTCGGCGCCCAGGCAGCGCTACACTAGTGGGGGAATTCATGGAAGACGCTGTCTCCCTGACGGAAGCACCGGCGGAAAGAAACGCAAACGCTTCCCTGATCAAACGCTTGCTGCGGATGCGTGAGACCGGCCTGATCGTGATCATCCTGGCCCTGTTCGTCGCAATGTCCTTTGCATCGCCGTACTTTCTGACCTGGGTCAACATGCGGGCGATGGTCATGGCCTTTGCCGTGGAGGGGATCGTGGTCGTCGGCATGACCATACTGTTGATCTCGGGCGGCATCGACCTGTCGGTTGGGTCCGTCACGGCGCTTGCCATGGTGATCGCCGGCTGGCTGTTCCTGAACGGCGTCGACCCGTGGGTGGCCTCGGCCATATCCATCGCCGCATGCACCGGCATCGGTGCCTTCATGGGCTTTTTCGTCACAAGAGTAGGTCTGCACCACTTCATCGTGTCGCTCGCCATCATGGTGATCGCCCGGGGTGCCTGTCTTCTGGGGACAGGGGGGCGGCCGCTCGGTCTTTACACCCTGCCGCCGGAGTTCAAGTTCATCGGCCAGGGCTCCATCGGTCCGATCCCGGTCGTGATCCTGCTGTTCCTGGCAGTCGTTGTCGGGTTCGACTTCATGCTGCGCCGGACAACCCTCTTCCGGAAAGTGTTCTACACCGGCAGCAATGAGAAGGCGGCGGCCTACTCGGGCATCAAGACGAAGAAGGTCATCTTTTTCACGACCACCTTGTCCTCGGCCCTGTGCGGTGTCGCCGGCATTATCTACATGGCCCGTTTCGGGTCCGCCCAGCCCACCTTCGGCATCGGCATGGAGCTGAACGTGATTGCTGCGGCCGTCATCGGCGGTGCAAGCCTCAAGGGCGGGTCCGGAACGATCTTCGGTGCCATTCTCGGCGCGGTGCTTCTTTCCGTGGTGTCAAGTTCGCTGGCTCTGCTGGACGTCTCAGTCTACTGGCAGGACATCATCCGTGGCTCCATCCTGCTCGCGGCCGTTTCCATCGATCACTACCTCGTCAAGAAGCGTGGCTGACCGGACAATCATGAAAGGGCAGATCTGATGGCGGACAAGAAGAACGATATCGAGCAGATGCGCCAGATGCATACAGTGCTCGTGCTTCATTTTCTGGAAGGCCGGAAACAGTCTGAAATCGCGGACCTCCTGAACCTGTCGACCTCCAAGGTGAACCGGCTGATCACCCAGGGCCGCAAACAGGGCATGGTGAAGATAGACATCGAGAACCCGTTCCAGCGGCTGACGGATCTTGAAAAGGAGCTGGAGGCAAGCGCCTTGCTGTCCAAGGCTCTCGTAACCTCGTCGGTCCCGGGCAGCCCTGGCACGACCCTGAAACAGGTGGGGCTGGCCGCGGCCAACCATCTGGTCGAGACGATCCGGGACGGCGACGTGATTGCCATTACCGGCGGCAAGGCAGTCGGCGCCGTTGTCCAGAACCTTGAGACCGACCGGACATTCGATGTCACGGTGGTGCCGCTGACCGGGGGCGTGCAGGGCAAATACTACACCGACGTCAATCACCTCGCGACGCAGCTGGCGGACCGGCTGGGCGGCAATGCCACGCTGGTCCATGCGCCGCTCTTTGCCGAAAGCCGGGAACAACGCGACATGCTGATGGAGGTCGGCTCGATCCGGCAGGTGTTCGATATCGCCCGCAAGGCGAATGTCGCGCTCGTCGGTGTCGGTTCCATCCAGACGCCCGGCTCAAGCTATTACGACCTGCATCCAATGCCCGAGGCCGACCGCAAGATGCTGACCGGTTCCGGTGTCGCCGCCGAATTCCTGGCGCATCTGATCCGGCAGAATGGCACGGTCGCCGATTTCGCCCTGAATTCCCGCCTGGTGGCCCTGCGCCCGGACGAATTGAAGCAATGCAGCCGGGTGATCGGTGTGACCTCGGGCGAGGAAAAGGTCGAGCCGATACAGGCCGTGTTGAACGGCAACTATCTGAATTCACTCATACTTGACGAAGACACGGCCAGCGCGGTTCTGGCGACCATGGAAGGCAAGCAGAATGTTGCATGAGATGTTGACCCGCGAAATCGGACGCTCCGGCATCAAGGCGTCCGCTATCGGTCTGGGAACCTGGGCCATCGGTGGCTGGATGTGGGGCGGTACGGACGAAAGCCGGTCCATCGATGCGATCCGGGCGTCCATTGATGCAGGCGTCAGCCTGATAGATACGGCGCCGGCCTATGGCCAGGGGTTGGCGGAAGAGATTGTCGGCAAGGCCATCGCGGGCCGACGCGACGAGGTGGTGCTCGCCACCAAATGCGGACTTGTCTGGCACACGCAGAAAGGCAATCACTTCTTCGATTACGACGGCAAACCCGTCCACCGGTATCTCGGCAGGGACGCCATCGTCTACGAAGTCGAGCAGAGCCTGAAACGGCTCGGCACGGATTACATCGACCATTACATCACCCACTGGCAGGACCCGACGACGCCGGTCGAGGAAACCATGGAGGCGCTCGAGTTGCTGAAATCCCAGGGCAAGATCCGCTCCATCGGGGCAAGCAACACCTCGGCCGACGATGTTTCCGCCTATGTGGCCGCCGGTCAGCTGGATGCGATCCAGGAGGAATACTCCATGGTGAAGCGGGACATCGAGACGACGCTGGTACCGTTCTGCCTGGAAAACAGGGTCTCGGTCCTGAGCTATTCCTCCCTGGCACTCGGTCTCCTGACCGGGAAGATCGGGCCGGACCGTGTCTTCAGCGGCGACGACCAGCGCAAGGACAATCCGAGGTTCTCGCTTGAGAACCGGCAGAAGGTCGCCCGGCTCATGGAAGCCATCGATCCGATTGCCGGGGCACATGGCGCGACAAAAGCGCAGGTGGTGATTGCCTGGACGCTGCAACAGCCCGGCATCACCTTCTCGCTTTGCGGAGCACGGTCACCGGAGCAGGCCGTCGAGAACGCCGAGGCGGGCCGTCTTCGTCTGTCGGAGGCCGAACTTGAAACCATCAGCAAGGCTGCAGAGGTACATCTGACCCAACTCGCCGCGTAGCCCGGGGCCAAAAGCCGAAAATCTTAGCGAAAGGACGCCGGAATGCATTTCGGCGAACGGAGAAGTCATGTCCGATCAACGGCAGAAAAACTGGGACGGCATTCGCGGTGATGGTGCGTTCGACGTCATCGTCGTCGGCGGCGGCATCAACGGGATCGGCGTCTACCGTGAACTGGCACTCCAGGGGCTCCGGGTGCTGCTGGTGGAGCGCAAAGACTTCTGTTCGGGCTGCAGCGCGGCGCCCTCCCGCATGATCCATGGCGGCCTGCGCTATCTGGAGAACGGCGAATTCGATCTGGTCCGGGAGTCCTTGCGGGAACGGGACGCCCTCTTGCGGAACGCGGCTCATCTGGTTCACCCGCTGCCGACGGTCATCCCGATCCGCTCGGTCTTTTCCGGGCTCCTGAATTCAGCGGCGAGTTTTCTCGGGCTTTCCGGCAAGCCGTCGAGCCGAGGGGCCATCCCGATCAAGCTCGGTCTGGCCCTTTACGACTGGGTAACGCGAAAAAGGCGCCTGCTGCCGAAACACGCCTTCCACAGCAAAAAGGCAACACAGAGCCGCTGGCCTGACCTGATGCCCGGCCTGAAATTCTCGGCAACCTACTTCGATGCCTGGATCAGCCATCCGGAGCGGCTTGGGATCGAACTTCTGACGGACACGGAACAGGACTGTCCGGACAGTGTTGCGCTGAACCATGCCGAGATTCAGCCGTGTGATGAGGGTTTCATCGTCAAGGATACGCTGTCCGGCGAGACCCTGACCGTGACGACCCGGATGGTCGTCAATGCGACCGGTGCCTGGCTGGATGAGACGATTGCCCGGATCAGCGGGAGTGACGGCCGAGAACCGTTGGTCTCCGGCACAAAGGGATCGCATCTCATTCTCGACAATCCCGCACTGGAAAAGGCGCTCGGCGGCCACATGGTCTATTTCGAGAATTCGGACGGACGGGTATGCATCGTCTTTCCGTATCTCGGAAAGGTGCTGGCCGGATCGACGGACATCCGCGTGAAATCGGCAAAGCGCGTTAGCTGCAGCCCGGAGGAGCAGGACTACATCCTGGCATCCCTGTCGCTCATCTTCCCCGATATCGAAATCGGCGCCTCGGACGTGGTCTTCAGCTACGCCGGTATCAGGCCTCTGCCCAAGAGCGATCACGACTTTACTGGACGCATTTCACGCGGCCATTTTACCAAACGGCTGGAAGGCGCGGTTCCGCAGCTTTGCATGGTCGGCGGTAAGTGGACGACATTCCGCGCCTTTGCCGAGCAGACCGCTGACGAGGTTCTGCGGGAACTGAGAATGCCTCGCAAAGTGGGCACGCTGGAACTGCCGGTCGGCGGTGGCGCCGGCTTTCCTGAAGACAGGGCCGACCTTGAACGCGATCTCGTTTCGGACCTTGGCTGCGATCCCGACCGGGCTGCCTATCTGGTATCGGTCTACGGCACGGCGGCGCACAAGGTCCTGTCCTTTTGCGCACAGCGTACGGACGACCACCGCATCGATGCGCAGGTGCCGGTGACCTTGGCGGAATCCGCGTGGCTCATCCGGCATGAATTCGTGGCAAGCCTTTCAGATCTGGTTCTGCGGCGCATGTCGCTTGCCATCGACGGCCGACTTTCCATGGAGCTTATCGACGGGCTGACGGGACTTCTGCGTCAGGAACTTGGCCTGTCCGTGCCGGAAGCAAACCGCCAGCGCGAAGACCTGATTTCGGAACTTGAAACTTATCACGGTGTTACCGGCTGGATGCTGGAAAGCCGCAATTCAAACAGGAGCACAATATGCGTGTGAGCACCAAAGCCCGCATGAACCGCCTTTTCACGAATGGCGGATGCCTGGACGTCGCGATCGACCACGGCGTCTGCAACGAACCGAGCTTCATGGTCGGGCTTGAAGACATGGCAGGGGTCGTCGACACGCTGATCAAGGCAAAGCCGGACGCAATCCAGATGGCCTATGGGCAGGCGGATCTCCTGCAATCGCGTCCAGAAAAGGACAAGCCGGCCCTGGTCATGCGGATCGACATGGGCAACCCCTACAATGACAAGCGCCACCGAGTGATGTGGTCCATGCTGCAGAATGCCGATGAACCGATCATCGGCGCGCTGGAAATGGATGCGGCCTGCGTCGTCGTCAACCTGTTCATGCTGCCGGACGAACCGGAACTGTTCCGCCAGTGTGTGGAAAATATCTCGCGTGTCAGGGCCGCCTGCCACAAATACGGCATGCCGTTGATGATCGAACCGCTTGTCATGCTGCCGAACGAGATGCGCGGCGGTTACCAGGTGGATGGAGATGCGGAGAAGATCGTGACGCTTGTCCGCCTCGCAAGCGAAATGGGCGCCGATATCATCAAGGCCGACCCGACGGAGGATCCGGCGGAGTTCCACCGGGTGGTGGAGGCGGCGCGCGTGCCTGTTCTGGTCCGCGGCGGCGGCAAGGAAGACCTCAGGACGGTTCTGGAAAAGTCGGCCGCCTTGATGCGCCAGGGCGCAAGGGGCATGGTCTACGGTCGCAATATCTATCAGCATGACAATCCGAAGGCTGTCGTTGCTGCGCTCATGGCGATGATCCATGACGGAGCGGGCGGTGAGGAAGCTTGGGACATCTACAACCGTGGCTGATGCAAA
>NZ_JBNKYW010000259.1:0-17193 GCF_050301095.1 Roseibium sp.
AGCACGCTGATCAATCCAGTTCCAACCTTACGCAATTTCATGACTTCCCCCTTTTCTTGACGCCGCATTTTCATTTTGTTCCGGTGAGCAGGTCGATCAGCGAACGCCCCATCACCTTTGCCGAGTCGAGCATATCGTCGACGCCGACATATTCATCCGGTTTGTGCGCCAGATCCAGAATGCCGGGCCCATAGGCGATACAATTTTTCAGTTTGCCGATCCGGTCGATATGTTTCTGGTCGTAGGTGCCCGGGCTGACGACGTATTCCGCGTCTTTACCCATGGTTTCGGAAATCGCCCTGGCAACGGACTGCACCACCGGCGCGTCGCGCTCGGTCATGGTCGGCAGCACCCGGTGCAACTCCCGCACGTCGTAGCGGAATTTCTCCCGTTTTCCTTCAACGGTTTTCAGAACCTCGTGGATTTCCGCCTGCACGTCCTCGATGTCTTCCTCAAGCAGGAAGCGGCGGTCGATCACCATCCGGCAACTATCGGGCACACAGGGGCTCGGAAGGCCGGTAAAATCCGCCTCGCCTTCCGCCTGGCCGCCATGGATCGAGTTGATGTTAAGCGTCGACTGGCGTGCGCCTTCGGGCACCACCGGCATTTCGGTCCGCTTTTCGGCCAGCGCCGGATAAAGGCTGTGCTCCATCTCCTCCAGCACCGCCCCCATGTGGCGCACGGCGCAGTCGCCGAGGAAGGGCATCGAGCCATGGGCAATCTCGCCGAAGGTCTCCACTTCTGCCCACCAGACGCCCCGGTGGCCGAGGCAGATGCGGTCCTTGTTGAGCGGCTCCGGAATGATGACGTGCTGCACACGGGACGGATCGAAATAACCTTTGCCGGCCAGATAGGCGACACCGCCGAAACCGCCGGATTCCTCATCCGCCGTGCCGCTGATCTCGATCGCTCCGGCAAAGTCCGGGGAAGCGGCCAGAAAGGCCTCGGCGGCGACAATGCTGGCGGCCAGGCCGCCCTTCATGTCGCAGGCACCGCGACCGAAGATCTTGCCGTCCTCCAGTTCGCCGCCGAAGGGATCCTTGGTCCAGCCGAGACCGACATCAACCACGTCGATGTGGGAATTGAAGTGAACGCACTCACCTGGCCGCGCCCCTTCCCGGCGCGCGACAACGTTCCAACGCGGATATTTCTCGCAATCGCCCGGCGTGCCATGGGCACGGATCAGTTCCACCTCGAAGCCGGAAGCCTTGAGGCGTGTGGAAAGATATTCGCAGATGTCCCGGTAGTTCTCGCCCGGCGGGTTGAGCGTCGGAATGCGCAAGAGATCCTGCGTCAGCGCGATCAGATCCTCGCGTCTTGAGTCGATTTCCCGGACCAGATCGTCTGCAAGCGACATTCGAAAACTTCCATAGATGGCAAAACTTAGAGGAACTATGCTACCGTCAAACTACGGTGCCAATACCGTAGGAACACGGTACTCCCGAGTACTTGCCAGCCGAACCCCTCCCGAGACCCCACATGAACGACTTTGAACAGCTTGCCTTTGAACATGCCCCGATGGGGCTCACCCTGACGGAGAACCGTATCATCCGCAGCTGCAACGAAACCTTCGCGCAGATGTTCGGCTACGCGAAACGGGACCTCATCGGCCGGAGTTTCCGCCTGCTCTACGGCTCGGACCAGGAGTTCCACCAGATCCGCGACATCGGCCTGGAACCCTTGCGCAAGTCCCTGCCCTATTCGGACGAACGGTTGATGCGCCGCTCCGACGGAACATTGTTCTGGTGCCGGTTCCGCGCCCGCACCCTGACCCCGGAAGCTCCACTTGCCCGGACGGTCCTGAGCTTTGCCCTCATCGACAATTCCCCCAGCGGACCGAAACTGACACCGAGAGAGCGCGAGGTTCTGCTGCTTCTTTCCAAGGGCCAGACCAGCAAGGAAATCGCCCGCGTCCTCGGCCTGTCGCCACGAACCGTGGAAGACGTGCGCGCAAGGCTTTTGAAGAAATTCCAGGTCAAGAACGTCGCCGTCCTCCTCGCCAGGCTTTCAGGCCACGGCACGGACGGCGCCCGCCCCTGACCCCCCCCTGTCAGGCGACGCAATCCAACAGCATCATCCACGCGAAGGCAGTGAAGCTCCGCAAAGAGGTGCTTTCCCTTGCCCGGCAGCCCACAACCTCTTTTGTGATCACATATTTCCTCTTCAAGAAGTGGAACTACTTCAAGATCTGATTCCTATTTATGTTTTAAATCCATATTTTTATTGGTTTTTTTATTCTCATATCGTCGCAGGAACTCATCCTGTTGACGAGTTTCAAATCCTCCTGCTATTTTTGATCACATTAATTGAGGATACCGAAGAATGCCGCAGACGCACTGCAACTCCTATTACGCCGCCACGGTCAACCATGTGACCGACTACCCCTGCCTTGAGAGCGAACACGAGGTGGACGTCGCCATCATCGGCGGCGGCTTTACCGGTGTGGCAAGTGCGGTTGAACTGAGCGAGCGCGGGCTGAAAGTGGCCCTCATTGAGGCAAACCGGATCGGCTGGGGCGCAACCGGCCGCAACGGCGGCCAGGTCACGGGAAGCCTTTCCGGCGACAAGGCGCTGACCCGGCAACTGCGCCGGAAGATCGGCGCCGAGGCCGAGGACTTCGTCTGGAACCTGCGCTGGCGCGGCCATGACATCATCAAGAACCGCGTCGAGAAATACGGCATCGCCTGCGACCTGAAACACGGCCACCTGCACACCGCCTATGAGCCCGCGCATATGGGGGAGCTCACGGACAGCCTGGAAGAGGCCGAGCAACGCGGCATGGGCGACAGGGTTTCGTTGCTCAAGGCTTCGGACATTCCGGATTACCTGGAGACCGACATTTATCATGGCGGCCTCCTGAACATGCGCAACATGCATCTTCATTCGCTGAACCTTTGCATCGGCGAAGCACGGGCGGCGGAAAGCATGGGCGCCCTGATTTTCGAGAACTCCAAGGTTCAGCGCATCGACCACGGTGCGACGCCCGCCGTCGTCACCGACAAGGGCCGTGTCAAGGCAAAGGCCGTGCTTCTGGCCGGCAACGCCTATCACCGCCTCGAACGCGGCAAATTGAACGGCTCGCTCTTTCCCGCCTCGCTTGGCAACATTGCCACGGTCAAGCTCGGCGACGAGGTTGCCCGGAAACTCAATCCGAAGGATCTGGCCGTCTATGATTGCCGCTTCGTGCTGGATTACTATCGGATGACGGCCGACAAGCGGCTGATGTTCGGCGGTGGCACCAATTATTCCGGCCGCGATTCCAAGGACATCGGCGAGGAACTTCGCCCCGCGATCGAGCGCACCTTCCCGAGGCTGAAGGGCGTGGAGATCGAGTTTGCCTGGACCGGCAGCGCCGGCATCGTGGTGAACCGCATTCCCCAGCTCGGCAAGCTGTCCGACAACGTCTTCTATGCACAAGGCTATTCCGGTCACGGCGTCGCCACCACTCATATCGTCGGCGAGATCATGGCGAATGCCATCACCGGTACGCTGGAGGAATTCGACGCCTTTGCCGGCATCAGCCACATCCGGCTGCCGCTCGGCGAATGGGCGGGGCAGCAGATGCTGGCCGTTGGCATGTGGTATTTCCAGCTGCTGGAACGGTTACGCCTTTCCGGAAGGCTCCCCGTCAAACGCAGCGCGGCGGCCTAAGCTCTCTTTTCAAGACCGGCACGAACACACCGGCACTGACAGTTACCCGGATCGGCCTGACCGCCGGTCCGCTCTTCGGAGGTTCCATGGATATCCTGCACGTCAACGATCAACCGGGCGAACACGCTCCGTCCTATTACGCGGCAACCGCCAACGAGATGCCGTCCTATCCGGCGCTTGAGGAAGAGATTTCCTGCGACGTCTGCATTGTCGGTGGCGGCTATACCGGTCTGTCTGCAGCCCTGCATCTGGCGGAACGGGGTTACGATGTCGTTCTGCTCGACGCCCACCGGGCGGGCTGGGGCGCATCGGGCCGCAACGGCGGCCAGGTCGGGTCCGGCCAGCGGGTCGAACAGGACGAACTGGAAGGCATGGTCGGCAAGGACAATGCCAGGCTACTGTGGGACATCGGCGAGGATTCCAAGAAGCTCGTCCGCTCCCTGATCGAGCGGTTCAACATCGACTGCGACTACAAGCCCGGCATCCTGCACGCCGACCACCGCAAGCGCTTCGTCCCCCACAGCCGCGCCTATGCCGAAAAGCTGCAGAAGGATTACGGTTACGAGCACATCCGCTTCGTCGATCAGGACGAAATCCGGTCCATGCTCGGCTCCACCGCCTATTACGGTGGCACGCTCGACACCGACAGCGGCCACCTGCACCCGCTCAACTTCGCGCTCGGGCTGGCACAGGCGGCAAGCGCTGCCGGAGCGCGCATTTTTGAGCGCTCCCAGGTGACCGGCTACACCCAGGGCGACCCGGTGCGGGTCGAAACAGCGCGCGGTGCGGTCAAGGCCCGCTACATGATCCTGGCCTGCAACGGCTATCTCGGCGGGCTCGACCGGCAGGTCGCCTCGCACGTCATGCCGATCAACAATTTCATCATCGCGACCGAGCCGCTTTCTGACGACAAGGCGCGCGAGCTGATCCGCGACGATGTCGCCGTCGGCGACAGCAAGTTCGTCATCAACTACTACCGCCTGTCGGCCGACAAGCGCATGCTGTTCGGCGGCGGCGAGAGCTACGGCTACAAGTTCCCGAAGGACATCAAGGGCTTCGTACGCTCCAAGATGCTGGAGATCTATCCTCAACTGAAGGACGTGCGGATCGACTACGGCTGGGGCGGTACGCTCGGCATCACCATGAGCCGCCTGCCGCATCTGGCACGCCTGTCGCCGAACGTCTTCTCTTCGGCAGGCTATTCCGGTCATGGCGTCGCGATGGCAACGCTGGCCGGCGAAGTCATGGCCGAGGCGATTGACGGCACCGCCTCCCGCTTCGACGTCATGTCAAACGTCCCGACCCCGCGCTTCCCGGGCGGCGACCGTCTGCGTTGGCCGCTGCTGGTGCTGGCCATGAGCTACTATTCGCTGCGCGACCGGCTTTGAGGGTCTTTCCCTGACCGAACGGCTGCGAACTGGCGACAATCCTCAAATTCGCCCGCCCGGACACAGCGTAACGAAGATCCCGGATCGGTGAGCCCAAAACTGACGACTTGGAAAAGCACATAGTTTTTTCATCTCCGGTCCCGGCTCGCGCTTCGCTCGGCCGGGATGACGGCGGAGAGGCCCTTTGTCTGCCGATCGTCCGAAAAAGGCCGGGACGGCGATATCGCGATGCCCCGGGCACTTGAGGCTTGGTAAGGCTGCCGAGATATCGGAGCTCGCACCAGTTCCGCAAGGCGCCACCCATATTTCGAGACCTCGTTGTGTTCCGCGTCTCAGGACGAGGCCCGAATTTGCACATGGCAGATCACCTAAGAAAAAGGCCGCGCTCCCAGCGAAGCGCGGCCTTTTTCTTAGATCCAAATGATTGACCCGATTGCCTTACCGCGGCGCCTTCAAAAAGTCCTTGATGCGCTTGGCGAAGGCGGCGGCATCGACGTCGCCGCCGAGGCTGGAAAGACCGCGCTCGGTGATCTCGGCAGGCAGCACGTCGCGGCGCGACTCGATCAAATCGCGCACGTAGCCCTCGGCGAATTCCGGATGGGGCTGGATGGTCAGCGCCTTGTTGTCATAGGCAAGCGCGGCGTATTTGCAGAAGGGAGTCGAGCCGATGACCCGGGCACCTTCGGGCAGCTCGGTCACCTGGTCCTGATGCCAGGCGTGCATCTTCAACTCGTCCTCGCCACCTTCGGCGTTCTCGATGCGGTAGGCCGTCTTGCCGACGTCCCAGCCGCCTGAATATTTCTCCACCTTGCCGCCGAGGGCTTGCGCAAGGATCTGGTGACCGAAGCAGATGCCGACGATCGGCACGCCTTCCGCATAGGCCTGGCGCAAGAACTCTTCCAGCTTCCCGATCCAGGAATGGTCTTCATAGACCCCGAACTTGGAGCCGGTGATGACATAGCCGTCGCAGGCCTTCGGGTTTTCAGGCAGTTCTCCGTCGAGCGCGGCAAAGCTTTCGAACTCGAAGTCGTCGTCGGCAAGCAGGCGCGCGAACATCGACGGGTAGTCGCCGTATTGCGGGGCAAGCTGCTCGGGCGGACGCCCGGTCTCGAGAATTCCGATTTTCATGTTTCCGTCCTTTGTGTCCTCCGGACGCAAGCGCACCGGAAGACCTTCACTTAGTCATTCATTAGGGTCTGGTCCAGCCCGGTTGTCACACGCCCAGCCTGTCGCGCAACCCGTACCACCAGGAGCCGATCACCGAATAGGGCACGCGGAAAGTACGACCGCCCGGGAACGGCAGATAGGGAAGTTTTTCGAAGACATCGAAGCGCGACAGATCACCGTCGACGGCTTCCGAAAGGATGCGGCCGAAGAGATGCGAACCGGTCACGCCGTGACCGCTGTAACCGTGGGCGAAATAGACGTTGGAGCCGAGCCGGCCGAGCTGAGGTACGCGTGAGAAAGACAGCGCGAAATTGCCGCTCCAGGCATGGTCGATCCGGACACCCTTGAGCTGCGGGAAGACCTTTTCCATGTTCGGCAAAAGCTTGGCCTTGATGTCCTTCGGATCGGCGCCGCCATAAACGGTGCCGCCGCCGAAGAGCAAACGTTTGTCTGCGCTGAGGCGGAAATAGTCCAGGATATAGCGGGCGTCCTCGACACAGACATCTGTCGGCAGCAGGGCCTTCGCCCGCTCCTCGCCGAGCGGTTCGGTGGCCATGACCTGGGTGGAAACCGGCATGACCCGTTTTTCCAGTTCCGGTACCGCATAACCGAGATAGGCATTACCGCACAAAAGAACGGTCTTCGCGCGCACCTCGCCGTTCCCTGTGTGGACGACCGGCTGCGGGCCGCTCTGGTCCACCGAGACGACGCGGGTCTGCTCGTGAATGACGCCACCGTTTTTCTCAAACGCCGCAGCCTCACCAAGAGCGAGGTTCAGCGGATGCATGTGGCCGCCGGAATGGTCCATCATGCCGCCGGCATAGGCATCACTTTCGATGTGCCGGCGCAGGGCCTCCCGGTCGAGCATCTCATGGTCGTCCATGCCGTGCCGCCGCCACAAGGCCTGTTTCGCCTCGAAGGCCTTCATGTGCCGGGCGTTATAAGCGGTGAAGAGGTTCTTGTCCTTCAGGTCGCATTGGATGTCATATTTTTCGACGCGCTCCCGGATGATCTTCGCGCCTTCCTGCAGCATCCGGCCGACATGACCGGCCGCTTCCGCGCCATAGCGGCTTTCGATGACATCCAGCCCGGCGTTCAGACCGTTGACGATCTGGCCGCCATTGCGCCCGGAGGCGCCCCAGCCCACCTTGGCACCTTCCAGCACGACGACCTTGTAGCCTTTCTCGGCCAGATGCAGCGCCGCGGACAGGCCGGAATAGCCGGCCCCGACAACGCAGATCTCGGTCTCCACCACACCCTTGAGCGCGGGACGTTCCGGCGCGGGATTCGCCGAAGCGGCATAATAGCTGCCCGGATAGCCGGTACCGCGGACCTCATGTGCTGCATGTGCGTTCATCGAACAGCCTCCAGAAGCTGATTTTGCCTGGGTCCGGCAGGCCAGACCTCAAACCGCCTGCCTACCGGATTTTGTTCACTGGCAAAGGCCACGCTCGCCAATGTGATCACATTCAATATTTGTGATCTCTTATTACCCTGGAAGTCAAGCCCCGTATCCAGTGATTTACACGATCATCCGCCGGTCTCGCGACTTGGTACTTCTCTATCACGAAACACATAGACAAATCGAAACACCGTTAAATTACAGGCGATTTCAGGGTTTTTCCGGCCCGGACCAACTTCCGCACCGCGAGGAGGACCGCTTTGTCAGCAGTTGACAAACAGCTTTTCGATTTGCATTTTGTGATCACATTTTTGGAGGACCCCCATGAACGCTTTCACAGCCGCCGACTGGCACGCCCGCGCCGACGCGCTTCAGTTCCGCAACCGCGCCTTCATCGACGGCCGATTTGTCGATGCCGTTTCGGGAGAGACCTTCGAGGCAACCAGCCCCGTGGACGGGCGGGTCCTGGCCGAGGTTGCCGCCTGCGACCGGGAAGACGTGGACCGCGCGGTCGCCTCCGCCCGCCGGGCCTTCGAGGATGGCCGCTGGCGCAGCCGCACTCCCGCCGAGCGCAAGCGCGTCCTGCTTGCATTTGCCGAGCTGATCCGCACCAACGGCGAGGAACTGGCGCTCACCGAAACGCTCGACATGGGCAAGCCGATTTCCGATGCGCTGTCGATCGACGTGCGCGCTACCGCAAACTGCTTTGCCTGGTATGCGGAGGCGATCGACAAGATCTACGACGAGATAGCCCCGACCGGCGAGGCGGACATCGCCATGATCACCCGTGAACCACTTGGTGTCGTTGCGGCGGTGGTGCCGTGGAACTTCCCGATGATCATGGCCGCCTGGAAGCTTGCTCCGGCGTTGGCATCCGGCAACTCGGTGGTGCTGAAACCTGCGGAACAGTCCTCCCTCACCGCCTTGCGCCTCGCCGAACTCGCGGTCGAGGCCGGCATTCCGGAAGGCGTCTTCAACGTCGTTACCGGCTTCGGCCCGACCGCCGGCAAGGCGCTCGGCCTGCACATGGATGTCGACGGCGTATTCTTCACCGGCTCCACGGAAGTCGGCAAACTGTTCATGCAATACGCCGGTCAGTCCAACCTGAAGAAGGTCGGCCTGGAATGCGGCGGCAAGAGCCCCAACGTGATCCTCGGCTCCTATTCCGACATCGACGGCGCGGCGGAAACGGCCGCCGGCGCGATCTTCTTCAATCAGGGTGAAATGTGCACCGCCGGATCGCGCCTGATCGTGGAACGCTCCGTACACGAGCGTGTGGTCGAGCGCATTGCCGCCGTCGCCGCCACCCGGCAGCCCGGCGACCCGCTCAATCCCTCCACGCAAATGGGCGCGCTGGTCGACGAGACCCACACCAAGCGCGTGCTCGGCTTTGTGGATGCCGCCCGCGAGGATGGCGCGACCATTGCCGCCGGCGGCGAACGTGCACGGGTGGAAAGCGGTGGCTGCTACGTCCAGCCCACCGTCTTCGACAATGTCGCCAACGACATGCGCGTCGCCAGGGAAGAGATCTTCGGCCCGATGCTGTCCGTGATCCCGGTCGACGATGCCGAGGAAGCGGCAAAGGTCGCCAATGATACCTGCTACGGTCTGGCGGCGGCTGTCTGGACAGACGACATCAACACCGCACACAAGTTCGCCAGGACACTTCGCGCCGGAATGGTCTACGTCAACTGCTATGACGCCGACGATATCTCCGTGCCCTTCGGCGGCTACAAGCAGTCGGGCATCGGCCGGGACAAGTCGCTTCACGCCTTCGACAAATACACGGAACTGAAAACCACCTGGATCAAGCTGCGCTGACCGGTTCAGGCCCAGAGCAGAGAGAACCGGGTTGCTACATCCAGGTGGTGACGGCACCCCGATTCGACCTGCGGCCCCTCGCCCCGGGGACCGGTTGGCGAACAGCAAGAACCGAAGTCCGGTGAAAGGACGAAGAGCCCCGCTTCAATCCGGCATCACCGTTCGCAGCGTCGTAACCGGCGTTTCGCCGAAACGCTCCTTGTAGACCTGCGAGAAGCGGCCAAAATGGGAAAAGCCCCAGCGTGTCGCGATGGCTGTTACCGATGCCCTGGCATCGCTGGACAGAAGTTCCTGATGGATGCGCGACAGACGGGCGTCGCGGACATATCTGAGCGGCGTGGTATCCCGGAACTTGCGAAAGGCATTTTGCAGGGTTCTCGGGGTGGTGTTGGCGGCGAGCGCGATGTCCTCGATGGTCAGCGGTTCGTCCAGATGCGCCTCGATATAGGCCTCGGCGAGACGGAGATGCTTGGGCGTGGCAGGAACCGCTCCCAGTCCCAGAGCATTCGTATAGTTGCTGGGAAGCGCCTCGATCAGCCCGGTCATGATGGTGTTCTCGAGCTGCCGGCTCATCAGGCCCGGCACGCCGTAGGCCAGCCGTCCGGCATCGACTTCCGAAATAACATGCAAAATCAAGCTTTTCAGTTGAAGACCGACACCCCGGGTCAAGTCCAGCGGCCCCTGGAAGGTCAAGGGGTCACGGGCCTGCCCGCCGACAAGGCTGCCCAGGTGACTTTGCAGCGCCGTGCGCTCGATCTGGACCAGTAGCTGCCGCGTGCCCTCCTCCCAGATCATCGTGGTCTCGCGATGCGGGTTCAGCACTGCCGCCGCCTTCGGATCGGAGAAGTAGAGATCCGTCCCGTTGCGGATCATGGCTCCACCCGCCAGCGGGATCTGCAAAAGGTAGAATGTCTCCAATGCACTTGGAGATATAAGGGTTTTCGCACCGTATTCGATATAGTTGAGAGACATCCGCTCGCCGCGGACGTGATGATGACAGGCGTCGGTCCCGCCCTTGCCGATGACGTCCAACCGGTGCTCGCAAAAGATTCTTGCGACCTGCTCTCGTGCCTCGTCCAGTTCAATGGTCCGGAACAGGGCATGGTGCGCAAGAGGCTTGCGCAGCGCTGTCTTCCCAAACTGTGGCGAGCCCCGAACCATGCGTGAATATAACATTCCTGACGTACCGGCGAAGTGATTTTTTCGTTTTTCGGATAGCCCACGCCTTTTCCGGATAGCGCAACTCGAAACTCGGGCCTCAAATTACTTGCAAACGCACACATCTGGGAGGAAAGCATGCGTGGTCTGGAAGGAAAGGTGGCAATCGTGCCGGGAGGTGCCACCAAGATCGGCGCGGCGATCGTATCGGCGTTCCGCGCAGCCGGCACCAGGGTGATGGTGGCCGACATCGATACCGAAGCCGGTTCCGCACTTGCGGGCGACGGCGTCGCCTTCACCGAAACAAACCTGCGCGACGACGCGTCGATCGCAGCCCTCGTGGAGGCTACCAAAAAGGAATTCGGCCGGATCGACTTCCTGGTCAACGTCGCCTGTTCCTATCTCGACAACGGCATGGAGTCCACGCGGGCCGAATGGCTTGAAAGCCTGGACGTGAACGTCGTCGGGTCGGTCATGCTCATGCAGGCCGCACGCGAGGAGCTGGCAAAGAACCGGGGGGCGATTGTCAACTTCGGGTCCATCTCGTCGCGGGTAGCGCAGACCGGACGCTGGCTCTACCCGGTCTCGAAGGCCGCTATCCTGCAGCTCACACGCAATCAGGCAATGGACCTGGCGCCCGACGGCATCCGCGTGAACGCGGTGTCCCCGGGATGGACCTGGTCGAACATCATGGACCAGCTGACCGGTGGCAACCGGGAAAAGACCGACAGTGTGGCAGCCCCATTCCACCTGCTCGGCCGGGTGGCGAACCCGGAGGAAGTGGCCAGTGCCGTTCTGTTCCTGTGTTCTGACGAAGCCGGCTTCATTACCGGAACCGACATCAGGGTCGATGGCGGCTACACGGCAATGGGGCCGGAACGCGCTGAACCGGCGATCCCGCTGCTGATGGATTGAACTGCTTTATTTGCTTTTCTTGGGAGGAAAACAATGCGGAAAATAACGATCGTTGGAGGCGGACAATCCGGCCTGCAGCTTGGAATAGGCCTTCTGAAAGACGGATATCAGGTGCGCATCGTCCAGAACCGGACCGGCGAGGAGATCGCGGGCGGCCGGGTGATGTCCAGCCAGTGCATGTTCCACACCGCCGTTCAGAACGAGCGCGACATCGGTATCGACTTCTGGTCCGGTACCTGCCCGCCGGTGGAGGGCATCAGCTTCTCCGTTCCCGATCCGGAAGGCTCCGGAAACAAGGTGATCGACTGGGCAGGCCGCCTGGACAACAACGCCTACTCGGTGGACCAGCGCGTGAAAATGCCGGTCTGGATGGACGAGTTCACCAAACTTGGCGGTCAGCTGGTCATCGCCGATGCAGGGATTGCAGATCTCGAAAACTATACCCGGCAGGACGATCTGGTTCTGGTCGCCTCGGGCAAGGGCGAAATCGGCCGGCTGTTCGAGCGTGACGCCGAAAAATCGCCTTATGACAAGCCGATGCGCGCGCTTGCCCTGACCTATGTGAAGGGCATGACGCCGCGGCCTGAGCATTCCGCGGTGAATTTCAACCTGATCCCCGGCGTCGGCGAATATTTCGTCTTTCCGGCGCTGACCACCTCCGGCCCCTGCGAAATCATGGTGTTCGAGGGCGTCCCCGGCGGCCCGATGGATTGCTGGGGTGAGGTGAAAAGCCCCGACCAGCACCTGGCCAAGTCGAAGGAGATCCTGAACACCTTCCTGCCCTGGGAAGCCGAGCGTTGCAGGGACCTGGAACTGACAGACGACAACGGCATTCTCGCGGGCCGTTTTCCACCGACCATCCGTCATCCCGTGGGGACACTGCCCTCGGGACGCAAGGTACTCGGGATCGGCGATGCCGTGTGTCTCAACGATCCGATCACCGGCCAGGGTTCGAACAACGCCTCCAAGGCGGCGGCGGTCTACCACAGGCGGATCCGCGAAAACGGCGACAAACCGTTCGACCACGCCTGGATGCAGGGCACATTCGACGCGTTCTGGGACTACGCCCAATGGGTTGTGACCTGGACCAACATGCTGCTGGTGCCGCCGCCCCCCTTCGTCCTGGAGATCATGGGAACCGCCGGAGCGTTGCCGACGCTGGCGCATCGCATGGCCAACGGCTTCGACGACCCCCGCGATTTCTTCCCGTGGTTCGCCGACCCGAACGCGGCGGCGGCCTATCTGAACGAGCTGAAAGCGGCTTGAGACATGATGGCCATTTCACCGGATGAATTCCGCGCGGCGATGCAACGCTTCCCGGGTGTCGTGACGATCGTCACGACATCCGGCACCGGAGAGCGGCTGGGGGTCACGGCGACGGCGGTGTCCTCGGTCTCCGCCGACCCGCCCAGCCTTCTGGTCTGCCTCAACCGCAACACCGGCACCTGTCAGGTCGTGGACGAGACCGGACGGTTTAACGTCAATCTCCTGACCGAACCTGCCGGGGACCTTGCCATGCGCTTTGCAGGAGCCGGCGGCGTGACCGGCGAAGCAAAATTCGACGAAGGCGACTGGTGTGAAGACGAACGCGGACTACCCTTCCTCAAGGATGCCCTGGTGGGCTTTTCCTGCGACGTCTCGGAACGGATCGAGGCCAGCAGCCACCTGATCTTCATCGGCGAAATCCAGTCGGTCCGGCTCAGCGAAGGCTCGCCCCTGCTTTACGAGCGAAGCACGTTCCGCACCCTCGGCCCCGTGGCGGCATAGGAGCTGCCGGGCCTGTGCGCTTTCACCAAGTTCGCAACGCCATACGCAACCCCTGCCGCGCCGACGGAGCGGAGGAAATTCGCAAACTTCAGCAAATCCGGGGAAAGTGGCGCAACTGAAGACCACCTGGATCAAGCTGCGCTGTTTCTTTCGCGCTCAAGACTGGCGCCGGAGCTCTCCTCCGGAGCCAGCAAGCGGCATGTCCCGCAGCCACAAGGTCAGCAGTGGTCAACGACGACGGCCGGAGAAATATCATCACACGGCCCGCCTCCGCTCCTCTATTTGATCCTGGATCGCACATAACTCCGGTTGTTGGACAAAAGCGAACTCTTGCCCACGTCCTCCAGGCCCCTCTCGTAGATTTCGGCGGCCCGGCCCCATCCCTCGTCATTGAAATGCTGGCGCGCCCAGCGCTCGTAGACGGAAACCTTTGCGTTATGAAGCGTCTTGTCTTCAATTGCCTGTGCGGTTTCTTCCAGGAATACGAGCGCAGCGTCCGGCGTTCCGTTGTCAACGAGCCTGATCACGTGACGCGAGATAACTGACTCCAGAACCCCCTCTCGCGATTTGGACGACGGGAAGACCTCCTTCATCTCCACCACGGCAGCCACCAGGCTCACGGCGCCACCGTCGTCGAGTGCTTCCTTCGCCCATTCCTGAAACGCATAGGGAATGTTGCGTTTCAGGTCGCTGGAGTCCGGGATGATGTCCAGTCCCGTGCGATAGGCCGTCAGGGCGGCCGGCCAGTCCCGCCTTGATAGCAGCGCATCACCCTGGTCCCTGTAAAGAACGATCGTCAGGGAACGGACGTCCTTTGGCGCCAGGAACGTGCGGGCCAGCACCACCTGCGCTTTCGCGTCGTCGAGGCGGCCGGACTTGACCATGCCGGAAACAAGGCGCTTCAGCGTTTTCGCACCCATTTTTGCGACGGCCTGGTCACCCGGAAAAAGGGCAACCAGTTCCTTCATTGCCCGAGCGACACCCTCCGCCCCGTCCGTGGCGCCGGCGGACTTGGTCCATTCCTGGGCAACATAGGCGACATTGTTGGAGAATATTCGCTCCTCCCCGATCTGGCGGCGCCCCTCGGAGTAGATCGCGGCCGCGCGCCCCCAGTCTTTCGCCTTGATCGCCCGGCCCGCCTCGTTGTCGACAACATAGAGCCTGAGATCCCGGTAGGTATCCGCCGAAAGCAGAAGCTGTGCTTCATTGAGGTAATCAAGCGCACCGGTGTAATCGGCCTCCTTGACCAGTTTCAGCACATGGCGTTTCAGTTCGGCCTCGCCGAAACCCTTGCCGGCGGCAAAAGCCGGAAACAGCACCCGCATGCGTTCGACGACCTCTTTAAGCCGGCTGCTCCCCCCTTCGGCCAAGGCAGCGCGCTGCCATTCCTGCACGACATAACGGGCGTTCTGGCGGATGTAGTAGTCGTCGGGAAAGCGGCCCAAAGCGGCCGAATAGAGATCTGCCGCAGCTTGCCAGTCCCGCTTTTCGATGAGGTTTGCGCCATAGGTCCTGTAGACTTCTGCGGAAAGTTCCATGTCCGCACCGGCCGCCTCGAGCACAGGTTCGGCACGCGTGGCCATCTCCAACGCCTGTTCGATCGGCATGCCGGCAGATGCAGCGGCGCGGATCTTGCGGGCCGTATAGGCTTCGGCGATCTTGCCGAGGTTGCCAGGCGTCCGGAACCGCTCGGCCATATCCGACAGAACCGCAAGACCGGCATCGAAATCCGCGGCGGCTTCCGCCCAGGTCTGGGCCAGGTAGCGGATCGAGCGCGCAACCCTTTTGCTTGCCGGATAGGCGGCAAGGCCATCGCTCAGAACAAGCGCAGCGGCAGCATATTCCCCGTCCCGCATAGCCCTGTCGGCGTGCCTGAGAAACAGGCGCTCCCTCCATTCGTCGAGATCCGCGCGCGCCTTGCCCTTCAGCATCGTCAGGCCCAGATCCACCCTTTCAAGGGCAGCCTCCCAGGCCCCCTTTCCTATGTCCTCTTCGCCCGGGCGAATGAACAGGGTCGCAAGCAACGGATCAAAGTCCACGTCGGGGATCTCGCGCGCGCCGCCCGTCAACAGGTCGATCGCTCCGGCAATGTCGCCGGCTTCCGCAGTCGCCAGCGCCCAATCCTGCCAGATCCGGACCTGGATGCTGGCGAGCCCCCTGTCATCGGGCGCAAGCTGCCGCCCCAAGGCCGCCACCTTGGCAGCCTCTTGCCAACGCCCGCCTTTTGACAGGTCGCGGCTCCAGCGCCCCAGGGCCGCCAGCGAGTTCGTCGCGGCCGAACTGAACTCCGGATCGAGGCTCATCGCCCGGAAATTCGCCATGAGTGCCTGACGGTAGTCGCCCTGACGAAGGAAACCGACGCCGTGATTGTAGTAGATCAGTGCGGCCAGTCCCGCGCGCCCGATTTCCCGCCGCTTGGTTTTGTTCGACTGCGGAATGTATTCAAATCCGGTGAGAAGCTCGAATTCCGCGATGCGTTTGCGGCGCGGGTTGAACCCTCTGGCAGTTGTGGTCTCGACATCCACGTGGTCCGCCCCGTCGTAGAGGATCGAGAAGGCATGATCCGGCACCTCGATGGCGCGAAGATCAAGTCCCAGCCTCTGTCCAAGCGCATTGTAGATCACGGCCGAGGAGACGCAGTTGAAGAGCGCGTCGTCGATGACGGTCGAAAGGTCGGTCTGTTTTTCCCGGTATCCTCCCGACAGCACGTTTTCATGCAGCCACGTCAAAAGCCCGGCGCCTAGCTCGAGCGCCGGCGCGTTGACGTCGAGTTCGGCGCGCAGCCGGTCTTCATAGGCGTCGAGCCGGGCAATGTAACCGGCACGCGCGGCGGCATCCCGCACGCCGGAGGCGATCAGGGCGATTTCCTCGAAGTCCCGCTGACTGATATTGCCGTCCGAGGTCCGCTCGAAAACCTTCCGCTCATCCTCACTGAGAGTGAACCCGCTGTCCCCCAGCGTGGTCAGCGCCTCGATCACCTCGAGCGCGCGGACGGGGCTCTCGCCGAACTTGTACCGCGACTGAGGCGGACCAGGCTGACCGCGCAACTCGATGTCGGCCAGCGACAGTTCCACCGCCTCCCGGGCGGGATAAAGCCGCAGCATCACCCAGTTGGCGCCGGAGGAAGGAAACTTGATGGTCTGACTTGGGGCCAGGGGATCAAGCTCTCCGTTGCGTACGGAACGGAAACCGTGGGTCGGCGAAACGGTTGAAAACAGAAGGTCAAAACCCGCAGCGCGCGGTGCGCCATCCGTATGGACGATCACCAGTTCTTCCGAGGCAATTCCCTCCCCGGGGTAGGCGAACACGAGGTCAAGCGGGGAAGCATCCTCCAGCTTGAAGCGCGCCGATGTCCCGTGGTCGCCGTCAAGCAGCGCCTGCAGCTGGTCAGGTCGAACGCTATCGCCAAGTCCTGGTACGGGACGCGCCAGGGGTGGCGCAAAGAGGTTCTGCAGCGTGTCCGCCGCCGGCGGAGAAGTCAGACTGAGGGTTGCGAGAGCTGTCAGGACGAAAAGCTGCAGCGCTGCCCGGCGGCTTCCGCCTCTTGCCAATAGTCCGTCGAAAATCCGCTTCGGGCCTGGCCGGACAGCATAAGGAAAGTCCGGCTCCGCGATCCGCGCGGCGGCATAGCGTTTGAAGTCCTTGCTGGAATTGCCAGTACCCATCACGGCCTCCCTGCCTCAAATCTAAGGAAGAAGGCGTCCAGGAATCCAGAGTTTATTCGCCCATGCGCTTTCACATCTGAAAATATTTGCGAGACATGGCCGGTCAAAGCAACCCTGAGTTACCGGGACAGCAGCCGGTTTTGAGCACGCAGCTCAACCGACCGGATTTCAGAAGGCGTAATATCGGCAACATTGGTAAAATGGCGGAGAGGAAGGGATTCGAACCCTCGAGACGGTTCCCCGTCTACTCCCTTAGCAG
>NZ_JBNKYW010000260.1:0-23922 GCF_050301095.1 Roseibium sp.
GCAAGTCCATCGAATATGCCCGCGATAATCCTGCAGATGCCGCACAGGCGGTGGCCGATGCCGTGCCCGAGCTGGATGCGGGAGACGCCGCGGAAAGCCTCGCCGACGCTCTGGCCCTGATCTTCAACGAAGTGACGGAGGCTGAAGGACTTGGCACGCTGGATCAGGAACGGCTGGCAAAAACCTGGAGCCGTGTCGCCGCGGCACAGGGCCTCGACGCCGAAGCCCTGGATCCGGAGACCATCGTCAATCGCGATTTCCTTCAGGAGAATTGAGCATGGCCGTTGTCAACTCACCAACACCTGCAATCCGGTTCTGCGACGTGCAAATGAAATTCGACACGCGCGCCGGAGAGCTGGTCGCCCTGAAACATGTCGATCTGAGCATTCAGGACCACGAGTTCATTGCGGTTCTGGGCCCATCGGGATGCGGGAAATCGACCCTGATGCGTCTGGTCGCCGGTCTTCTTAAACCGACCTCGGGCCTGGTTGAAGTCCACGGGACGCCCGTCAAGGAACCGCGCGACAACATCGGCATAGTGTTTCAAAAACCCACGCTGCTTCCCTGGGCTACACTTGAAGACAACGTGGTGTTTCCGATGAAACACAAATACGGCCGTGTCACGCCGGCGCAGCGCGACAGGGCGCATGAGCTGTTGAAGATGGTCGGGCTGGCCAGCCTTGAAAACCGCAGGCCCGGCCGCCTTTCGGGCGGCATGCAGCAAAGGGTCGGGATTGCCCGCGCCCTTTTGCACAACCCCGACATCCTGCTGATGGATGAACCGTTTTCTGCTCTGGATGCCCTGACCCGCGAGGAAATGGGCTTCGAACTGCTCAACATCTGGCAGGAGCACCGCAAGACCGTAATGTTCATCACCCACTCCATCGTCGAGGCGGTCCTGCTGGCCGATCGGGTCATCGTGATGAGCAACGGGCCAGGTGCCCGTGTGGCCGAGGACCTGCAAGTCCCGGCCCCGCGCCCTCGGACCGCGGACTCCATGCGATTGAGTGAAATGCAGGATCTTGCAGCCCATTTGCGCAACCTCCTGATGACGAGAAAGGCTGCCTGACATGGCCGATACCTTCAACCGTTTCAACCGGGTGCCGGGCCTGCTGCCGGGCCTGACCTTCTTGACCATCCTTGTCGTCTGGGAGCTGAGCACCAGGCTTCTGACCATTCCGGCCTTCCTGCTGCCGGCGCCCAGCCGGATAGCCGAAGGCTTCGACGCGGTGACCGCGTCGCGCTGGCTGAGCCACATCTGGGCGACGCTGCGCGTGGCCATGCTCGGCTTCCTGTCGGCCATCGCGGTTTCCCTGCCCCTGGCGATCGTGTTGACGCGCTCCCGCCTGGTGTCGACCGGGATCTACCCGCTGCTGGTGGTGATCCAGTCAACGCCGATCGTGGCCGTGGCCCCGATCATCATCGTAACGCTCGGATCCGGCGACCTCAGCCGTGTCCTGATCACCTTCCTGATTTCCTTCTTTCCCCTGGTCGTCTCGATGACTACCGGTCTGAAGGCTACGCCGGAGGAACTGATCGAACTCAGCCATTCGCTGAAGGCTCCCCTGATCCGTGAGTTCACCCAGATCAGGATCCCCTTTGCGATCCCGTATATCTTCTCGGGCCTCAAGATCTCCGTCACGCTCTCGGTGATCGGGGCCGTCGTTGCGGAGTTCGTCGCGGCGGAACAGGGGATCGGCTATTTCATCCAGTTCTCGACATCCCTGTTCAAGATACCGGAAGCCTGGGCCGGGCTCGGCATCCTGGTGCTGATGTCTCTCACGCTCTTCCAGACGATTTCACAGGTTCAGCGGCGGTTCTTTCCGTGGAGCCTGCCGGGGGAGGGTAGATGACGAGCTTCCTCATCAAGAACGCGGAGGCAATCCTGACCGGCAAGACCGGTCAGGAGGCCCGCGCCTCGGGCGCGATCCGGGTCGAGAAGGGAATAATCAGGGAAATCGGTGAGCTCGAGGGCAAACCGGGGGAGCGGATTATCGATGCCGGCGGGTGTGTTGTCACACCCGGTCTGGTCAACACACATCACCACCTGTTCCAGAGCTGTCTGAAGGCCGTGCCTTCCGGCATGAACGAACGGCTGGCAACCTGGCTGCGGCTCGTGCCGGTGTCGCACTGGCATCTGCTGGACGGCGACGTAATGCGGGTGTCCGCCATGGTAGGCCTGGCGGAACTCGCGCTCAGCGGCGCCACGACCGTCGCGGACCATCATTACTTCTACTCGGACCGATACGATTTCGACCCGAACGAAGTGCTCTTCGATGTCGCGGACCAGTTCGGGATGCGTTTCCTGCTGGCGCGCGGCGGGGCGACGCAGGCCAGGAAATATGACACCGACGACGTTCCACCGCTTCCGGTCGAAACGCTGGACGGCATGATCGACGCTGTGACCGGCGCCGCCCGGCGTTGGCACGACCCGGCACCTGATGCCATGCGCCGGGTCGCCTTCGCACCGACCACGCCAACCTTTGCCCTGCCGGACGGAGCCTTGCGCGAAGTTCGTTCCGTCACCCGCGGTCTCGGCCTGCGGCTTCATTCCCATCTGTCGGAAAACATGGACTATGTCGACTACACGATGGGCAAATACGGGAAGCGGCCGGTGCACTGGCTCGCCGAGCACGACTGGCTGGGCGAGGATGTCTGGTATGCACATCTGGTAGAGATAGACGAGAGCGAAATAGCTCTCCTGGCGGAGACGGGCACGGCCATGGCGCACTGCCCGCAGGCAAACGCACGGCTGGGCTCCGGCGTTGCCCCGACGTCCCGTCTGCACGCGGCCGGCGGAACGGTTTCGCTGGCAGTCGACGGGGCCGCGGCCAACGAAGCCGCGGACATGGGCACGACGCTCTACCTCGCTTTTGCATTGCCGCGTGCTTCCGAACAGGAAGCGGCAGCCAGCCGGGCCGAGACCGTGCTCAGCTGGGCCACGGCGGGCGGTGCCAAGGCGCTCGGGTTCGACACGATCGGCACCATCGAGCCGGGCAAGAGTGCAGATCTTGCGATCTTCGACCTGAACCGGCCGCGCTATTTCGGTCAGCATGACCAGGCCATCAGCCCTGTCATCTCGGCCGGAGATCTGTGCGTACGCCATTCCTTCGTACGCGGCCGGCCTGTTGTCCAGGACGGAACCCTCCCCTGGCTCGACCTGGAAAGGTTGCGCCACGAAGCCCTCCGAGTCGTCAACAAACTCAAGGCAGCAGCCTGAAAGACGCGGGAAGAGCCAGTCTCTTCCCGCACCTTCTTTTTTCATCGAGACCGCTTGCCTGAAACCATCCGGACTTCTCCTGATATCCCGTGACATCCCCCGAAGCTGAACGGCGCATCCTCGTGCCGTGGCCCGGTTTGACCGGTCGCCATCGGCAACAGTCCCTCCCGGTGCTTCCCAACCTACCCAGTCCGGGTCATCACGGCCGGCTTCTTGCCCGGCCGGTTCCAAGAGAAAACACCCCTCGCCTGTTGGAAGGAGAGAGGTGAAGCGTTTTGGAAGATCCGGATGTCCGCTTAGCCATTGCCCGCAGCGGCAGTTACCTGGAGGCCCGCAGGCCCTGCTGTGGCAGGTCCACTGCTGCGATATCCGCCGAGCGAGGCCGTCCACCTGACCAGCGGCGCACCAGATCGGTATCGATGTCGAAGAGATCCAGAACGCGCCCAACCGTATGATCTACCATTTCATCGAGGCTGGCAGGACGGGCGTAAAACGCCGGCACAGGAGGGTAGATGATTGCGCCCATTTCCGTGACGGACGTCATGTTGCGCAAATGGCCCAGATGCAGCGGGGTTTCGCGCAACATCAGGACGAGCCTGCGCCGTTCCTTGAGCACCACGTCGGCAGACCGCGCCAGCAGAGACGAGGTTGTCCCGCAGGCGATCTCAGCCATGGTCTTCACCGAACACGGCGCGATGACCATTCCCATCGTGCGGAAGGATCCGGAGGCGCAGGCTGCGCCAATGTCCTTGTTGGAGTGGGTGACGGAAGCCATGGCCTCAAGATCGCGCGGCGTGAAATCGGTCTCATGTGCCATGGTGAGGCGGGCGGCACTGGACATGACCAGGTGGGTCTCGATGCCCAGCTCCCGCAGCGTTTCGAGCATGCGCTTGCCGTAGATCACGCCCGAGGCACCGGAGATGCCGACGATCATCCGTCTGGAATCCTGGTTGTTCATTTCGAACTCCTTTCTGTCCGACGACCTTCTCGCTGCCCCGCCGCCTGCTTTGTCTCGAAACGGCTGTCGCCGTTTCTGGCGTGCTTTAATGGAGCCCGTTCAGCAAGGCTGCCGCGCGTGCCTTTGCGGCCTCGGAAATCAGGGCTCTTGTGCCGTGAAAGTCCGGCCCGCGCGTGGCATCGAGCCCCATGCGCGAGGTGGTTCCTATCCCGCTCGCCGACGGGTCCAGCGCGTTGCCCGGCAGCCCTTCGACGATCACCACGTCACGATGCGGCTGGAAATGTGCCGACACCGCCCACAACACCTCCTCGTCGCGGGTGATGTCCACGTCGGCATCGACCACGATCACGTTCTTCAGGTACTGATCCCATCCCAAGAGACCCAGCATCACTTGCCGTGCCTCGCCTTCCCGGCTCTGGTTCAGGGCCACATAGGCGTGAAAATGGGTTCCCGAAGACGGGTAATGCACTGCCGTTACCGACGGAAAACGCGCCTTGAGCTTTTCCACCATCTCCGCCTCGCGAGGAACCCGGCCGAGGTTCAGGTGTTCGGCCGAGTTGCCACCGGCAACGCTCACCAGGATCGGGTCCCTGCGGCGCAGGATCGTCTCGACGGTAAGAAGATTGTTGGTAGACCGGTCGGAGGAATAGCCGGTGAATTCGCCGAAGGGGCCTTCCTCCACGACAGCTTCATGATCAATCACGCCTTCCAGGACGATTTCAGCCTGGGCGGGAACGCGGATACCGTATTTCGGTGTTCTCACCACCTCCAGGGGCGCGCCCATCAGTCCGCCCGCAATGTTGCGTTCGTCCTCCTCGAAAGCGAGCCGCGCGGAGGCCGCCAGCATGAAGAGCGGGTGGCCGCCGATCACCATGGCCACCGGCATGGGCCGGCCCATTTCCTTCGAAAGATTCAACAGGCGCCAGAGGTGTCCCCGCGAATGCAGCGAGGTGGCGAGCTGGTTGGGCGCATGGATCATTGCCCGGTGATAGGAAAGATTGCCGATCCCGGTTTCCGGATGCTCTCCGATGATGATGCCGGAGGTAATGTATTTCTGCCGGTCGGTCTCGAAGTGCTGGAGCATCGGCAAGGTGTTCAGATCGACGTCCTGCCCCGTCAGTACCTGTTCCATGAGCGGACCGGTGGAGACCTCCTTCGGTGCAACAGCTGCGCGGGACCTTGCCTGATAGGCCGCGTGCAGGCCTGGCTCATCGGTCTCGAACAGGTGTGCGATCCGGCGGCGCGATCCGAACACGTTGCAGACGACCGGCGCCCGAAGCCCGTTCACGTTGTTCAACCGCAGCAGTGGCTGCCGCCCCTGCCCGGCCAGTGCCCAGATCAGCGCGGTTGCGTCCTGATTGTCGGAAACCGGCGCGTCGATCGCAATCACATCCTCAGGACAAGAGGCCGCATAGTTCTCCAGAAAATTCCGGACGTCCTGCGGGTGAAAACCGGAGCTAACTTTCTTCAACATCTCTGGCGCCTTCCAAAGTTTTGTCATGGCGGCGGCGCGGGCTGCAACCGCGCCGCCGCCCCTGGCTCAGGCCAGTTCCAGGTGCCGGCCGGTTGCCCGGTCCACACCTGCATAGGTATCCTTCAGGCGGGCTTCGGCGTCCCTCAGATCGCGCGGCGGCGGCGTCGGATCGATGCCGACCAGCTTGGCGATGTTATTGCCGAGATAGCCTTCCAGATCGTCTTCGGAGAGGTTCATTCCGTGCGGCGGCTCATGGCAGAGAACCTCGAGTTCACGCAGCCACATGCCGGGATCGTTTGGCGGAGAATCCGTGCCGAACACAATCTTGTGCCGGGGCAACTGCTGGGCGAATTCCACGATCCTCGACTGGAAGCACCAGCCGCTCTCGCAGTAGACGTTGGGCGTGTCCATTGCCATCCAGAACGCCTCGAAGCTGTAGTTGCCGCCGGTCTGGATGCCGAAGTGGCCGATGATGAAGTTGACCATCGGGAATTCCCGGATGATCGGATAGAACATCGTCGGGATGGTGTAGGGTCCGTCGCCGGTGTGGATCAGCACCACGATGCCCAGCTCGGCGCATTTCTTCATTGCCGGCCGCAACCAGTCCAGGGCACGGTCAGGACGATAGCCATGCATGTTCGCATGCAGCTTGATCATCTTGAAACCGTATTCCTTGTGGTGGTACTCGATTTCGGCGGCCCCGTTTTCCGGGCCCCAGCGCGGGTTGTAGTTGAAGTTGCCGATGAAACGGTCCGGATATTTCTGGCACAGTTCCGCGCAATAGGACATGTAATCGCGAATGCCCTCGCGGCCCATGCGGTTGCCGTCCCGGTAACCGGTGTTGCCCGGGGGCGGCTGAATGAAGCCCATGTCGATCCGGCGCGGCTTGCCGTTGATCATGTAGGGACCGTCCATCATCTTGAGCATGCGCTCGCCGGTGAAGGGTTCCCCCGTGTGACGCCAGGCCTCGTCCACCAGGTTGGTGGGGTGGAGATGGGTGTCGATAATCATCTGTTTGTCCTTTGAAATCTTTCGGTCGCGGCTTATTCGGCAGGCTCGAGAGCTGCCTTGCCGCGCAGGTAGGCTTCAGCCTCGGCAACCGAGCGCGGCGGCGGGGTCGGATCCAGGCCGATCATCCGGGCGACGTTGTTGCCGAGATAGTCCTCGAGCGTGTCTTCATCGAGGTTCAGACCCTGCGGCGGCTCGTGGCAAAGCACTTCGAGCAGGTTGATCCACATGCCCGGCTCGTTCGGCGGCGTGTCGGTGCCGAACAGGATCTTGTGCTTCGGCAGTTCCTTGGCGAATTCCACGATCCGGGACTGCAGGCACCAGCCGCTTTCGGCGTAGACATTGGGCTCGTCCATCGCCATCTGGAAGGGCTCGAACGTGTAGACGCCACCGGTCTGCACACCGAAATGCGCGAGAATGAAATCCACTTCCGGAAACTCGCGGATGATCGGCACGAACTCCGTCGGGATCGAATACGGCCCGTCACCGGTGTGCAGCTTGACCATCACACCGAGATCGGCGCACACGCGCATGGCAGGCCGGAGCCAGTCCAGCGCCCGGTCGGGGCGATAGGCATGCATGTTGGCCTGCAGCTGTACCATCTTGAAATCGAACTCCTTGACATAGCGTTCGATTTCCTCGGCACCGTTCTTCGTGCCGTAGCGCGGATTGTAGACGAAGCAGCCGATGAAACGGTCCGGGTGTTCGCAGACCATCTTCTCGGTATAGGCCATGTACTCGCGGATGGCCGCCTTGCCTTCCTTTTCATGGATGCCGTCTGTGTAGATCGTGTTGCCCTGCGGCGGCTGGATGAACGCCTTGTCGACACGGCGTGGCTTGCCGTTCACATAAAAGGGGCCGTCCATCATCTTCAGCAGCCGCTCTCCGGTAAACGGCTCGCCATCGTGGCGCCAGGCCAGATCGACGAGATCCGTCGGATAGCAACTCAGGTCGATAATCATGAGGATACTCCTGTGATGGGGCGCCTGGATGCAATGCACATGTCCCCGGCACCGCTGCAGACGACTGCGAACGGTTTGGGCGCGGCAAAACGGCGCTCGACCGGCTTGCCCTTGATGCGATTGAAAGCTTTGGGGGGATATGACATCGCAGCCTCACCTCTCAACGGTTTGTGAGCAATTGGCTGCGCTTCTACTCTGTGGACTACTAAATCACTCGAATCTATGATTGTCAACAATCAAATCTAACTAATTATTTTTATTCAACTTTCTTTAAACAAAAAGGCCCGCGCACCGGGAATGCGCGGGCCAGGTTCCTGCCTCTCGACGAAAGGAGATGGGATCAGTCGATCAGGCAGGCTGAGAGTTTGGCGGCCAGTTCCTCGCGCTCCAGATCGCGGCCGATGAAGACGATCTTCGAGCGCCGGCGTTCGTCCTGCCAGGGATTGTCCGGACGCAAGTCGAAGAGTTGATGAACCGCCTGCAGCACGAAGAACCGGTCTTCCCCGGCAATCGAAAGAATGCCCTTGGTTCGAAAGGCTGCCGGACCGCGTTCCTCAAGATAGTCGGTCAGCATGGCCTGGAGCTTTTCCAGCACAAAGGGCTGGTCAAAAGTGAAGCTCACCGAGGTGACCGTCTCGTCATGAAGGTGCCCGTGCTTGTGGCTGTGATCGTGATCGTGGCTGTGGCTGTGATCGTGGTTGTGATGGTGGTTCTCGTCCCCATCCATGTCGATCTGCAGCAGTTCCGCACGCTCACGCAGATAGGACGGACGGAAGCCGTTGACATTCAGAATGTTATCAAGATCGACCACACCGTAATTCGACCGCAGGATAGGCGCCGTCTGGTTGAGATTGCGGAGGTCCTTTTCAAGCGACTGCAGGCCTTCGTCACAAGCCAGATCCACCTTGTTGACGATGATCCGGTCGGCGGCGACGATCTGATCGACCGCCTGGTTGTCGCGGCCGTCCAGAACCGGATCATAAAGGTGCTGGTCTATGTGCTTGGCGTCGACCAGCGTGACGATCGCGTCCAGACTGACTTCTTCCGCAACGCCGCGGTCCGCGAAAAACGCCGTTGCAACGGGTGTCGGATCGGCAAGGCCGGAAGTCTCGACAATGATGTGATCGAACTTGTCCTTCTGCTTCAGAAGCTTGTTCATGACGTCAATCAGGTCATTGCGCACATCGACGAAGCAGCAGATGCAGCCGTTCTGCATCTGATAGATTTCCTCCTCGGAGGCGAGCACCAGATCGCTGTCCACGTCGACTTCTCCGAACTCGTTCTCGATCACGGCAATGCGGTGTCCGTGCTTTTCGGTGAGGATGTAGTTGAGCAGCGTCGTCTTGCCCGACCCGAGAAAGCCGGTCAGGATCGTGATCGGGATCTTGTTCTTTTCAATCTGGTGGACCTGCATCATTGACCCTCCTTTTGTTTCAGTGCCGTGAGAATGTCTTCGGGGGTTATCGGATAGTGGTGGAACCTGACGCCAATGGCGTCATGGATTGCGTTGGCAATGGCTGGGCCAATCGCGATGATGGGATCCTCGCCCACGCCCTTGGCGCCCCAGGGGCCTGACGGATCAGGGGCTGCTTCCAGAATGACGGTTTCGATCTCGGGCATGTCCATGGAGAGCGGCATCTTGTAGTCGACCAGGCCGGCATTGAGTGATCGGCCGGTGGACGTGTCGATGACGTAGTCCTCGCTCAAGGTGTGCCCGATCCCCTGCTGGATACCGCCCTCGATCTGTCCTTGCGCGGCAATCGGGTGGATCACCTTGCCGACGTCATGCACCGGCATCACCCTGTCGACCTGAACGAGCCCCGTTTCGGTGTCGACTGTAACTTCGACGAAATGCGCGGCGAAGGAATAGGACTTGGTCGGCTCATAGGTGCCGTTGCCAAGGATATTCGCCGCGGGGATACCTCTTGAGGGGCCCATTGCCTCGGCCATTGTCATGGCGGCATCGGGCTTTCCCGCGACACAGATCATGCCGTCGACCAGCGTCAGATCTTCGACCGGCAGGTCGAATTTGGACGATGCCCGTTCCAAGACGCCTTCGCGAGCCTTGCCGGCGGCAATCCTGGCGGCGCTGCCGACGAGATAGGTTGTGTGCGAGGCAAAAGCGCCGATGTCCCAGGGCACCGCATCCGTATCGCCATGTACCACGGAGACACTTTCGAAGCGCACACCCATTTCTTCGGCCACGATCTGCGCGAGAGCCGTGTGGGCGCCCGTCCCAAGTCCTGCGGCACCCGTCATCAGGGTGACCGAGCCGTCCTCGTTCACTTTCACGATGGCGTTGCCTTGCTCCCTGATCCCGGGATAGGCGGAAGAGCCATGCATCTCGCAGCCGATGCCGACACCTTTTTTCAGCTGCGGCCGGTCCGGGACACTCGTCCGGTTCCGGTTTTTTCTGCCCTTCCAATCAAATCCGGTTATGCCGTGCAGAATGCAGGCTTCAAGCCCGTGCCCGACGATCGGATGCCCCGAAGGTGCAATGTCGCCCTCGCGCACGGCGTTCTTCAGCTTGAGTTCCGCCGGATCCACCCCGAGCCGCACGGCCGCCTCGTCCATCTGGATATCGAGGGCGTAATAGGTCTGAACCACGCCATATCCGCGGAAGGCCCCGGCGATCGGAGTGTTGGTGTAAACGCAGCGCCCTTCGAGCCGGACATTCTCACAGCGGTAAAGCGACGTGGCGGAATTGGTGCCGACCGTCGTCACACCTGGTCCGTGCGATCCGTAGGCTCCGCTGTCATAGACGATCTTCATGTCACGTGCGGTGATGGTGCCGTCGTTCCGGAACCCCTGCTTCAGCCAGAGCCTGAAGGGATGGCGCGAGCGGCCGGCAATGAAGGTCTCGTGCCGGGTGAACTCCATGCGGACCGGGCGCCGGGTGGCTTTCGCCAGAAGCGCACAAAGAAATTCGTGCTGGAAACAGTCCTGCTTCGCGCCGAAACCGCCTCCCATGTGATCAACCAGAACCCGCACCTTGTTGACCGGCAGTCCCAGCACCTCGGCCAGAATACCGCGCACCATGAATGAGCTCTGCGTGGAGGTCCAGAAGGTCAGCTTGCTGGAGCCGTCCCAATCGGCCAGGCAAACGTTGGGCTCCATATAGGCCGGAACCGGACGTCCGCCTGAAAATTCGCCTTCGAGAATGAAGTCGGCTTCGGCAAAGCCTTTCTCGACATCGCCGCGCTCAACCTTCACCGGATCAAGGACAAGGTTCCCCCCCGGTCCGACATCGTGGATGAGCGGCGCGCCCGGCAGGACCGCCTCTTCAGGTGTGAAGACGGCGGGAAGCTCTTCGTATTCGACCTCGATGAGATCGAGCGCTTCATCCGCGATCTCTTCGCTGACAGCCGCAATCGCGGCAACGCCCTCGCCCTGAAACCTTACCTTGTTGTCGAGGATATACTGGTCCCTGGTACAGGACGCGGAACGTGGGTGCGGCGATCCATAGTGCAGCACGCGCGGCACATCTTCATGGGTCAGCACCGCCTTCACGCCCGGATAGGCGAGCGCCCTGGAAACATCGATGCGCTTGATCCGTGCATGGGCAACATCCGCACGCTTTATCTTGCCGTAGAGCATGCCGACCGGCTTCAGATCGGCGACATAGGTGCCTTCGCCGGTTACCTTCTCGATCACGTCTTCTCGCTTGACGCTCTTGCCGACGATCCGGAATTCCTTTTGAAGATTTGGAGTAGAAATGTTCATGAGGTGACCTCCGTCTCGCGGACCTTCCGCATTTCCTGCGCAGCGCTGCGGATCGCATCGAAAATCTTGGTGTAACCGGTGCATCGGCAGATGTTGCCGCTGAGGCCGAAACGGATCTCTTCATCGGTCGGATCCGGGTTTTCCTCGAGCAGCTTTCTCGCCATCATCAGGATGCCGGGCGTGCAGAAGCCGCATTGCGAAGCGCCGTGACGCATGAATGCATCCTGCAAGGGGTGCAGATCATCACTTCCGTTCTGCAGACCTTCGACAGTCTCGATCCGTTTGCCGTGCGCTTCCACGGCAAGCATCAGGCAGGCGTTGACCGGTTGCCCCTCGACGAGGACGGTACAGGCTCCGCAATCGCCGACGTCGCAGCCCTTCTTGGTGCCGGTCATCCCGGCCTCTTCACGGAGCGTATCCAGAAGAGAGCGATGTTCCTCGACGATCAATTCGCGCGGATCACCGTTAACGGTCAGTTCGACAATCTGTTTCATGAGGAGACCTCCAGTGCGGTTCTGACCGCGCGGCGGGTCAGAACCCCTACCATTTCGCGGCGATAGTCGGCGCTGGCACGAACGTTGCTGATCGGGGTGCAGTCGGCCATGGCCTGCATGCCGGCGCGATTGATGATTTCGTCATTGAGGAGAGCGCCGTTAAGAACGGCCTCGGCGCCCGTTGCGCGCAAAACGGTGGGGCCAACCGCCCCGAGTGCGATGCGCGCTTCGGTACAGCGGTCTCCGTCACGGTCGATGCTGACTGCCACCCCGACAGTCGCCAGTTCCATCGCCTTCCGGCGTCCGTGCTTGATATAGGCGCGGACGCTGTTCGGTCTGGGAGCGGGAAGCACGATGCCGGTGGCAATGTCCCCGCGCCCGAGCACCGTGCGGCCCGGTCCGGTGAAGAAGTCGCTGAGTGGTACCCGACGCATCCCCTGCGGCGTGTAGTAGTGAATGACCGCCCCATCCGCGATCAGTGGCGGAATGGTATCGGCGGACGGCGAGGCGCGGCAGATATTTCCGACGACAGTCGCCCTGTTGCGTACCTGGATCGATCCCAGGGAACGCAACGCTTCGGCAAAATTCGGGTAAGTTTGCTGAACGCCTTTCAGGGTTTCCAGCTCACGCGCCGTAACCAGCGCGCCAAAGGTCAACCCCGTGGCAGGATCCCAGCCGATATCGCGAAGGCCCGGAATCGACTTGATATTGACCAGATGAGAGACTTTCCGGAGCCTCTCGCGGATCTCGACGAGGAGATCCGTTCCTCCCGCAAAGACATAGGCATCTTCACCCAACTCGACCAGAAGCTTCGAGGCTTCCTCGAGTGTGGAGGGTTCATGATAGGCGAAGCGTCGCATGATTACTCCCTTGGTTTGCGCAAGCGGCGCGCGGTTGGAAAATCCGGCCGCTTATCCAAAGGGGGCTACGCCAGTCGGTTCGTACGTTCAGGGGGGCGGAGCGCCTCCGTGCTCTTCGGCGGACTTTATGTCCCGCAACATTTCGGCCTGCAGCGCATTCAGCAGTTCGGTGTTGTAGTGCGCCGCCTCGTCTCCCTCGCCCCGCGCCAACGCGCCCATGGTCTTGATGTGCAGCGCGTGGCCGGAGAATTCGGACGGTTTCCCGTCCCGAAACTGCAACAGAAGCGGTTGGCAATTGATCAGGTCGTCGAGAAACCGCGACATGTACTGGTTCCCGGCGTGATGACCGAATTCCATATGAAAACTGCGCGAATGGTGACGGGCTTCCTGGATCCTGCCCTCGTCATAGGCGGCTCCTTCCGCCCGAACGATGGCCTGTAACGCCGCGGCAGCAGTCTCGTCGTATTGTTCCGCAAGCTTTTTGAGCAACGCCGTCTCGATCACTATACGGGTTTCGAATACCTGCACGGCCTCGTCCGTGGTCAACTGAGCGACCCGCGCACCCTTGTTCCGGCTGATCTCCACCAATCCGGCGTTCTTCAACCGCAGCAAGCCGTTCCTGATGGCCTGCCGGTTGGCGCGGGCAACGTCCGCCAGCTCCCTCTCGACCAGACGCTCACCGGGCAACAGCCTTTGCGCCTGAACCGCCTCGACAACAACGGAAAAGACCCGTTCTTCCGCGGCCGGTCCACTTTTCAACTCTGATCTGCGTGCAGGCGGCCTGCGGAATGGCGACTGTTTCACCGGACCCTCTTCAACTGTTCATCGACACAATATGAGTCTCTTATTTTTTTGTCAACAATCTTTATTTTCACATTTAAAAACAATAATTTATTAAACAATTCTTTCATCGAGCGCATTGTTGGCGGCCAGGTAACCACCTATCACGCGCGAGCTCCCTCACCTGTACCCAAAGACAAGTGCGGCCTGCCGCCCGGCCGGCAAAAGCTCCAGAGATGCCAGGACGGTTTGTTTCGGAGCGAACAAGACGCTCCTGCAATCTCTGGAAAAAGCTTCCAGCGGGAGAGACTGGCGTGATTGCTCAATCGGAGAGGAATGCGGGATGTCCTGAGCAGGTCGCAATGGTGATAACCGGTGAGTTGAGAGCAAGCGACAGACTCGCCCGCCGGGGCGGCGAGGAGTTTCTGCTTCTGACAAGATCTTCCAGCAGCCGCATAACTGAAACCAAACAGCGTCCAGCAAACCCCGGGCGGTTCAAACCTTCCCGGAAGCGGAGTCCGAGAGTGACGCAAAAGTTTCCGGATAAGGACAGCTTGCTTCCTTTCAGCTGCACCCGGCTACCCGCGATCATATGGCCAGACCCGGCAGAACCTCCGAGAATGTCGCTCCATCCGTTTCAGCGAAACGACACGACCCTGTTCCGTGAGCGCCGCTTTTCCGTGACGCCCTCAAAAACGGCACATCGGGAATGATCCGCCATAGGGATGCCCGCGTGCATCCTTCGAAACCTTTCATGGAGGATGGACTGAAAAAACTCTGCTTGTGGCTGCCTTTGCATCGGCTTCAATGGCTTCCTTGTCGTTTGCCGATGGTGCCTCGGAAAATGGATCGGGTGACAGTAAGGGCATCGCAAGCGCCGTTTTGTCCGGCGGCGCGTTCGGCAACGAAGGCAGCCGCAGCGCCATCGCCGCCGCCTGCTCCTGTCAGGACTACCTATGCCGGCACGAACGCGCCAATTCAAAACGCACCTCCAAGACACCAAGAGCGTTTCAATTAAATTTACAAAATCCATAAATAACAATGTGTTATAAAAAATATAATAAAAAACAAAAAATAATCTTGCGGTTTTCGACTCGATTCCAAATACTCGGCCCACTAGCATGATCCCAGCTGGTTACGAGGAGGAACCCATTCCATGAACCTGAAGAACACCTGCATCAGCGCGCTTGCCGCCCTCTGCATCACAGCGACGCCGGCCCTCGCCGAAACCCTGCGTATCGGAGGCAATTTCCCGGTCGAACACTCGAGCTCCAAAGCCATCGGGATGTTCGCCGAAGCCGTTGCCAAGGCAACCAGCGGTGACCTTGAAATCGCCAGCTTTCCGGCCATGCAGCTTGGCGGCGCGAAGGAGAACGTCGACCAGGTCCGCACCGGCGTGATCTTCGGCACCTGGATCGGCACGGCCTACCTGTCGCGCACGGTTCCGGAACTGGAAGCGGTCTCCCTGCCCTTTGCCTATCCGGACCGGGAGACGGCCTTCAAGGTGATCGACGGCGAGGTCGGCGACATTCTGTCCGAAAAGCTGGCCGAACACGGGTTCGTTGCCCTCGGCTGGATGGAGCTCGGTTCTCGCAACGTGACCAACAACACCCGGCCGATCGAAAAGGTCGAGGACTTCAAGGGCCTGAAAATCCGTCTGCAGCCCAATGAAACCCATCTCGCGACCTTCCGCGCCATCGGCGCCAACCCGGTTTCGATGGGGATCTCGGAAGTCTATTCGGCCTTGCAACAGGGTGTCCTGGACGGCCAGGAAAACCCCTACTCCATCATCAAAAGCCGCCAGTTCGAGGAAGTGCAGACTTATCTGTCCGACACCAATCACTTCTTCGATTACATCGCCCTGGTGGTCAACAAGCGCAAGTTCGACCGGCTGACCGCTGAACAGCAGACGGCGCTTCGTGAAGCGGCGGCAGAAGCTGTGGCGTGGCAGCGGGCGCAGGCAGCCGCTGAAGACGAGGCCTCGCGCGGCCAGCTGGTCGAAGCCGGCATGGTCTTCACCGCGATCCCGGACGATGTCCGCGGCCTGCTGCGTGAGCTGACGGCACCGGTGGTGGACGAACTGAAGAACCGCATCGACCCGGCCATCATCGACACCGTTCTTGAACAGGCGGCCAACTGATGTCTGCCCGCACACATGTGGAGCCCGCGCGAGCGGGCTTCCTTTTCAGACGCTGCCAGTCGGCGCTGCGCCGGATTGACGGTGTTTCCAAGGGCACGGTGATCGCGGCCATGGCGGTGATGACCAGTCTTGTCGTCGTCCAGGTGATCTTCCGCTATGCCTTTTCCAGCGCGATCGACTGGTCCGAGGAAGTTGCCCGCCTGGCCTTCGTCTGGGCCATGTTCCTGGCCATTCCCCATGGCATCCGTCACGGGGTCCATGTCGGTATCGATGCCCTTGTCGTGCAGTTTTCCAAGCGGGTGCAGGATCATCTGTTCCGCCTGTCGGCGGTGCTCGGCGCCGTTCTGATGATCGTGATCTTCTATGTCAGCGTTCAGGTCACCGCCTACACCTGGCCGGAGATGATGCCGACGCTGAACCTGACGTCCGCCGTCTATTACATCGCCGTTCTGATTGCCGCGGTCCATTCCGTGCTGCATCTCATGCTGCTCGCCTGGGGCGGCCGGGACACCTGGGCCGAGGAGGCTCCGCAATGACCCTCACCGTTATCCTGATCTTTTTCGCGCTTGCCCTGATGGGCATGCCGCTTGCCTTTGCCCTCGGCTTCGCCTCGCTCGGCGGCCTCCTGGCCGGCGGCATCGAACTCTCCGTCCTGCCCCAGCGCATGATGCATTCGGTCGATTCCTTTCCGCTGATGGCAATCCCGCTGTTCATGCTGGCCGGCGAACTGATGGTTCGGGCCGGCATCATGCAGCGTCTGGTGGACTTTTCCAATTCCATCGTCGGCCGGCTGCATGGCGGCATGGCGCATGTGGCCATTGTCGCGGGCATGATGCTGGCGGCCGTCTCCGGCGCCGCGGTCGCCTCAGCCTCGGCACTCGGCTCCACCCTGGTCCCCGCCCTGCGCAAGAACTATGACGACGGCTTTTCCAGCGCGGTCGTCGCCTCCGCCGCCAACCTCGGCGCGATCATTCCCCCCTCCAACGCGATGATTGTCTATGCGCTGATGGCCGGTTCCACCGTTTCGGTCGGCGGGCTGTTCATGGCAGGCATCGTGCCGGGGATCCTGCTCACCCTCGGCTTCATGGCGCTCGGCTCGTGGATTTCCTGGCGCAAGGGCTACAAGCTCACCGGCGAAACTTTCCAGCTCGGCAATGCCTTGCGCGAAACCTGGCGGGCCCTGCCTGTCCTCTTGATGCCGTTCGTTGTTGTAGGCGGTATTGTCGGCGGCGTCTTCACCGCCACCGAAGGCGCCGGCATCGCGGTCGCCTATGCCCTTCTCATCGGCTTCTTCGTTACCCGCAAGCTGACACTGTCAGACCTGATACCCTCGCTGTTCAACGCAGCCGTCGGGGCTGCCATGGTCGGCGCGCTGATCGCCTTTGCCGCCGGTGTCACTTTCCTCTTCACCATCGACATGGTTCCGGCGACCCTGGCGGACTTCCTTGAGAACGTCACCTCGAGCCCGATGCTCTTCCTGCTGCTGGTGATGACGACGCTCATCGTGGTCGGCATGTTCATCGAATCCAACGCCGCCTACATCATGCTGGTGCCCTTGTTCGCGCCGGTAGCCATCAGCTTCGGCATCGATCCGCTTCTGTTCGGCTTTCTCTTCGTCTTCAACCTGATCATCGGAATGATGACCCCGCCGGTCGGAGTCGTGCTCTTCGTGATGAGCGGTGTGACCCGCGTGCCGATGGCCACCCTGATCCGCAGCGTCTGGCCCTTCATCGTCCTGCAGTACGCCGTGCTGGTGCTGTGCCTGATTTTCCCGGGCATCGTGACCTGGTTGCCCCGGACGCTTGGGTACTGAGACGGACGCGCCTGAACAGCAAATCATCCTTCGGTCCGTCCGCGGACCAGATCAAGAAATTCGAGAGACCAAAATGCGTATTTTGATGATCAATCCCAACACGTCTGCCGGGGTAACCGAGCGGCTGGAGAAAGCAGCCCGTACGGTCATGGCGCCGGATACCGTGCTGGACACGATCACCGCACCAACCGGAGTGCCCTATATTTCCACCCGGACGGAAGCCCTGATCGGTGGCGTGTCCGTCCTGGAGATCCTGTCCGAACGCCACGCCGACTACGATGCCGCCATTGTCGCAGCCTTCGGCGACCCCGGACTTGGGGCAGCACGCGAACTCTTCGACCTGCCCGTCATCGGGCTGGCGGAGGCAGGCATGCTGACGGCCTGCATGCTCGGCGGGCGCTTTGCGATCGTCACCTTCGCCGATGCACTCGAACCCTGGTATAGGGAGTGCGTCGCCTGGCACAGGCTGGAGGCCCGCTGTGCCGGCGTCCACACGCTTGCCGGGACCTTCCGGTCGGTCAACGACGTGCAGGAGGAAAAGGCCGAACACCTGGCCGCCCTGTGCGACGAGGTAGTGGCCGGCGGACAGGTCGACGTCATCGTACTTGCAGGTGCCCCGCTGGCAGGACTTGCGGCCTCCCTGCGCGACCGTGTGCCGGTGCCGCTGGTCGACTGTGCGGAAGCTGCGATCGGTCAGGCGGAGACCCTGGCCCGGCTGCGCCCCGCCAAGGCGAGCCGCGGCAGTTTCCGCCGTCCGGCGGCCAAGCCTTCCGTCGGACTGAGCCCTGCTCTCTCTGCCCGGATCGCCCATGAGCCCGCCCGCTAACGCCGCGACCGCGATGAAGCCGCGCAGACGCGGCTCCATCAGCCGGGCGCCGCTTCACGACCAGGTGGCGGATCTCTTGCGCGACCTGATCGTGACCGGCCGTCTGGCACCGGGCGAAAAACTCCAGATCGCGGCCCTCGCCCGCAAGCTTGACGTGTCCCTGACGCCAATGCGGGAAGCGTTGAAGATTCTGGCGGAGGAGCGGCTGATCGAACTGACCCCCAACCGCCCCACCGTGGTTGCGCCGGTCACGGCCGACTATGCGCGGGCGCTGTTCGAGGTCATGGCGGGGATTGAGTCCCAGGCCGCCGAACTTGCGGCCGCCCGGATGACCGCCGCCGACCTCGCCCGCCTGGAAGAGTTGCACGGCGAAATGATCCAGCGTTTCGAGGATCACGACGACGATGCCTATTTCACGCTGAACAGCCAGATCCACGACCTGATCGTCGAGTGCGCCGAAAACCCGATCCTGAGCCATGTTCGCGCAAAGCTGGCACTGCACGCCAAGCGCGTGCGCTACGTCGCCGTCAGGGAGGGCAGCCGTCGCAATGCGGCCCTTGAGGAACACGAACGGATGATGGCGGCCCTGCGGGCCGGTTCGCCCGACGATGCCCGGCGCGCCTGGCGCATTCATCTTCAGAATTCCGGTGACGAGGTCTGCCGGATCCTGGCTGCCGAGCAGGAAGCACGTCCCGTGTCACAGTTAAATGCCAAAGTGAAAAGAACCCAAAATGCCTGAATTCGATCTTTCCATCCGGCGGGGCACCATCGTGACGGCCTCGGACCGCTATGTCGCCGACATCGGCATCAGGAACGGGCGCATTGCCCGGATAGCTGAGGAAATCACCGGAGCGGCGGAAGAAATCGACGCCCGCGGACTGCTCGTCATGCCCGGCGGCATCGACGCTCATGTGCATCTGTCCCAGCCGACCAGCGACGGCACCGTCATGGCCGACAACTTCGAAAGCGGCACCCGCGCCGCAGCCGCAGGCGGCAACACCACGGTCCTGCCTTTCGCCCTGCAGGAAAAGGGCAAGTCCCTGCGCGAATGCGTCCACGGTTATCATGCGAAGGCGGACGGGAACTGCGTGATCGATGTGTCCTTCCACCTGATCGTCACGGATCCGACCCCCCATGTCCTGGGACAGGAGCTGCCGGCCCTGATCCAGGACGGTTACACGTCCTTCAAGGTCTTCATGACCTATGATGACCTGAAGCTGGACGACAGCGAGCTGCTGGAGGTGTTCGAGGTCGCCCGCCGCGAGCGGGCGCTGGTGATGGTTCACGCCGAAGGCCATGACGCGATCAAGCACATGACGCGCAAGCTGGAGGAACAGGGCAAGACCGCGCCCTATTACCACGCCATCGCGCATTCGGAGATCGCGGAACGGGAAGCAACCCACCGGGCGATCAGCCATGCCCAGCTGACCGACACCCCGATCATGATCGTGCATGTGTCAGGCCCCGATCCGCTGGAACAGATCCAGTGGGCCCGGCGCCGCGGCCTGAAGGTACTGGCGGAAACATGCCCGCAGTATATTGCCCTCACCAGGGAGGACCTGGCCGGTCTCAACATGGATTTCGAGGGCGCCAAATACGTCTGCTCGCCGCCCCCGCGCGACAAACCCAGCCAGGAGGCGATCTGGCAGGGACTGTCCGACGGTTCCTTCGACGTTTTCTCCTCCGACCATGCGCCTTTCCGGTTTGACGGGCCGGACAACACCGGCAAGAACAACCCGAATGCGCGCACGTCCTTCAAATGGGTGCCGAACGGCGTTCCGGGCATCGAAACCCGGCTGCCCATCCTGTTTTCCGAGGGGGTGAGCAAGGGCCGGATCACGCCGGAGCGCTTCGTCGCCCTGACGGCAACCAACCCGGCCCGCATCTACGGCCTTTATCCCCGCAAGGGATCGATTGTGGTCGGCGCCGATGCGGACATCGTGCTGTGGGACGCCGGCAAGACCGCCTGCATCAGGCAGGAGGACCTGCATCATGGTTCCGACTACACCCCTTACGAGAACATGGAAATCACCGGCTGGCCGGTCCGCACCATCCTGCGCGGCAAGACGGTTGCCAAGGATGGTGAGGTCACCGGCACGGCGGGCGACGGAACCTACCTGACCCGGCAGCCTTCCGAATTCGTCTGACCACCACACCACATGGGGCGCCATCGGTTGGCGCTCCAATGAATTTATAATTCTATATTATTTTCAATTGTTTATTTGTTATTTGATTAAAAATCATAAATTGTGTACGCTCTGCCGGCAGTTCATTTCTTCAAGCCGGGAGTATCCAAATGTTCAAGCCAGGCCGTCACTTTCTTCAAATACCGGGCCCCACAAATGTGCCCGACAACGTCCTCCGGGCCATGGACCATCCGACGATGGATCATCGCAGTCCCGAATTCGGCGACCTGGGACGCCGGGCCCTGGAGGGGGCGAAGTCGGTTTTCAAGACGGCCAGCGATGTCATCATCTATCCCGCCTCGGGAACCGGCGCCTGGGAGGCCGCCCTTGTGAATACCCTGAGCCCCGGCGACAAGGTGCTGATGTGCGAAACGGGACAGTTCGCCTCGCTCTGGCTCCGGCTCGCAACTCGGCTGGGGCTGGAACCCGAGGTGATCGAAACCGACTGGCGCACGGGGGCGGATGTTCCGGCAATTGCCGAAGCGCTCCGGAATGACACCGGCCACGCCATCAAGGCGGTCTGCGTCGTCCACAACGAGACCTCGACCGGTTGCACGTCCCGGATAGCCGATGTCCGCGCCGCACTCGACGAGGCCGGGCACCCTGCCCTCTTGATGGTGGACGTCATCTCATCGCTCGGATCGATCGATTACCGGCACGACGAATGGGGCGTGGATGTCAGCGTCGGAGGATCGCAGAAGGGCTTGATGCTGCCTCCGGGCCTGTCCTTCAATGCGATCAGCGCAAAGGCAAAAGTGAGCGCACAAGGCAGCGGCTTGCGTCATTCCTACTGGAACTGGGAGGAGATGCTGAAGGCGAACGAGACCGGCTTTTTTCCCTATACGCCCGCGACCAATCTCCTTTATGGCCTCGTTGCCGCCGTCGACCGGCTGCATGAAGAAGGCCTGGACAACGTCTTCGCCAGGCACCAGCGTCATGCCGAAGCGACACGGCGCGCCGTTCGCGCCTGGGGACTGGAGGTTCTTTGCCGGACGCCCGAGCATTATTCAGGTTCGCTCACGGCTGTGCTGATGCCCGAGGGGCATTCGGCCGATGCGTTCCGCAAGGTCGTGCACGAGCGGCTCAACATGTCCCTTGGCAACGGCCTCGGTCGACTCGCCGACCGTGTCTTCCGGATCGGCCACCTGGGAGACTTCAACGACCTGATGCTGGCCGGTACGCTGAGCGGTGTCGAAATGGGGCTGAAGCTTGCCGGCGTGCCGCATCAGGCCGGTGGCGTGCAGGCCGCGCTCGACTACCTTGCGGACGCTGCCCGCGGCGAGGCGTGTACCAGGGCAGCCTGACCAGCCGCGATCGTATCGGCGGCCGATCCCTTCGGCCGCCCATTCCCGGTTATTTCAGTTGCATGAGCCGACAGATGCTAACCTTCAGCCTGCGCCCGCTGCGCTTCCCAGTCCTTCAGTATCCGGCAGGTCTCCTCGCCGGAACTCAGAAGATGCCGCCGCCAGATTTCATGTGCCGCCTTCGGGTCATGGTCCCGCAGCGCCTGCATCAGGTCATCGTGATCCTGCATCGCCTCGATACGATGGGCGCCGGATTCCACGGAGATGAAGCGCGCCCGCTCCGCGCGCCGGGCAAGCTGGGACCGGATCGTTTCAAGAATGTCGTTGCCGGCATATTCAACGATCTTGTCATGAATTTCGCGGTTAAGTTCGAAGTAAGGGGCCTTTTCTCCGCGTTCATGGTGGCCGCGCATGGTTTCCTGGATTTCCTCAAGCTCGGCCAGTTGCTCATCGGTGATCCGCGTGGCTGCATATTCAGCGGCCAGCGCCTCGATGCCCGCAATCACTTCGAAGAGCTCCCGGGTGCCTTCCACGGTAATCGGCGCGACACGCGCCCCGCGGTTGGGCATCAATTCGACCAGCTGTTCTCCGGCCAGCACCTTCATTGCCTCGCGCAACGGCGTCAGGGAAACCTGCAGTTCCTCCGCCAGCTCGTTGAATCGGATTTTCTCGCCGGTCGGCAAAACCCCGGAAATGATCATGTCGCGCAGCTGATTGACCACCTGCTCATGCAACGACAGGCGGCTGATGATCAGCTTGCCCTTGGCGTTGTACCTTCTGCGCCTTTGCGCCGGCGTCTTGGCATCCATACCGTTCATTCCCTTTTCCAGGCTCGCCCTGCCCAGGATTCGCCTATTTCTCGCATCTCCGCTCTGCCGGGTCAAATACGGGCTTTTCTCTTTTTTTTCAATGAACTGAGAAAATCGTCATCAGAAATTATCTCTTCGTGACAACACCCTGAATTCAGAAAGGAAAACATGACTTCAGTCGAGACAGAACGGGTAGAACAACTCATCAACGTCCTCGCCGGTGCCCGTAGCGGTGGGCCCATGGCGGACGCCAGCCTTGAACGGAACGGCGCCGTCAGCCTCGAGGAGGCTTACATTGTGCAAGAAGCCATGGCGGAGCGCTTCGGGCCGGCCGGGGCATTCAAGGTGGCCTGCAAACCCGGACAGCCTGTGATCATGGCACCGATCTATGCGTCCGACATCCGGCCATCGGGCGCCTCCTTCCCCACGCCTGCCGGAGACCTTGTCGGCGTCGAACTTGAAATCGGCTTCAGGATCCTGAAACCGCTTCCGGCTCCAGGTTCGGCGGATTTCCGGCAGAAGCTGCGTGACAGTGTCGCCCTGGTTCCCGTGATAGAGGTTGTCCTGACGCGCCTGGAGGACCCGAACACCGTTTCTCCCATGCTGCGCCTTGCCGACAACCAGCTGAACGGCGGGCTTGTGGTGGGACCTGAGCGCACCGACTGGCAGGACCTTGACCTGACGCGGGCCACTGCAACGCTGGACTTCGGCGAAACCCGCGTGCTGGACGGGACCGTGCCGGTTCCCGGAGGCGACGCCTTTGAAAACCTTTGCAAGCTGGTTGACCTGGCAGGTACGCATTGCGGCGGGCTGCAGCCCGGCCAGGTGGCCATCACCGGCTCCCTGAACGGCCTGCCCTATATCGAGGCCGGGACGGACGTGCGCGGATGGATCGAGGGACTGGGAGAGGTCGCGGTCAGCTTTCCATGAGTGCGATTGCCGCTGCCGGGACCGTTCCGGCAGCGGTTGTAATCCTTGCCTCGATCAGCAAAGCGCATACTTCGGCCAGCGCCAGCCAGGACCGGCCGTCTCCATGGTCTGCGCCAGCGGCAACAGCATGTCTTCCGAATAAAGATCCCCGATCAGCTGCACGCCGATGGGAAGCCCCTGTGCGCCCGGTCTGGCGGGGACCGTCAGTCCGGGATGGCCACAGGCATTGACCCAGCCCGTGTAGACGGCATGGCCCCGGGGCCCGACTTCCCTGCCGTCTATCCGATCCGGGAAAACCTCGGCAGCGGGCCAGGGATGCGCTGCGGACGACGGGGTCATGATCACGTCCCATTCGCCAAAGACCTGCGAGACACGCGCACGCAGCCTGCGGACCTCTTCCAGAGCGGCATAGAGGTCGCGGGCCGGAACCTTGGC
>NZ_JBNKYW010000261.1:0-26508 GCF_050301095.1 Roseibium sp.
TCACGATCGTCTTGACCGGGGCGCCGCAATTCGCCTGAGCCTCGATGATCTGGCGCAGGCCGTAGCCGAGGCCGCAGATGCCGGCAATGTAAAGGCTCACAAGGCTGTCGATATCCGCCGTCATGTCGAGACCCGCGACGACCGCTCCCGTGTGCGGGTTGGCATGCGGGGCCCGGTTGCCGAGAAATTCCGGAACCACGCTGATGGGCCCGGCAAGATAGGCCGCATCGCCCACAGCTTGCCGGGCTTCCGCAGCCCGGCAGGCCAGCCATTCCGGCAGGGATTGCCCCGCAGCCTGCGCGCGTTGGCGCGCGTCGGGGGCCGCCGGATGAAAGGAGATCAGGTGATCGATTGCCGCGCCAGCGGCGGACTGGCCGCCTTCGTTCAGCCAGGCGCCCGGCACCATCGCCGAATAATAGGGGCCCCAGACACCCGGCACCTTCACAGGTTGGCTTGTGGTGGTCATGGTGCAGGACGAGGTTCCGAAGACATAGGCCAGATTGTCCTGTACCCGGCCCTCGGCTCCGACCGTGCCGACGCCGCCGGCATGGGCGTCGATCAGTCCGGCGGCAACGGGGGTGCCCGGCAGCAGGCCCAGGTCTTCCGCGCTTTGTCCGCTCAGACCGTCGCCGAGCGGTGTGCCGGGGTCGACGACCTCGGTGCCGATCCGGTCAAACCCTTCGTCCGCCAGTTCCGCGAGGCCGATTTCCCGGAAATAGCTCTCGTCCCAGCGCCGTTCGTGGCCCAGATAAGTCCACTTGCAGGTGAGCGTGCAGATGGATCGCGCCAGGCTGCCTGTCGCCCGCCATGTGAGATAGTCGGTCAGATCAAAGAACTGCCAGGCGGCGTTGAAGGCCTCGGGCAGGTTTTCCTTCAGCCACAGCAGTTTCGGTGTTTCCATTTCCGGTGAAATCCGGCCGCCGACATATTGCAGCACCGGGTGGTTCGTGCGGTTGATGCGTTCCGCCTGTTCGATGGCACGGTGGTCCATCCAGACGATGATGTCGCGCCGCGGATCATTATCAGGGCCGACGGCCAGCGAGGCGCCGTCCCGGCCGGTGACGACGAGAGAGCAGGTCGCGTCGAAACCGACGCCGCCGATGGTGGACGGATCCACACCTGCCGCGGCCGTGGCTTGGCGGCTTGCTGCCGAAACGGCCTGCCAGATCTCGTTCGAAGACTGTTCGACGATCGAGCCCGGGCTGCGGTAGAGGGTGATATCGCGCTTGCCCGTGCCGAGCAGGCGGCCCGCCGCATCGAAGACACCTGCGCGCGCGCTGCCGGTGCCAACATCTATACCCATGAAATGCGCTGTCATAACGTCCCTATTCTCGTCAGGTCAGAGGTCGCAGCCCTGCGGCAGGATCACCAGGTCGCGAATCATCACTCCCCTGGGGCGCGTCAGCATGAACAACACGGCCTCGGCAACTTCCACCGGCTGCATCAGGCTGCCGGAGGCCAGCGCCTCTTCCATCTTCTCCTTCGGCCAGTCGTCCAGCAGGGCGGTCACGACAGGGCCAGGCAAAACCGAACCGATCCTGATGCCCTTGTCAATGAGCTGGCGGCGCGTGGTATGAACGAAGGCCTGCACGGCGAATTTCGAGGCCGTGTAGACCGGTTCCCAGATGACCGGAACCACGCCGGCCACCGAACTGGTCAGAATGATGTCGCCCGATTTTTGATCGATCATCTGCGGCAGGACCGCATGCACCGCCCGGAAAGTGGCATTGATGTTCAGATTGAGGACGCGGTCCCATGTGTCCGGATCACCGTCCGCGACGGCGCCGCCCACGTAAGCGCCCGCGTTGGCGTGGAAGATATCCAGGCCACCGGCCTTCTCGACAATACGCGGCAACATTCCCGAGACGCTTTTTGTATCCATCAGGTCGACGACCAGCGGATGCGCCTTCGGGCCGAGGTCTTCGCAGACCTGATGCAGCTTGTCTTCATCGCGGTCGATCAGGACAACCGTCGCCCCGGCGTGAAGCATCGTCCTGGCGCATTCAAGACCAATTCCCGATGCAGCGCCCGTGATTGCCGCCGATTTGCCGGTTAGCGCGTTGTTCCAGTCCATTTTTCTCATCCATTCGCGGGCATGTGTTCGAAAACGGGGTTGCCTCGGTCAGTGCAGGTTGATGCGGCGGTCGTCGTCGTTGAAGACATGGCACCGTTCGCGCGGCAGGCTGAGGAAGATCCGCTCGCCACCGTGGTAGTTGCGCTCGCCGACGCCGCGGACGGTCAGCATGCCGATGCCCTCGACGTTGACGTAAAGAAAGGCGTCGCTGCCAAGCTGTTCCTCGACCACGATCCGCCCTTCCAGATCACCGGCTTCGTGGGAATACTCCAGGTGTTCCGGGCGGATGCCGAGGGAGAGGTTCGCGGTCAGGCGGTCCTGCGTGACGTCGGGCAACGCCAGGTCCAGTCCGTTGGTGAGCTTCAGGCGTCCGTCGCCGGAGGGGACCGCCTCAAGGAAGTTCATCTTGGGCGAGCCGATGAAGCCGGCCACGAACTTGTTCACCGGCCGGTCGTAGAGCTCGATCGGAGACGCGAATTGTTCCACGTTGCCGCCCTGAAGCACCACGATGCGGTCGGCCATCGTCATGGCTTCCACCTGGTCGTGGGTGACATAGACCATGGTCGTCTTCAGGTCTTCATGCAGGCGGATCAGTTCCAGCCGCATCTGCACGCGCAGGGCCGCATCCAGGTTGGAGAGCGGTTCGTCGAAAAGGAAGGCCGAGGGGTGCCGGACAATCGCCCGGCCGATGGCCACCCGCTGCTGCTGGCCGCCCGAAAGCTCCCGCGGTTTGCGGTCAAGCAGTGCGTCGAGGCCGAGGATCGCGGAGGCCTCCGCGACCTGCCGCGCAATCTGGTCCTTCGGCAGGCCTGCGATCTTCAGGCCGAAGCCTATGTTTTCGCGCACCGTGATGTGGGGAAAGAGCGCGTAGGACTGAAACACCATGGCCAGTCCACGGGTGGACGGCTTGGCGTGTGTCACATCCGCGTTGTCGATGAGCACCTGGCCGCCGCTGACGTCTTCCAGACCCGTGATCATCCTCAAGAGCGTGGACTTGCCGCAGCCCGACGGGCCGACGAACACGATGAATTCGCCGTCGGAAATCCTGAGGTTGATGTTCCGCAAGACGGATACGTCCCCGAACGACTTCTGAACGTTGTTGAGACAGATCTCACCCATGTCTTGGGTCTCCCTGGAAAAGGTGGGCCGATGGGGCCTTTGCAAAATGTGCGCGTGCTGTGGAGGCCTGTCCGGCCTGGCAGCGTTTGTCTTTCTGGTTCGGCAATCCCGGCATCAGTTCTTCACGGCCCCCATGGTCAGGCCCGACACGATGTGGCGTTGCATGATCAGCGTGAAGATCACCGGCGGCAGGATCTGGATGATCGTGGCGGCGGAAATCAGCTCCCAGTAGGTCTTGGTGACCGTCGAGAACGAGGAGATGACGACCGGGAACGTCTTGGCCTCGCGGGTGGTCAGGAACAGGGCCAGCAGCAGCTCGTTCCAGGCGAAGATGAAGACGAAGGTTGCCACCGTGGCGATGCCGCTTTTGGCAAGCGGGAGTGCCACCAGGCGGAAGGTCTGGAACCAGCTGCAGCCCTCGACCCGTGCCGCCTCGATGATCTCCTTCGGAATGTTGCGGAAGAAGGACATGGCGACCCAGATGGCGAAGGGCAGGTTGAAGCCGGCATAGACGATGACCAGTGCCGGAATGGTGTCGAGCATGCCGACGCTGTTGAAAATGATGAAAAGCGGCACGGCGGCGGCGATTGGCGGCATCATCCGGGTGGAGAGAATCCAGTCTGCCAGAAAGTTCCGCGCCGCGAACTTGAAGTTCACCAGACCGAAGGCAGCGGGCAGGGCGAAGGCCATGCAAAGGACCGTCGCACCGAGCGTCACCAGAACCGAGTTCAACAGGAATTGCCAGTTCTCCGACAGGAGCAGGCGGAAGTTCTCAAGATAGGTGAAGTCGGGCAGCCAGACCGGTGGAATGGCATAGATGTCGTTGATGGTCTTGAAGGCGGCCAGAACCATCCAGAGGATCGGCGCGGTGAACACGAAGGTGATCAGGAAAGCGGCCGGCAGCATGAAAGGCGATTTGGTGCGGGTCATTTCTGGACCCTCCGCAAGTAGGTGACTGCAATCGTGGTGACGACGATCGACATCAGGAGGATGATGACGGAGGCGGCGGAGCCGTAGCCGACCTGGAAGAACCGGAAGTCCTGCCGGTAGGCGAAGAAGGTGATGAGTTCGGTGGCGTCACCCGGTCCGCCGCGAGTGGTCACATAGACCAGGTCGAACAGTTTGAGATTGTCGATCACCCGCAGGATGACGCCGACGAGGATGACGTCGCGAATGGCCGGCAGCTCGATCCAGCGGGCGACGTGGTGCCATTTCGCACCTTCCAGCTCTGCAGCCTCATAGAGCGAGTCCGGGATCGAAACGAGACCCGCGAGCATGAGCAGCATCATGAAGGGCGTCCACTGCCAGGCGTTGATCGCAATGACCGCGGGCAGGGCGAAAGCCGGGTCGCCGAACCAGGACGGGCCTTCGATACCGATGCCGCCGAGCAGGTAATTGGCAATGCCGAGCGTGGGGTTGAGAATGTAGCTGAACATCAGGCCGACGCAGATCGGGGTGATCATCATCGGCAGGATGGTCATGGAGCGCAGGACCTGACCCGCCCGCATTTCCCTGAGGCTCAGGAAGACCTTGGCGCAGAGAAAACCGAGGGCAAGTTCGAGGCCGATGGAAACGGTGGTCAGGACGACGGTATTCTGGACCGCCTTGAGAAACAGCGTGTCCGTCAGCAGCGTCTGGTAATTTTCAAGCCCGACGAACCACTTGCGGTGCATCTGGGTGAGCTTGACGTCGTAGAGGCTCAGATAGACCGAGTAGATGAACGGAAACACGCTCAACAACAGCAGGTACACCACAGCGGGGACGATGAAGAGCAGCCTGGTCATGCGTTCGCCATCGATGGAGTGCGGTTGGACCGCCGGCCGATCGATATGGGTTGTTATGTCAGTCATTTTCTTTCTTTCCGCGGTCGTCGCGTACCAGACCGAAGCTTCCGGCCGACATTGGCCGGAAAGTGAAGGAGGGGCCGAGGGGAGGTACCCCTCCTTCCAGGGAGCGTGCCGGCTGCCGGCACGCTTCAGTTATTGTGTCAGTTGATGTAGCCGGCGCGGCTCAGCATGCGCGAGATCCGCTCGTTGGCTTCATCCATGGCTTCCTGAGGAGATGCGTCTCCCACAATCGCCCTGTTCACCTGCAGACCGAGCGCATCGATCATCTCGAAGGTCAGCGCATGCCTCGGGCGAAGCTCCGCCCATGCGGCCTTGGCGGATTCATAAAGGGTCGGAACCCAGGGCTGCTCGGCGACGATTTCTTCGTCCTGCATGGCGGAGTGCCGGCTCGGAGGACCGCCCATCAGGACGAATTCCTTGTGAATTTCCGGGCTGGCGAACCACTTCATGAAGTCCCAGGCAGCGTCTTTCTGCGTGGAATGGGCATTCACGCACATGATCCAGCCGCCGACCGGCGGAACCGCCTTGGCGCCTTCCGCATGGGGGAACATCGCCACGCCGAACTTGTCCGTCACCTTGGAAATGTCCGGGTCGGTGAAGAGCGGCGTGCGCACCGACCAGTTGTTGATCATGGCCACCTTGCCCTGGGTGAAGGCGTTTGCGCGTTCATCCCAGGCAAACTGTTCCACGCCCGGAGGGCCGTAAGGCACCATGTCCTTGAAGAACTGGATCATCTCGACGGCTTTTTCGGAGTTGAACAGCGGGGTCTGATCCGCATAGGCGTCGGAGGAGCCGGGGTAGTTGGATTCCCACGGCTTGCCGCCGGCCGAATAGATCCATTCAAAGAACTGCTGACCGGCTGCCGAGCCGCGCTGGAAGTTCATGGCCATGCCGGCGACATCCGGGAAGTCCGGGCTTTCGGCAAAGAACCTGGCGGTCTCTTTCAGTTCGTCAAACGTCTCGGGAACCTTCAGGCCGGCCTGTTCGAAGAGGTCCTTGCGGTAGTGAAGCATGTGCCAGTAGCCGGCGATCGGCAGGCACTGCAATTTGCCGTCCCAGTAAGCCTGACCCTTGAAGGATTCGATGTAGTCGTCCATGGCGGCAATTTCCGGGTCCGTCGCGGCAACCAGATCCTCGACCGGGTCGATACAGCCGGCCTCGACGAATTCGCCGACCCAGATGCCGTCGATGAACAGAACGTCGTAGCCGCTGTCCTGCTGGGAGCAGCTGAGGATCTGTTTTTCGTGCAGCGGATCGTAGCCGAAGCCTTCAACCGTCACGTCGGCGCCGGTGACGCCGCTCCATTTCGGGCTGATTTCCTTGAGCGCATCGATAAACGGATCCTGAATCGTCTGAACGCGGAGCGTTTTGCCGTTGTGGTCTCCAAGTTCGGAAGACCAGTCCACGGCCCATGCGTGCGGGCTGTACAAGGCCGCCAGGACGGCCAGTGCGGACGCACTCTTCAATATTCCACGATACCGGTTCATTCTGTCCTCCTGTAAGAACCGTTTCGGAGCCCTGACATCGGCATCGGGACAGGCAAGGCAGTCCTTTCCTGATGCAAACTCCGCTTCAAAAGAGCGCGCCGGTGTGGAAGTCCTCCTCCCAGGGCTACGCTCTTCGCCTTGATTCCGTGACGCCTTCCGGATCGCCGGATTTCGAAATCCGCCGGCTGGAGGCGCGAACTTTCAGATCGCATTGAAGGACCTCGGCCACAGGGGCGCCGGTCTCTCCCTCAAGGCGTTTCTTGAGGGTCGTCCAGATGCTCTCCGCGATTTCATCGATCGGTTGCTGGACCGCCGTGATCGGCGTGCGCCGGGCGGACATCCAGGGATAGTCATCGAACCCGACCACCGAGACGTCCTCACCGATTTCGTACTTGCGCTCGGCCAGACAGGTCAGGATCGACAGGGTCGTCATATCCGTCACGCCCAGGATGGCGCTCGGCAGGGCGTTGCGGTCCAGCCAGCGGGCCAGTTCCTCCGCGCCTTTTTGCGGATCCGGACCGACTTCGACCGTTTCCGCCGTACCACCGGCCGCCTCGACGCGCTCACGCGCGCCCCTGCAACGCTCCCGAATGGGCTCCAGGGACAGGTTCGAGGCAACGATCAGGACATTCCGGTGCCCGAGTTCGACAAGGTGCTTGGCCGCGATGCCCGCCGCGTCGGCATTGTCGATCCGTACCGTGTCGAAACCCTCGGCGTCCGCGCCACGGTCGGCGACGACAATCGGCAATTCATTACGCACTTCGAGGAGCTGATCGGGCATCTTGTCCGTGCAGGGCACGATGACCATGCCGGCCGGCTGCCAGGACAGCAGGGCGGCAATTCTGCGGCGTTCGACTTCGAGGTCGTCCTGCGCGTTGGCGACGATGATGTCGTAGCCGTCGACCTGTGCCCGCCGCTCCAGTTCGGTGACCAGCGAGATGAAAAACGGGTCGGAGAGGGCCGGAACCAGCATGGTGATGATGCGGCTGCGGCCGGTACGCAGATTGGAGGCCGCCCGGTTGACCCGGTAGCCCACTTTCTTGGCAACGGCGCGAACGTGCTCGGCAAGCTCTGGCGTCACCGCCTTCTTGCCGGAGAACACGTTGGATACGGTGGCGATGGATACGCCTGCCGCATCGGCAACCTGTTTTATCGATGGTGGACGTTTTGCCAAGTTTTCCTCCCGCCGCTCGAGCGGCATTTGTTAAACGTTTAACCGTGAAACGTTTTACGTGTCAACATGAGATTTTGATTTTGTGGCGATCCAGGAGCCGGTCTTGATCAGGTCATGCGTGGGTTCTCCTATTAAATAATTGACCGAGAAGGTGAAAACCTTCCTTGATGCGATCTCGCGATGCGGATCGGTTTTCAGTTTATCACTCTCTCGCGGCGCTCGGAGAGGGAATTCTTTCGTCTAATCGTTTTTTGGCTGCGGCGATCTCTTCGTGTGTTCAGCGTCAAAAAAAGCATATGCATGAGCGGTTTTGATTTTTTAAATCAGTAAAATAAAGTGAAATAAATGAATTTGATGAAGGTAAAAATCAAGAGCGGATTGGTCGACGCGACTTTCAACTTAGTTAAATTCGCTTCTTGATTGCATAGATCTGATTGTTGATTCACAAACAACATAGAAGTTAGATGTGAGTTTTTTTCGAGAGTGCGAGATTTTTTCTTTAAAAAGCAGATCTTTACCTGAAATCTTGTGAGGTCATTCACCTTTGGGAAAGTTTTTCGCGCCATGCTCGCTTCCGGTGAAGGATCTAATATGTTAAACGTTTAACTTACGAGGAGCACAAAAGTGCACAAGCGCGGGTTCAACGTCCACATACCGGAGGGCAAAATGAAACTTAGCGTGAAGCTTCCCATGGCTGCAGCGGTGGTCACGGTCGCAGCGATTGGCGTCATCAGCGCGATTGGCATGTCCATCAACGCGCATTTCCTGCAAGAGCTGTCCGGCGAAAAACTCCAGGCAATCGCGGACGGCCGCCGGAACCAGCTGCAGACGTATCTGGACAGCATCCGGGACGATGTCGTTCGCCTGGCGGCTGCGGAAAACACGGTTCTGGCCGTCGGTTCGCTGCAATTCGCCTGGACAAAAATCTACGCGGACCAGAAGGAGGAGCTTCAGCGGCGCTACATCCTTGAAAACGACAAGGCGTCCAACCATCGGGATGAGCTCGACGATGCCGGCGTGGACAAATACGATTCGACGCATCGCCGAAACCACCACATCTTCCGGGATTACATCAACGAAAAGGGCTACCTGGACCTGTTCCTGGTCAACAATGACGGCGATGTCATCTACTCGGTCAAGAAACAAAAGGATTTTGCCGCCAACATCGGCGATCCGGAACTGAAAGGGTCGGGACTGGCGCGTGTCTGGGAAACGTTGAACGCCATGGGGAATGAGGGCGGTGTCGCCTATGATGACTATGCCCCCTATGTGGTCAGCAACAGCGAGCCGGCCGCCTTTATCGGCGCGCCCATCATCCGCTCCGTCGGCAACAAGGGGGGCGGCGGTGTGCGTGACGGCATGATCGTTCTCAAACTGCCCAACCAGCGCATAGGCACCATCATGCTGAACTTTGCCGGATTGGGTGAAACCGGCGAAACGGTGCTTTTGCGGCATGACGGGCATCTGATAACCGACGCGGCGAGGCTGCCGGACGGTGCAGCTTTCGGACGGAAATTCGACGTCGGCGAAATTTCCGCGCTGGACGAGACCGAAATCAGGCTGGTCGACGTGGCGCGGGATGGGACGGACTATCAGGCGGCCCTGACCAAACTGACTTTCTTCGGCAACGACTGGGGCATTGCCGCTCTTGTGACAAAAGCGGAAGCGAATGCCGGCACGACCTTTCTCCTCAAGTTGACGGCTCTGACCGCCCTGATGCTCCTGCTTGGGATCTCCGGCCTCGCTGCCTTCGGTTCGCGCCTGATCACACGCCCGATCTCGCAGCTGGTGGCCAATATGAGCGCCTTGGCACAGGGCGACACGCAGATCGAAATCCGCCAGTTGACCTCCAATGACGAGATTGCCGAAATGACCAGGGCAGTCGAGGTCTTCCGCGACGCAGCGATCGAAAAGGAAAAGCTCGAACAGGAGAACCGGCAGGAAGAGAACCTCCGGATCCGGCGTCAGGAACGTATCGAGGATCTGATCGCCGGCTTCCGAAAGAAGATGCGCGACGTCCTGAAGGAACTCAGCGACGGTTCGGGCCGGCTCGGCACGACCGCGAAATCCCTGTTCGAGGCTTCCGAACACACGCGCACAAGATCAAGAGATACGCTCGAAGCCGCACAGAATGCCAGCGCCAACGTTCAGTCGGTTGCCGGGGCTTCCGAAGAACTTTCCGCTTCCATCCAGGAAATCTCAAATCAGGTCGAGCATTCCAAGGAGGTCGTCAAGCGGGCGGCCCTGGCGACCACGAAAACCAACGAGGAGATCGAACTTCTGGCGAGCAACGCGGAAAAGATCGGCGAGATCATTTCCCTGATCCAGGACATTGCGGAACAGACCAATCTGCTTGCTCTCAACGCGACGATAGAGGCGGCCCGGGCGGGGGAGGCGGGCAAGGGTTTTGCCGTGGTCGCCGCCGAGGTGAAAAGCCTCGCCCAGCAGACCTCGAAGGCAACCGAGGAAATCTCGATCCAGGTCAATTCCATCCAGGATTCCAGCCGGAAATCGGTCGCCGCCATCGCGGAAATCGTCGAGGCGATGGGCGAGGTCGACAGTTACAGTTCGGGCATCGTGGATTCAGTCGGCCAGCAGCTGATCGCGACCAACAGCATTTCCGAAATCTCGGTCGGCGTGGTCAACGACACCAGAAGCGCGTCGGAAAACATGCAGCTGCTTGCCGATGTGGTGAATGAGACCACGGATTCGGCCGGCTTCGTGCTGAAGGCGTCCGAGGACATCGATCAGGAAACCCGGAAAATGAAAGAGGAAGTCGACGACTTCCTGAGCGCGGTCGCCAATTGCTAGGCGGCGGATAAAGACAGCAACGTCAGGCAAACCTGTCCGGTCGGGTTTTCCGGTCCATCTTTTGATCCATGATGTCAGAGGTTCGCGAGACCGCCCGCCAAAAGCTGCTTGAACTGTGAGACGGTCTGCTCCGCCTCTTCTTGAGGCTGGCAGACCGCACGACAGACAACAGCGGCAATCAGGTCCATGAGCATCATCGCGGTCGTTTCGGCGGAGCCGTTCCGCCCGGCCACGCCTGCACGCCGCATGGCGTCGGCCAGGATGCCGGACAAGATCCTGATGTCCGCCTCTTCGAGTTTCTGTAGCTCCGGGTCGGCGCGGGTTGCGCCGATCAGATCACCCATGACCGGGTGGGTGCTGAACATCTCAAAATACTCGTCGAGAATTCGGGTCAGCGCCCGAAGGAGATCCGCTTCGGTTTTGACAGGCTCAAGCGCCAGGCGCACGCAGTCGTGGCCTTGCCGGTTGTAAACGTCGAGAAGCGTGGCGATCACCGCCCGTTTTTCCGGGAAATATTGATAGAGCGAGCCATGTTTAACGCCGGTCCGCTCGACAATGTCGTTCATCTTGAGCTGGTCGACACCCTTTTCCGAAATCAGGGCGACGGCTGCATCCAGAATGAGTTCGAACCTTTCGCGGCTTCGTTTCTGAACCGGCATGCGCCGAACGATTGTGCCGGCCGCCGGGTCGGACTGCGTCATCGATTTCTCCGTTTCGATCTTGACGAACGAAATACGATGGTTTATCGCATTTTGTCAAACGCGAGAGTTTATCGTATTTAAAAAGGAGAGTGTGATGACTGCAGAAAAACCGATTCTGATCATTGGGGGGGCCGGAAAGACCGGGCGCCGGGTAAACGGCCTGTTGATCGAAAAGGGCCATGCGACACGCCCGGTGTCACGCTCGACAGATCCGGCTTTTGACTGGGCAGACCCGGCAACCTGGGACGCAGCCCTGGCAGGGACCCGGGCCGCTTATGTGACCTACCAACCGGATCTTTCCGTGCCGGGCGCCGCGGAGGCAATCGGCCTTCTGGCGGAAAAGGCGAAAGCACATGGGCTGGAACATCTGGTCCTGCTTTCGGGGCGCGGCGAACCGGGGGCGGAGCGAGCCGAAAAGGTTCTCAGCATGTCAGGCCTCGACTGGAATGTTGTGCGGGCAAGCTGGTTCGCGCAGAATTTCAGTGAAGAATTCATGGCACAAGCGATCCAGGCAGGTGAGCTGGCTCTTCCCGTCGGCCCGGTGCCCGAGCCCTTCATCGACGCGGACGATATAGCGGAGGTGGTCACCGCAGCGCTGACCGAGGAAAGGCTCCGCAATCGTCTTTATGAAGTGACCGGTCCGCGTGCGCTCACATTCGCCGAGGCAATCGGGTCGATCTCCTCCGCCAGCGGCCGGCCGGTCCTTTTCCGGCAAATTTCAACGGCGGATTTCGAGGCGGGGATGCGCCAGGCGGGCGTTCCGGACGACATGATCGGCCTTCTCAACGAGCTTTTCACCGAGGTGCTGGATGGCAGGAACGCAAGGGTTGCACATGGTGTCGAGGAAGCGCTGGGCCGCCCGCCGAGAGATTTTTCTTCCTATGCGGCTAAAGCCGCCGAAGCCGGTGCGTGGGAGAGCTGAAGATGATGTCTCTTCTGACCTGGTTGATGATCCTGGCGTCCGGATTGATGGCAGGTCTCTATTTCGCCTTTTCCAGTTTCATCATGAGGGCGCTGGTCTCGGTGGATGCAGGCGGAGGCGCGAGGGCGATGATCGCCATCAACCAGGTGATTCTGAAGTCGCCCTTTCTGCCGGTCTTCTTTGCCTCGACGCTTCTGGCGGCGGGACTGACCGTCTACGCCTTCACAAGGTTGCCCGATACGGCTTCCATGACCCTGATCGCCGCCGGCGTCGTGTATCTGGCCGGTATGTTCGCAGTAACCGGGCTCTTCAACGTGCCGCTGAACGACCTGCTCGACAAGGCCGGGCCGGCGGACGAGGTGGTCTGGTCCACCTATGCTGCCCGGTGGACGATGTGGAACCATCTGCGCGCGGCCGCCTCCTTCGTCTCGCTGGTCCTATATGTGTCGGCCCTGACCCGTCTTGCCTGAGGACGGGAGCCAGTAGTCTGGCCGGATGATAACTGGCTCCTCTTTTGCTGAAACTGAATCTTCCAGCGAGTAACCTCAACAACGATGCTGAAGCATTCCCGGTGCCGGCGGTTGCTGCGAAGCGGCCTCCGGCGGACCGCGCATTAGTGCCGTTGCCGCTGCGGGGGAAGAGACCTTGGACCGTTTTCGTGCCGTTTTGAATCCGGTCTGGAGTGCCTGAGCGCAGGGCATGTCAAGCCCCGGTGCGAACGCTCCGGCGGTGATCACGCCATCCCCGACGGGGCGTCTTCCGATGAAACGTTCTGCACGTTTTGGGAGATGCGGCTTTCTTTTAATTAATTAAAATTGAAAATTGCGGGCCCGTGCCCATTGTGCTGCCGGCGAAATCCTTTCTAGTATCGCGATCAAGGTGACGGAAAACACCTACTCGGTTGCCTTGGGGGGAAATCGATTTTTGATTTGTCGGCATGGCTTTCCGGTGCCGCCCGCACCGGCAGGTCTGGTTTTGAAAGTTTGACGTATGGACATTTTGCCGGATCAGAAGATTGGACTCGTCGGATGCGGCTTCATGGGCAAGGCCCTTCTGGAAAGTTGGCTGGCAAAGGGAATTCCCGCGAAGACGATTTTCGTGCTCGACCCGAGCCCGTCCGCTTGGCTGCAGGGACTGTCCGGGGTCAACGTCAACACACCGTTCCCGGAAGATCTGGCGGCCGTGGTAATAGCCACGAGACCTCATGTCGTTGAAGAGGTCCTGCCGCAGCTGGCACCTCTTGCCGGCGGGGCAACCGTGTTCGTTTCCATTGCGGCCAGCAAGCCGATCGCCCTGTTCGAGGAGCAACTGTCCAGGGCCACACCCATCGTCCGTGCCATGCCAAATCTTCCGGCGACCGTCGGCGCGGCCATCACCGCCTATATTGCCAATTCGAGCGTCGAGGGCAGTCAAAAGGCACTGGTTCGGGAACTCATGTCGGCCATCGGCACGGTCGTCGAACTGCCGGACGAGGACGTCTTCTCGGTGGTGACGGCCATGTCGGGCGCCGGTCCCGCCTATGTCTTTGCAATGGCGGAGGCTCTCGCCAGCGCGGGAGCGGAACTGGGCTTGCCGGAAGACCTTGCCCATGAACTTGCCATCAAAACCGTGGCGGGGGCCGGACGGATGCTTGGGCAGGCGGATGCGGACGCCACGGGATACCGTGTGGCGGTTACCTCCAAGGGTGGTACGACGGAAGCCGGTATGCTGGAATTCATGGCCGATGAGCACGGCATTCAGGATCTTGCCAAGCGCACCATCCGTGCGGCGGCTGCCCGATGCAGGGAGCTTTCCGGTCTGGGCGAGGCGGCGCGGGAAGAACTTCCGGTCGCCGGAGAGTAGATCCGGCGACTGTTGATCACGACTTTGGGCAAGGCGCCTGTTCAATGAGAGCAGGACGCGTCCGGCTGATCACATGACAAGCGTATCATGGCGGACAGGGTCTTCAGGACGCTTCCGGATTGCAGGTCCGCGAACGCGGCCCGGACAGCTTCGCAAAAGACGCGATCCTTCGGCAGGCCGGCACCGAACACCTCTCGCAGCCGGAACATCTGCCGGACATAGTCCTCACCGTCTGTCTTGCCTGCGACTTCAGCGATCCGTCCGGAAAGCGGGGCATTCAGGGGCAGGCGACCGCCTGTTTCCGAAACGCCCCGGCAATAGAGAAACCATCCGGCGACCGCCAGGGCCGACATCGGCCAGGGATAGCCCTGTGCCAGGTGGTCCCGGATCGGGGACGGAGGCGGCTGCGGGCGTGGTCCGGCCCCATGGGGATGGACGGTTCAAGTGTCATGAACGGTCTTCGGTTTCAGAAAGAGATCTTGTTTCCCGGTGTGCATTCGGTGCCGTTGACGAAAAGCGGACCGGGCCCCGCCAGCCAGATGTCTGTCGAGGCAAAGGCTGGCCGCCAGTTGCCGCTGCGCTGCCAGGTCAGATGGACCGCTCCGTTCTGCCGTGAGAGGCTGAATGAGGTCAGGCAATGGTCGCCGCTCAAAGCCTCGACGGTATCGCCGTCATCATCGTAGGAGAGTGACTGCTGCTGCGGTGTCCCGGCCGGTTGCGGGTAGATCCGCCAGATGCGGTGGTTGTCCAGCTCCGGGGACGAGCGGAGATTGGCCGCTGCCATCGGCAGAACCGCGCCGCCCCGGACAAAGAGGGGAATGGTCTCCAGCGTCACCGGCACCTCGATCACCTGGCCGCCCGGATACCAGCTGCTGCCGTCGAAGGCCCACCAGCCGGTTCTGCATTCAGGCAGCGTCACCTTTCGGCTTGTGGCACCTTCCTCGACGACGGTCGCCACCAGGAGATCCCGCCCCAGCAGGAAGTCGAATTCCGCTTCGCGGCAATTCGCGTCCTGCGGGTGATCCAGGAAGAGCGGCCGCAGCATCGGTTCGCCCTTTGTCACGGCCTGATGGAGAAGGGTGTAGAGATAGGGGATCAGCCGCGCGCGCAGCTTCAAGGCATCGCGCACCAGCGGCGTGATCTCCGGATACATCCACGCTTCGTTGGCCGTGCCGTCATCGTTCCAGGAGTGGATGGTGAAACGGGGATGGAAGATACCGTTCTGGATCCAGCGCAGGAAAAGTTCGGGCTCCGGTCGCGGGCCGGCGAAACCGCCGACATCATGGCCGATGTTGTAAAAGCCGGAAAGGCTGAGGCCGAGGCCCATCGGGATGTTCCAGCGCAGTGTCTCCCAGCTGGTGTAATTGTCGCCGGTCCAGGTCTGGGCATAGCGCTGGGTGCCCGGCGCCGCGCAGCGGGAAATCAGGTAGGGACGTTTCAGCGGCTGGTCTTCCGCTTGCGCCTCATAAGACGCCCTGGTCATAAGCTGGCTGTGCAGCGGCCGGATCAGATTGACCGGGATGGGATTGCCGAAACCGGCGCAGACCGCCTCGTCGTCCCAGACCTCGTATTCGTTGTTATCGTTCCAGGTGGAGCGGATGCCCCTGGAAAAGAGCTTGTCCTTGAGGTTCGTCTGCCACCAGCGGATCGTGGCCGGATTGGTGAAATCAAGGTGCGAGCCGGTGCCGTCCCAGAAGGGCGACTGCTCCGCTTCGCCGCTCTCGCTGTCCTTGATGAAGAGACCCGCCTTGTCGGCTTCACCATAGAGCGGATGATCGTCGAGCAGGACCGGCTTGACGTTGGCGATGAGGTGGATGCCGGCTTCCTCATAGGCCCGGGTCATTGTTTCGACGTCCGGAAACCGATCCGTGTTCCAGTGGAAGACATAGCGCTTGCCCCTGATGGCGGTATAGCCGGACGACATCTGGAAACTGTCGCAGGGCATGTCTTCGTCCGAAAGCGTTTCCAGGAATTCCATCAGGCGTTCCTGGGCGTTTTCCGAATCCGTATAGGCCATGGTGGAGCCTGAGTAACCAAGACCCCAGCGCGGCATGAAAGCGGTGCCGCCGGTCAGCCGGTGCTGCTGCTTGACGATGTCGAGAACCGTCGGTGCCCAGCTGAAGTAGTAGTCGAGATCGCCGTCCGCGGCCCGGAAGGCACGGAACGGGAGATGGTAGTTGTCTTTCTCGTTGCCGAGGTCGAACCAGCAGGGTGCAAGCGTGTCGTAATAAAGTCCGATGGCACCGAGAGCGCCCCGGTCGGTGATGGAGAAGGGGATGTGCTTGTAGAGCGGGTCGGTCGCGCGGGCGTCGTAACCCATCGCGTCCAGATTGCGCATTTCAAAGCGGCGGCCGGAGCGTTCCAGCCTGCCGGTCTTTTCGCCCAGGCCATAATAACGCTCATCGGGAAAGCGGCGCATGAAGTGGTGGTTGCGATGGTCCCTCCGCCCGATCATGTAGGCGTCCTGCGGCCGGTCGCGGGCAATTTCCATCCAGTCATCGTCCGGCGACACCCGGGCTTCCCACACCATGGCGAGCGGTGTCCCGATCGTTAGCCGCAGGCATCCCGTTTCCAGAACCAGCCTGCCGTCTTCCCCGGAAAGCGAAAAATCCGGACAGGCGAATCCGGCGAGGTCGTCCCGCAACCGGCCGTCCCAGGGAACGTCGCCGTCGGGGGCCACCGCCCAAGTCCGGTTCAGCCGGTGGCGACTGTCCTTGAGCAGGCAAATGCGGACCAGCGCGTCGTCCAGAATCCTGACGATCAGTCGGTGCCGGCCTTCCACTTCCAGTTCGACGCCGCTGCTTGATTGGTCGGCGCAACGCCAGTTATTCAGCGCTTTCATTACGGGTTCCCTTGCAGGTTCTGGACCGCGCGAAATTGACAGGACTGATTCTCGGAAGCCATTCGCCTAGTAGCCGAGCAGCAGGCGCGGCAGGAACAGGCTGAGCGAGGGGAAATAGGTCACCACCAGAAGCAAGGCGACCAGTACCGCATAGAATGCCATCATCGGTCTGATCACCTGGGCGATCTTCACCCCGCCAACCGAACAGCCGACAAAAAGTGCCGAGCCGACCGGGGGCGTACAGATGCCGATGCACAGGTTAAAAGTCATCACCACACCGAAATGCACCGGATCCATGCCGAGATCCTTTACAACCGGCAGGAAGATCGGGGTGAAGATCAGGAGGGCCGGGGTCATGTCCATGAAGGTGCCGACCACGAGCAGGGCGATGTTGATGATGAGCAAAAGCACGATCGGGTTTTCGGAAAGGCCGAGCAGCGCATCTGAGATGGAATAGGGAATGTCGGCAAAGGCCATCGCCTTGGACATGGCAATCGAGCAGCCGATCATCAGCAGGACGATCGCGGTCGTGACCGCGCTCTCCAGAATGATGCCGGGCAGTTCGCGCCACGAGATCTCGCGGTACCAGACCACGGCGAGGAACAGGGTGTAGACCACGGCGACGGCCGACGCTTCGGTCGCCGTGAAGATGCCGCCGATGATGCCCCCCATCACGATGACGATGAGACCGAGCGGCAGCATGGCGGCGAGCGTCTTTTCCGTCACCTCCTTCAGCGACGGCCGGGCCTCGATCGGATAGCCACGGCGCTTGGCGATATAGCCCGCAACGGCCATCAGGCTGAGCCCCATCAGGATGCCAGGGATGTAACCGGCGACGAAAAGCGCGGCGATGGACGTGCCGTTGGTGATCAGCGAATAGACGATGAAGGTGGCGCTCGGCGGGATCAGCAGGCCGGTCGGGCAGGAGGCGATGTTCACCGCGGCGCTGAAAGCCGGGTCATACCCTTCCTTCTTCTGCAAGGGCGACATGACGCCGCCAACGGCAGCCGCCGACGCAACGGCGGATCCGGATATGGAGCCGAACATCATGTTGGCGATCACGTTGCAATGGGCGAGAGCGCCCGGAAGGCGGCCACCCAGAACCTTGGCGAATTCGATGAGGCGCAGCGCGATGCCACCCCGGTTCATGATGTTGCCCGCCAGAATGAAAAAGGGAATGGCAAGCAGCGTAAAGCTGTCGAGGCCGGAAGCGACCTGCTGGGCGACGATGTAGACCGACTGGTCGAAGGACATGAACAGCAGGAAAGTGGCAAAGGCAGCCAGACCGATCGAAAAGGCGATCGGTACGCCCAGGACCATGAGCAGCGCGAATGTCCCGAACAGGACGAGGACCGATTGAATATCCATGAAAATTCCTCAGAAGCTGGCCGGTGTCAGTCAAGCGGTCCGCCGAAACCGGCGGAACCGTCCTGGTCGTTGGGGCCGCGCCCTTCCCGAAAGAGGTCGGTCAAAAACGTCAGGCAGTAAAAGAGGATGCAGAGCCCCGAGAAGGGGATCGCGATGTAGACAAGTCCCATGGGCAGGCGCAGCGCTGGTGAAACCTGTCCCGTCGCAAGCGTCCGGCTGACAAGGTCCATGCCGCCATAAACCATGATCAGCCCGGCGAACAGCGCGATTGCCGCGATGATTGAGGTGTTGACCGCCAGGCGCAATCCACCCCGGGTAATCACGGGAAGCAGGTCGATGGCCAGATGCCTGCGCTGGCCGAGCGTATAGGCGCCGCCCAGCAGCGCCACCCAGATGAACAGGAAACGGGCCATCTCATCCGTGATCGTGCTCGGGGCTTCCAGCACGTAACGCGAGACCACCTGCCAGACGACACAGGCAACCAGAACGGTGAAGGCGGTGATGATTACGAGCCGCAGGATCATGTCCACGCCTCTGGTGATGCTTGTCACGGTAGTCCCCCCGGGTCACGGCAAAGCCTTTGATGGTGGGTAGAATTGCGTCATGAAATGAAAATGGTCAACCAATTTTCGAAAATAGGTTGACTGATTTTGAAAATTGGACGAACAATTTGCCGTCCGCAGCGCAGACCGGCTGCGAGAACCGGGGCCGAACGAACCGCTGTTGTTATGGCGGGCGACGTGCGGCCTGGCCTGCATTTGGGAGGACTACATGTCTAAATTTGTAAAGCTCGCGGCTGTTCTGGCTGCCGGCGTCGTTGCGCTGGGTACGGCCGCAAACGCGAAGACCCTTCGTCTCAACCACAACAATCCGGAAGACCATCCGCTGCACAAATCCATGGAATTCATGGCCGACCGTGTCGAGGAACTGACGAAAGGCGATCTGAAGATCCGGATCTACGCCAACGCCCAGCTCGGCACGCAGCGCGAATCCATGGAGCTGATGCAGAACGGCTCGCTTGATATGGCTCGCTCCAATGCTTCCGAACTGGAAGCTTTTGAAGAATCCTACGGCGCCTTGAACCTGCCCTACATCTTCGTCAGTGCGGACCATTATTACGACGTCCTGAGCGGCGAGATCGGTGCCGATATCCTGGCCGCTTCCAGGGACAAGGGCTTTATCGGTGTTGCTTATTACATCGAGGGCGCACGCTCCTTTTACGCCAACAAGGAAATTCATTCCCCTGCCGACCTGGAAGGCATGAAGATCCGTGTCCAGCCGAGCCCGTCCGCCATTCGCATGGTGGAGTTGCTCGGTGCCAATCCGACGCCGATCGCCTGGGGTGAACTTTACAGCGCCCTGCAGCAGGGCGTGGTCGATGGCGCTGAAAACAACCCGATGGCGCTGACCTCCGCCCGGCACGGCGAGGTGTCCAAGTTCTATTCCGACGACGGCCACACCATGATCCCGTCCGTGGTGATGATCTCCACCAAGACCTGGGACGAGTTGTCGGATGCGCACAAGGAAGCCGTTCGCCAGGCAGCAAGGGAGTCCATGGATTTCCACCGCCAGCAATGGGATGCCATGAGCGCGGAAGCGGTTGAAACCGCCAAGAGCGAACTCGGTGTGAAATTCATCGAGGTGGACAAGGGCCCGTTCATCGAAGCGGTGCTGCCGATGCACGAGGAAGCGGCCGCCAAGTCCCCGGTCGTGGCCGACCTGATCACGCGGATCAAGGCCGCCGCCGAATAAATTTCAAGGACACGCAGGAACCCCGACGATGCTCGAACGCTCGCAACTTGCCGCCAATGCGCTTCAGGCGCTGCATGATGAAGACTATGACGTGCCCTTCAACACGCAATCGTTGAACCATGATGGCCTGATCTTCATGGGCGGACGGCAACAGACGAGCATGAACGGCGACTGGACCTTCTGCGTGGACCTTCTCGACACGGGCCTCCGGCAGAAATGGTACGCCATGCTGCCGGAGGCCCCGGAGAACCGGACCGAGCCCTGGGACTATGATCCCTACATGGGCGAAACCGTTCCGGTGCCTTCCAACTGTGCGATGCTGAAGGAGAAATGGTATTTCTTTGAAGGCAGCGCCTGGTACACGCGCCCCCTGGATCTGGATGAAATTGACGGAACCAAACGTCAGTTCCTGCGCTTCGGTGCGGCCAGCTACGACTGCAAGGTCTTCCTGAACGGCGAGTTCCTCGGCAACCATTACGGCGCTTCGACGCCGTTCTGCGTCGAGTTGACGGGACGGCTGAAGCCGGGCCGCAACTGGATCATGGCCTGTGTCAACAACACCCGCACCCGCGACCGGGTGCCGATGCGCAATACCGACTGGTTCAACTATGGCGGTCTGTATCGGGAAGTCTCCTTCTTCGAGACGCCGAAGAGCCTTATCAGGGACTTCTTCCTTTACCTTGTTCCGGACGGCACCTATTCGACCCTTCGGGCCGAGGTGACGGTGGATGGGCCGGAACTGGAAACGGCAAGGCTTGCCATTCCGGGGCTCGGTGTCACGCTCGACATCCCGGTCGACGAGACCGGCCGGGGCAAACTGGAATTTTCAGCGCGGCCGGATCTCTGGAGCCCTGAAACACCTACCCTTTACGATGTCACGGTGCGCTTCGGCGAAGACCTGGTGACGGACCGTGTCGGCTTCCGCCAGATCGAGCGGCGCGGCACGGATATCCTGCTCAACGGCGAGGCGCTGTTCCTGCGCGGTATTTCGGTTCACGAGGATGATGCGCGGCTCGGCAAGGTGACGACGGAGGAGGATCTTCGTCGCCGGTTTGCAGATGCCCGTGATCTCGGCTGCAACTACCTGAGACTGGCCCATTATCCGCATCATGAGCGCGCGGCACAGCTCGCCGACGAACTCGGCTTTCTGCTCTGGGAGGAAATCCCGGTCTACTGGGCGATCGATTTCGCCAATCCGGCAACCTATCGCGATGCTGAGAACCAGCTCACTGAACTGATCAGGCGCGACCGCAACCGGGCGAGCGTCATCATCTGGTCGGTGGGAAATGAAAATCCGGACACCGATGCGCGGCTGACCTTCATGCAGGGGCTCGCGGAGACCTGCAAGAACCTCGATCCGACCCGGCTGACGTCGGCGGCCTGCCTGGTGAACCATGCGCAGAACCGCATCGAGGACCGGCTGGCCGACCATATCGATATCATCGGCCTCAATGAATACTACGGCTGGTACGAAGAGAATTTTGAAGATCTCGCCGCCATCGGGGTGAATTCAAATCCGGACCGGCCGGTGGTGATTTCCGAAACCGGAGCCGACGGCGTGATCGGTGAAAAGGGCCCCCAGAAGGGGCTGTTCAGCGAAGAGTACATGGCTGAGGTCTACCGCAAACAGATCGGAACACTGAGGCAGCTCGACTACGTCAAGGGAATGTCTCCCTGGATTCTTTACGACTTCCGGGTGGAACGCCGGCAAAACATCTTTCAGAACGGCTATAATCACAAGGGACTGATCGCCGCTGACAAGCAGACCCGGAAAAAAGCGTTCCGGATCCTGTCGGATTTTTATCATCAGATCGCCGCGAGCGAGGAGAAGGCAAGGGAAGCTTCATGACCAGCGAAGGTTCAAAACGCCGATACCAGGAAATCGCCGAATTGCTCGCCCGGCGCATTGCGGACGAAGGTTTCAAGCCCGGCGACAAGTTTCCGACCGAGCGGCAGATTTCGCTGGAACTGGGCATCAGCCGTTCGCTTGTGCGCGAAGCCTTCATCATGCTGGAGATCGAAGGTTATCTTGAAGTGCGCCAGGGGTCCGGCAGCTATGTGGCTTCCGGCGAGAAGATCTCTCTGAATGTTCAAAAACCCGACTTCGGGCCGTTCGAGCTGCTGCAGGCCCGCCAGCTTCTGGAAAGCAGCATCGCCGGCTTCGCCGCAACCGCCATCACCAAGAGCGACATTCTGCAGCTCCGCGAGACGCTGGAGCTGGAGCGCAAGTTCATCGAAGGCGGCGTCGACGACTACGAAGCCGACCGGCAGTTCCACCGCCAGATCGCCGAAGCCACCCAGAACAGCGTGCTGGTGCATCAGGTGGAAGACCTCTGGACAATGCGGGAGAACAGTCCGATGTGGGCAAGGCTGCACGACCGGATCTTCGACCTGAGCTACCGGACAAGATGGCTGGACGATCACGCCGTCATCCTGGAAGCGTTGCGCCACCGGGATTCGGACAAGGCCCGGCAAGCCATGTGGCAGCATCTGGAAAACGTCCGCCTGACCCTTCTGGAACTGTCGGATGTCGGTGACCCGGAATTCGATGGTTATCTCTATACGCCCGCTGTCGCAGGGCTGTGAGACCGGCACGGCGCTGCCACAAGACGAGAAAGTTCATAGTAGATGATAGAAAGCTGGCGCTGGTTCGGACCTCAGGATCCGGTCTCCCTGGCGCAGATCCGCCAGACGGGCGCACGCGGCGTGGTCACCGCCCTGCACGAGATCCCCAATGGTGCGGTCTGGCCGGAAGAGGCGATCGCTGCCCGCCGCAGGATGATCGAGGCTGCCGGCCTTGAGTGGGTGGTTACCGAAAGCATCCCGGTGCATGAAGACATCAAGACTGCTGCGCCCGGCTGGGAAAGCCTCGCGCAGAACTGGGCCGCGACCCTCCGCGCGCTCGCCCGGCAGGGCGTCAGGACTGTCTGCTACAATTTCATGCCTGTACTGGACTGGACCCGGACGGACCTGAACTATCCGCTTGCAGATGGCGCGACGGCATTGCGCTTCGAGTTTGCAGCCTATGCCGCCTTCGATCTTTTCATCCTGAAGCGAGAAGGCGCGGAACGGGATTATCGCCCGGAAGATCTGGCTCTCGCCGAAGCCTATTTCGCGGACTGCGCGGAAGAGGACAAGGCGAGGTTGACGGCCAATATCATTGCCGGCCTGCCCGGATCGGAGGAAAGCTACACCCTGGAAAGCTTCAGGGCGCAGCTGAAGGCCTATCGCGGCATCTGCCGGGAAGACCTCTTCAGAAACCTCGGGAATTTTCTCGATATCGTCGTTCCGGCCGCCGAAGAGAGCGGCGTTGTCCTGGCAATTCATCCCGATGACCCGCCCCGGTCGCTCTTCGGTCTCCCCCGGATCGTCGGCACTCTGCCGGACCTGGAGCGGATCGCCGCGATGCGGGCATCGCCTTCGAACGGATTTACCCTGTGCTCCGGCTCGCTCGGCGTTCATCCGGAGAACGACATTCCTCAAATCATCGAAACGCTTGGCGAACGGATATTCTTCGCTCACCTAAGAGCGACCCGGCGCGAGGCCGATCCGCGCAGTTTCCATGAAGACGACCACCTGGAAGGCGATGTCGACATGGTGGCCATCATCCGCGCCCTTCGCAGAGCGGAAAAACGGACCGGCAGGCGCATCCCGATGCGTCCCGATCACGGTCACCGGATCTTGAACGACCTGACCGGCACCTCAACACCCGGGTACCCGGCCATCGGCCGTTTGCGCGGATTGGCCGAACTGCGCGGGGTGACGCGGGCGGTCGACGTTCTGGACAGGCCCGATCCGGCGGCCGGATAGGGCGAGGCGCAGGCCAAGCGGGTTGACCAAGCTCCGGATGTGGCTACATCCATCTGCTTGAGATCAAAAAAGTCCAGTCAGCAGGGAACCCATGTCCGCTCAGCCAGAAACTGCGAAGTCAGATACTGTTCAGCCTCCGGCCGAAACCGGCCTGATCGAGGAGGGCCGGGACGTCATCCTGATCGAACGGCTGGAGGTTGCCGCCCAGATCGGCATTCTCGAAAGTGAAAGAGGGCGGACACAAACCGTTCGCTTCGACATCGAGATGCGGACGGTTTCGGGCTACCGCCGGATCGTTCGCGAAACGGGAGCTTTTGTCTCCTATGCCGATGCGGTGGCGTTCATTCAGGAGAAGGCGGCTTCCGGCGGTCACACGGATCTGGTCGAGGAATGGGCCGAAACGGTTGCCGAATTCATTCTCAAGAACGAACTGGTCGATGAGGTGACCGTTAAGGTGACGAAACCGGACATCTTTGAAGAGGCCGCCGGGGTCGGGATCCGGATCACCCGGAAACGCGCTCCGCTTTGACCTTGCCTTCTTGCCGGTTTCAATCCAGCCTCTGGCCTTGGCCAGCCGCGCGTATAAAAATTGCGCGCCAGATACGGCAAGCCTGAGACGACAAGCCTGATACTGGGAGCCTTGTTTTAATGATTTCCGCCGATCGCCTTCTTCCGCTCTGGCTCAAGTACCGCGATGCGCTGGAGGCGCCGGTCCGGACCTTCGAGTTTCCCAGGTTCGGCCGCCGTTTCGAGGACCGCACCTATCAGATGGGGGTCCTCAACCTGTCGCCGGACAGCGCATACCGCGAAACAATCTGCCATACCTTCGAAGCTGCGCTCTATCGCGGGCGGCGGATGACGCTGGAAGGCGCGGCCATGGTGGATATCGGTGCGGAATCGACCGGCGAGACGGCAGACCTCGTTGCGGCGGAAAAGCAGATCGACCGCATGCGACCGGTGGTCAGGGCACTGGCGGAGGAGAACATCCTGGTCTCCGTGGAAACCTATTATCCGGAAGTCGGCGTCGCGCTTCTGGAAGCCGGAGCCGGCGTGATCAACCTGACAGGCCGTGTCGACGACCCGGCCTTCTACGAGGCGATTGCCCGTCACCAGGCGGGGGTGGTGCTGTGTTATACGCCCGGCGAGAATGCCCGCTCCGACGACTATCTGCCGCCTGCCGAGGACATCTTCGATCACCAGCTCACCTTCTTCAGGGAGCGGATCGGGCTGGCGACCGAAGCAGGCGTCGAGCGGCTTTGGGTCGATCCGGGATTCGGCTTCGCGCTGCACCTGCCCGACGGCCCGGACCGGATCCGTTACCAGACCGACAGCATCCTGCAGTCTTTCCGGCTGCGTGAGCTCGGCTGGCCGGTGACCGTGCAACTGACCGGGGCGGTCTATCTATTCCGCGACGAGGTGCGGGTTGCCCAGACCAGCGCGGCGACGCTCGCCGTCATGTCCAGGGCCAATCTGGTGCGCAGTCACGAGGTGCCGCGCGTGCAGCCGGTTCTGAACCTGCAGGACTTCGCCTGACGGGAAGACTGGAGGGGGAACCAGAGGAGGAGTAAATGGCAGCCGAAAAGATCGCTCTTGTCACGGGAGCCGGCAAACGCCTTGGCAAGGCGATAGCTGAGGGGCTGGCCGGGCAGGGCTATGCGCTCGGTCTTCACTATAATTCTTCCAGCGACGGTGCCCGGGAGCTTCAGGGCAGGATCAAGGCCGAGGGCGGCAGGGCGGTGCTCCTTCAGAAGGATCTCAGCCGGCCCGAAAAGGCGGGGGAGCTGATTCATGAGACCTCAGTGGCGCTTGGCGGACCTGTCTCCGTGCTGATCAATTCCGCCTCGGCCTTTGACACTGACAGTCTCGCGGACCTGACACTGGAAAGCTGGCAATTCCTGATGGACGTCAATGCCGCCGCGCCCGTCTTTCTGATGCAGGCCTTCGCCAATCAGGATCCGGGGCCGGAAGGGGGCTCAATCGTCAACCTGCTGGACACGCAGATGCTGTCGGCCTCACCGGAACGCTTCAGCTATTTTTGCGGCAAGTTCGCCCTGGAAGGGGCGACGCGGCTGGCCGCCTTCGAGCTCGGGTCCAAAGGAATAAGGGTCAATGCCATTGCACCGGGGCTGGTTCTTCCTTCCGGTCAAAGCCGGGAAAATTTCGACTCCCGCCAGAAGATGACGCCGCTGGGCCAGGGGCTGGGCCCGGAAGATATCGTGGCCGCGGTCCGCTATCTGGTGGAAGCCCCTCAGGTTACGGGACATACGCTTGTTGTTGATGCAGGCCAGCGCCTGATGGGCTTCGGCAATTCCCCGATTGGCTGAATTGCCGAGGCGGCGGGGCGGGGGAAGACCCCTGCCCGACGGGTTAATGGAAGGTTAATATCCACCGCCTGAAGAGCTTCGAAATTTTTCTCGAAAAAAATCCAATTCTTGTGTTGACGGGTGTGCTGGTGGTGCGTATAACCCGGTCCATCGACGGCGGCAACGTCGCTGGCGACAGGGTTTTGTGACCTTAATTCCAGAAAATTGGCACGATGAGGCCGGATCTGAAGGTTCGGTAGAGTGTTGTTTTCGCTTGAGAGTTTTGGTTGCGGGTCTGAAGAGGATTGGTCCTCTGTTCTTTGACAATTTGATATTTGAAGGAAGGGAAGCGTAGGCGGCGTTGGCCTTGCGATCCTCGGCGTGAGTTGAGGGTTTTAAGGAGTTACGCAGGTACGCTGATCTTTCAGACAAGGAAGCCGATTGGGTCGGACGGGT
>NZ_JBNKYW010000262.1:0-8735 GCF_050301095.1 Roseibium sp.
CTAAATAGGGCGCGGCCGTTTCTTGGGGAGGTGAGCGGCGGGATTGGAGAGCGGGCGACTGGAACTGCCGGAAAATGACAGCCACCCGGCCGGGAGGGCTGTCAGTGCTTCCCGATCCGAAATATCTCGACGCCATCCCGGTGCACGGCAACAGGCCGGTGCTGGCGAAAGCCGATCCCTGCGGCAATCGCTGCGAGAGTGGGCATCCGGAGGTTTGGGCCAGGAGCGGGAAGGGCAGTTTTCCGACCGTCGTGGCCTGCTTTGCAGTACATTTGCCTTTTCCGCAGGGATCGCAGTTTACGTAATTCTGCCCGAAGAGCCGTTCTGGCCGTTTCTTGCCGCGCTTCTTGTTCCTTTTTGCGGAGCAGGACTTTGGTTCAGAGGGAAGCAAACTCTTGTGAGTTTGCTGATTCTGGCGATTGCCTTCGCAGCAGGCCTGACGGTAGCCACCATGCGAACGGCATATGTCGCCGCTCCACGGCTTGCCGAGGCTATGAGCGCGACTGTCACGGGGCGGGTTCTGGATCGCCGTGTGGGAGTGTCGGGCGCGCGCGTTCTGTTGGAGGTTTCTGCTGTGAACGGGCAGTCGTTGCAGAAGACTGACTTTCCCGAAAGAGTAAGGCTGCGGATTGCGAACGGTGACAGGCTTCGGGTGGGTGAAAAAATAGCTGTGACCGCAAGGCTGTTCCCGCCAGCGGGACCTGTGAACCCGGGCGGTTATGATTTTTCCTTCAGAGCCTATTTTTCCAGAATTGGGGCAACCGGTTACAGCTATGGTCCTGCGGAAGTTATCGACCGTGGGGGCAACGGGCTGAGGCTGCACTTGGCGGAGCGCTTGCAAAGGCTTCGGGACAGCGTAGCTTCCCGGATCCGGTCTGTCCTGGGAAGCCGCCCGGAAACGGGGTTGGCCGTAGCCTTGCTTGTCGGTGACCGGAGCGGAATCGGCTCAGAACAGGAAGAGGTGCTTCGCGCTGCGGGATTGGCGCATATCCTGGCGATTTCCGGTCTTCATATGGCGCTATTTGCTGGTGGCGCCTATGCGGCGACATTGTTTCTATTTGCACTTGTACCTGCGCTGTCACTCAGGTGGCCGACTCATAAATGGGCGGCGGTGACGGCCCTCATTGCGGCCAGCGGCTATCTTCTTTTGTCCGGGGCCGAAGTTGCTACGCAACGGTCTTATCTGATGATCGCGCTTGTTTTTCTCGGCGTGCTCACCGGGCGCCGCGGGGTGACGTTACGCAGTGTTGCTTTGGCGGCCTTGTTCCTTTTGCTGATCGCGCCGGAACGGCTTTTCTTTCCCGGTTTTCAGATGTCATTCGCTGCGGTGATCTGTCTGGTCGCAGTCTATGAAATCTGGAGGCAAAGAAGGCCCGATTGGGGGAGGCGCGACCGGTCCGGTGCGGGGATTGCGAGGCGTTTGGCCGCAACTGTCGGCAAATGGGGGCTCGGCCTGTGCGTGACAGCCATCGTCGCGGGTCTGGCAACCGGAATTGTCGGGATGCATCATTTCGGACGGGTCGCTCCTTACGGTGTTGTCGGCAATCTCCTGGGCATGCCCGTCTTCTCCCTTGTTGTCATGCCGATGGGTGTGCTTGCGCTTGTGCTGATGCCTTTGGGGCTGTCAGCCCTGCCGCTTACAATCATGTCCTTCGGCCTGTCATTGCTCGAGACGGTTGCCAGATTGACGGCGGACCTGGGTGACGGCGCCGGTGCCGTCGGGACGTTGGATAGCATTCCGGCCCTGCTGTTTATGTCGGCCCTTTTTGCCGGCCTCCTTTTGTGTGGCAGGCAACGCCTTTGGGCCTTGTTGCCGCTGGGGCCGGCAATCGTTCTCGTCACGCTGGCAAAACCGCCGGATATTCAGATTGCAGCCTCGGGCCGCCTCGTGGCTGCCCGTGATGTAGAAGGAGTATTGCGGGTGTCTTCCAGTCGCCGGACGTTTGCGGGTGATTTGTGGCTTCAGGCGGAGGGTGTTCCGGGCAGCGCGATTTTATCGCGCAAGATGAAGTCGCCGCAGAGGGCCTGCGATCAATGGGGCTGCGTGGTCCTGGCTCATGACGTCAATGGTGACGAAAGGCTGGCGCGTCCGGTTGAAAAGGCTCTGGCGATTGCTCTTCCAAAAGAGCCGGAGGCTTTGGTTCAGGACTGTGCTTACGCCGATATTATCGTTAGCGATCTGATCGCTCCTCGGAGCTGTGCGGCGAGTGCGTTGTTCGATAAAGGCGTGCGCGAAAGGCGTGGAGCGGTTTCGATCTGGCTCGAGCGCGAAAGCGATGCGGACTTTGCCAACCCGCAAAGTCCTGAAAACGCAGTTGCCGGGAGAGGCTCTAACAGCCTCAGAATTGGCAGGATCAAATATGCGATACCAGACCCGCCGAGACCATGGCATCGGCAGGGAACCGTTACGCGGGCAAGCTTGCGAAAGGCACTGGCGGCACAATCCACCGCCAGCCGAAATTGATATTGCTGATTCTGATCAGTACTGACGGAACAGGGCGACCAGACGTCCCTGGACACGTACGCGTCCGGGGCCGAAAATTCTGGTTTCATAGGCCGGGTTTGCGGCTTCGAGTGCGATGGAGGCGCCTTTCTTGCGCAGCCGTTTCAGCGTGGCTTCCTCGTCGTCGACAAGGGCTACCACGATATCGCCGCTATCCGCGCTTTCTGTCTTGCGGATGAGAACCGTATCTCCGTCCAGAATGCCGGCTTCAATCATCGAATCGCCACGGACTTCCAGGGCGTAGTGTTCGCCCTTGCCGAGCAGGTCGGGCGGCACGGAAATGGAGTGGCTGTGGGTCTGGATGGCTTCGATGGGGACACCTGCGGCAATGCGGCCCATTACCGGGATCTCGATACCGCTCTGTTCGGCAACAGGGGCCGATTGCGTCGGGGCCTGTTTGCCAAGGGACCCTTCGATAACCTCGGGTGAGAAACTGCCGCGTGCCCGTGGCGTTCCAAGCCCCGGTGCGATGGAGTCCGGCAAGCGGACGACTTCCATCGCACGCGCCCGGTTCGGCAGGCGCCGGATAAAGCCCCGTTCCTCCAGAGCGGTAATCAGCCGGTGAATGCCGGATTTGGAGCGCAAGTCGAGCGCATCCTTCATTTCATCGAAAGACGGCGGAACACCGGTTTCCTTCAATCTTTCATGAATGAACATGAGCAGTTCATACTGCTTGCGCGTGAGCATGTCGGCTTCCCCTGATCACGAGAACGGGTTGGTACAAATCAAGAACACATTACCTGTTCCTATTGTGTTCTGCAAGGGTAAATGTTCTCTTGCTGTTCTGTTCGGGGCAAGGTCATCGGATGAAGATGCCCTTAAGCGTCAGACGTTTAGTGACTCTGTGCCGGTCCGCCTCAGCAACAATTCGCAGGTCACCAGCGTTGGTGCTGCGCCGGGAACAAGCCGTCCTTCGTGCAGGTGGCCCTCCAGATCGACGCAGCGAACGGGAATCATTGTAACGCCATCGGAGGTCATTCCTGCCGGAGTTTTCAGCAGGATCTCGGATATGAGCCCCGTCATGGGAGCAGCTTCATGAAACTCCGCACCGGCCAGACTTCCGAGACCGTGCGCTGCAACCGGTCCCGGTGACAGGTTTCCTGCAAGGGCGGCAATACTTTCATGAAGATCCTCGAAGGGGGCGAGGGTCGTGATCAGTGCATTTGGCTCTTCTTGCACGGGCGTTGTGCGGTCTTCCGCGACCCGGAACAGTGTGAATTCGGTTTCCGGATCCGCTTGCGCTTCAAACCTTGCCCCCTTCAGTCCATACCCCTGCAATCGAGTGGCATCCCGAACAATCAGTGTGTGCGGCAACAAATGTCCGAGGCGATATGCACCGCCTTCATGCCAGTACGCGTGGATATGTGCAAACCAGTCCCCGTCCTTCCATCCGAGAATGGCGACTGCGTCTTTGAGAATGGCGCTCTTGGAAGTATGGGTGTCGCTGTACCAGGCTGCATGTCGGTCGTCGATTGCCCGGTCCGGCATGACGTAGTCAAAGGAATTGAGCGAAAGGCCCTGAAGTTCCAGTACCGCTGAACTGTAGCCGTTTCGTTCCGCCCAGCGCCCCAGTGCTTCAAGCAGCCCTTCGCCTGCCTGCGGTTCAAAGCTGTCAGCTTCGGCGACACACAAAACATGGGGGAGCCGGTTCGAAGCCTTTGGCCCCGGATGCCTGATGTCTGCGAGAGCAGAGGGGGCGGGCCGTCTCATAGTAGCCCCTGTTCAGCCAGATGTTCGCGAACGATCTTCTTGGTAATCTTCCCGTAGGCGCTCTTGGGCATTTCCTGGATGAACAGGTAGCGTGCGGGCATCTTGTAGCGGGCAACCTTGCCGTCAAGGAAGGCTGCGAGACTGCCCTCGTCAAGCTTTGCGCCGTCTTCTGCTACACAGACGGCGAGGCCTACTTCGCCCCATTGTGGATCAGGGACGCCGAGGATTGCGACTTCGGACAGATCAGGGTGGGCGAGAAGCACTTCCTCGACTTCGCGTGGATAGACGTTGGAGCCGCCGGAAATATACATGTCGGAAGCGCGTCCCGTCAGATAGAGGTAGCGCTGTTCGTCCATGTGACCGATGTCGCCGGTTCGGAACCAGCCGTTCCGGAAAGATTTTGCGTTTGCGCCTTCGTCTTCCAGATAGCCGGCGCAGACCGCGGAGCCGATCACGCAGACTTCACCGGTCTGATGGGGCGCGAGAATGTTCCCTTCGTCGTCCTGAATGGAGACTTCAATGCCGGTGCGCTCGGTTCCGCAAGTGCCTATCCGAGCTTGGGGGCTGTCCTCCAGGAAATGGTCCTGCGGGCGCAGCACCGTGATATTGCCGGTCACTTCTCCCAGGCCGTAATACTGGACCAGTACGTGCCCCAGTTTCTCAAGGGCCCGTTTCTGGTCCTCCCGGTACATGGGTGCGCCGGCATAGATGACGTGGCGGAGGCTGGAATGGTCGAACCTGTCGACTGCAGGATCCTCCACAAGGCGTTTCACGATGGTGGGGACCGTGAACATGTTGCTGACCTTGTGTTTCTCGATCAGCTCAAAGGCTGCCTGGGGTTTGAAGCTGCCGTCGGGCATCAGAACATGCGCTGCTCCCGTGACCAGCTGGGCAATGAGCTGAAGGCCCGCGCCATGAGAAAGGGGCGCAATCACCAGTGAAGCGTCCAGCTCCGTCGTTCCGGGCAGGAGGTCGGCCATGTAGTTGACGGTCACGAAGCCGATCTGTCCGTGGGTCAGAACGACGGCTTTGGGGCGCCCGGTCGAACCGGATGTGAAGAAAAGCCAGCAGGGATCGTTGTGGTCCACAGGCGCATTTGAGCATTCAGCTCCGGAATGACTGTCGACAAGAGCTTCATAGGAGGTTCCGAATGTGCTCTCCCCAATCGTGATCACTCCCGCCAGTTCCGGGCACGAGGCCCGCACGGCTTCTCCCTGAGCCACGAACTCCGCATCACAAAGGAAAATTCTGGCCTTTGACTTTTCGGCCGCATAGGCCGTTTCGCCAGGCGCCTGACGGAAATTGCACGGAACCCAGACGGCGCCGAGACGGAAGGCCGCCAGCATGATCTCGATCATCTGATTGGAGTTTTGAGCCTGAACAAGCAGACGGTCGCCCTTGCCGACCTGAAATTCCGATTGGAGGGCACGGGCCAGGGCGGAAACACGTTTGTTCAGAGCGGCCCAGCTCCAGGTTTTGTTTTCCCAGACGATCGCGGGGCGTTCCGGCCATCTGGCGGCGTTTCTTGTGAGGAAATGTGCCAAACTGGCTACCCTGTCGGAACAGCGTTCCATCATTTGCGTTCGTCCTCCATGCGGCACTTTTCGGGCGACGTTAGGATGGGGGCCGGTGATTTGACAAGGCGGCAGGATTTTTCTTCCCGTTCCGCTTGTGGTTCAATTTGTGCAAACATGCCTCCGCCAGTTTTGAGAATCGACAAGGACGAGCTGTATGAGCGTGAGTGAGATTACCGATTGGGACGATGCCTATGCCAACGGTGCGTATATTCCGGGTGCCGCGGACTATCCGGCTCGCTGGGCGGAAGAAGCTGAAAGCTTCCGAAAGACGTGGATGAAGAAGGATCTCGGTATCGTTTATGGTGAAACGGACCGTCAGCGGCTTGATATTTTTCATCCGGAAGGCCGGTCAAAAGGTCTGGTTGTCTTCGTGCATGGCGGCTATTGGCTGAAGTTCGACAGGTCCTACTGGTCGCATCTGGCGACAGGGTGTCTTGCCAGAGGGTGGACCGTGTGCCTGCCCAGCTACGATCTCGCGCCGGATGTCAGGATCGCCGATATCACGCGGCAAATCGGTGCAGCGGTCTCCAAGGCCGCGGAACGTGTCGGCGGTCCGATCCGATTGACCGGCCACTCGGCTGGAGGGCATCTGGTCACTCGCATGGTGAGCGAGAATACTCCGTTGAAGCCAGAGGTACTGGAGCGGATAGAAAAGGTCGTCTCCATCAGCGGGCTCCATGACCTTCGACCGCTCCGGAACACGAAAATGAACGACGACTTTCAAATGAGCGAAGCGGATGCCGAAGCGGAAAGCCCGGCATTGAAGGGCGCTTCAGTCGGCTCGCCGGTCGTTGCCTGGGTGGGAGGAGCTGAAAGACCGGAATTTATCCGCCAGTCTCGTCTGCTGGCCGAAGCCTGGTCAAATGCGGAGTTCCATGAAGACGCCGGCAAACATCACTTCGATGTCATCGACGCGTTGAAAGATGCGGAGAGCGAGCTGATTTCGAACCTGCTCGCCTGAAACAATGCCTTCAGGAGAATTGCCATGCGCAGAGAGAGCGACAGTCTCGGCGAGATCGATGTGCCGGAAGACAAGTACTGGGGAGCGCAGACGCAGCGGTCCATCCGGTATTTCTCGATCGGAACGGATCTCATGCCGATCGAGCTCATTCATGCCTATGGGGTCCTGAAAAAAGCCGCGGCGTTGACCAATGCTGACCTCGGATTGCTGGACACGGAGTTGTCTGATCTGATCGTGCGGGCCGCAGGAGAGGTTGCAAGCGGCCGGCTCGACGCGCATTTCCCGTTGCATGTCTGGATGACGGGAAGCGGCACCCAGACCAACATGAACGTCAACGAGGTGATTTCGAACAGGGCAATCGCGCTGGCCGGCGGCGTTCTTGGATCCAAGGACCCGGTGCACCCGAACGATCATGTCAACATGTCCCAGTCGTCCAATGACACCTTTCCGACCGCCATGCACATGGCTGCGGCAATCCAGACGACACAAAGGCTCCTTCCGGGCGTTCAGACCTTGCACGACAGCCTGGACGCGAAGGCAAAGGAGTGGGAACGGATCATCAAGATCGGCCGGACGCATATGCAGGATGCGACGCCGCTGACGCTCGGGCAGGAGTTTTCCGGCTACACGGAGATGCTGAGGCAGGACATAGTCCGAATCAATCAGGCGCTGACGGATGTTTTTCAACTTGCTCTGGGCGGAACGGCCGTCGGCACCGGGATCAACGCCCACCCCGAATTCGCGGCGAAGGCTGCAGAAAAGATCTCCGATCTGACCGGGTTACCCTTCGTATCCGCGCCCAACAAATTCGCCGTGCAGGGAAGCCACGACGCGCTGGTCATGTTGAGCGGGGCCATGAGGACGCTGTCGGTATCCCTCTACAAGATCGCCAACGACATCCGTCTGCTTTCCTGCGGGCCGCGATGCGGGCTCTACGAACTGAAAATACCAGCCAATGAGCCCGGTTCCTCGATCATGCCGGGCAAGGTCAATCCTACGCAGTGCGAGTCGCTGGCCATGGCGGCTGCTCAGGTGATCGGCAACGATGTCGCCGTCGGACTGGGTGGGGCAGGCGGCTATTTGGAAATGAACGTCTACAAACCCCTCATGATCAATGCCATCCTGCAATCGGTTCGTATACTGGGAGACGGCAGCCGGAACTTCGCCCACTTCCTGGTCGATGGCATGGAGCCGAACGAAAAACGGATCCGGGAGTACCTTGATCAATCGCTCATGCTGGTGACTGCTCTCAGTCCCGTGATAGGCTATGACAAGGCAAGTCACGCTGCTCACTATGCCTTCGAACGGGACCTGACCCTGAAGCAGGCTTGCCTGGACCTTGGTCTGGTTGATGAAACGGAGTTCGACAGGATCGTCGATCCAGGGAAGATGCTCGGCCTCTCCTGACCTTGCCGCCAACGCACCCGAAATAGGTCGAGAATACCGCGAAACCCGTCGGCCAGCGTCATGACCGAGTGGTTCTGAGTTCCCTGTTGGTGACAAGAAAACTTGTGTCTTATGCGGATATGACCACTTGTCCGGTTGCGGTCCAGTGATTTTCCTGACATTTTGTATATTGGATCCAATTTAATTGGGCCGCCTACCGACAGGTTTCAGGCTGGTTGCGGAGTACGGTTGTCCTCATTTTGTTGTCATAAGACCAGTTGTGAAAAGATGGCGTACCGTGTCGAATGACGCCAGTTCGTCACCGGTTTCAAAGCCGTCTGAACCTGATCAACCGAAATTTTTCGGACCTTCGACCTGTACCGCTTTTCGTGTGGATATGGAGGTGGAAGGAACCGAACGTCAAAAGAACATCAAAGGGTCTCAGCATGAGTTTCACCCCGAAGGGCAAACACCTGATTGCAGGAGAATGGACCTCCTCGGAAAATATGTTCTCGAACCTGCCGATGGACGGAGTGGGTTCTTCGTTCTTCGAGGGCACGGCGGAAGACATCGACAAGGCCGTTAAAGCTGCGGAAGA
>NZ_JBNKYW010000263.1:0-7152 GCF_050301095.1 Roseibium sp.
GCGTGCACACCTGGCCCGCGTTTTCAAAAAGGGAAAAATGGTTTTCGAAAACGGGCTGCGGTCGATCCCCTGCACCGTCCGGAACCTCGCCGAGGGCGGCGCGCTCCTTGAATTCGAGCAACCCTATCTGCTGCCTGCGGAATTTGAACTTTACATGGAACTGGCGGATTACGAGGTGACCTGCGAACGGCGCTGGGAGGAAGGCCTCCGCTGCGGAGTGGAATTCGTTGGCGACAAGCGTCACAAGGGCAAACAGCGGGAGCAGGTCCTGCAGCCCTCGGATGTCAACCTTGGCACCCAAAACTTCCGCTCCGAAACGGCCGAAAGCATTCTCGACAGCAAGCGCGGTGAACCGGCCCGCCAGCCGAAAGACCCGGCATCCGCGACAGTGCCCCCTGCCGGCACCGGCAAACGGACATTCGGCAAACGGAAATAGGAGCTGTCCCGGCCGGTTTTGACCGAGAGCTCCGTCTAAGGCGTTTTCAGAAAGACCTTGGCGGCCCGCCACCCTTCACCGCCGCGTACTTTTTCGCGATTGTTACCGGGCGTCTTTTCCGGGGAGATGGTCACGACGTCCGGGAAAACCGCCTTGCTGGCGAACCTGCGCCTCAGTGCCTCGCTGGGCACGAACGGTTCGGGCCGACCGATGGCATATCCCTGAACATAGTCGACGGCCATGGTCCGCAAGGCTTCAAGGAGTTCGGGCGTCTCAACGAACTCCGCGATTGTCTTCTTGCCGGAAAGATGTGCGATCTTGTTGATCATCTCGACCGTCAGACGGTCTGAGTCGTCATTCAGCATTCCCAGCACAAAACTGCCGTCGATCTTGACGAAATCGACGGGCAACCGCTTCAGATAGGTCAGCGACGACATGCCGACACCGAAATCGTCCAGCGCGAACCGGCATCCCTTTTCACGCATTGTGTCGATAAACAGGATGGCTTCCTCGAAATTGGCAATCGCACTCGTCTCGGTGAGCTCAAAACACAGGCAGGACGGAGACACGCCGGACGCATTCAGTTCGCCAAGCAGGAAGTCGAGGAAAGTCTCGTCGGTCAGGGTCAACCCGCTGAGGTTGATGGCATAAGTGTTCCGCCCTTCCGGATCCTGCTGACCGATGAGGGCGAGCGCGTTCTGTACGACCCAACGGTCGATCACCGGCATCAGTCCGAAACGTTCAGCCGCCGGAATGAATTCCACGGGCGAGGTTGTCTTCCCGTCCTCTTCCAGTCGAAGCAGGATCTCGTAGTGGGTAACCTGGCCGTTGCAGTTACCTGCCGGCGCGATCGCCTGGAGAAACAGGCAGAAATTCCCCTGTTCCACGGCGCGGTGCAATCGCTGGACCCATGCGAGACTGGAGGCGAAATGAGACTGCTCGCAGTCCCGGGAGGTATGGATATGGACGCGGTTTCGCCCCCTCTCCTTGGCGATATAACAGGCGACATCGGCTGCACGCAGCGCTTCGGAGAAGGTGTAGGCCTGTTCTCCGATGGCCACGACGCCGATGCTGGCTGTCACCGCGTAACGCAGCCCCTCCCAGGAAAAGTCGATCTTCTCCACCGCCTCCCGCAATCTGCAGCCGATGGCATTTGCTTCATCCGCCGTACAATTTCTCAAAACCAGGCCGAACTCATCACCGCCCAACCGGGCAAGCAGGACGTTTTTGTGAAGGATGCCCGGCAGATCACGGGCGACACATCTCAAGAGATGATCGCCGACGGCATGACCGCCGGTATCATTGATGCTCTTGAACTGGTCCAGGTCGAGCAGGATGACCGCGTGCGGGCTTCCCTTGATTTCGAGTGTTTCCCGCAATTCCCGTTCAAACAGCCGCCGGTTGGGCAAGCCTGTCAGGTCATCGTGATACGCATTCCAGGAAAGCTGCCCCTCGATTGAACGGCGATGCTTCAGGAAGCTGTTAAGCCGCCAGACCGTGAGCAGGACAAAGATTGCCGCCAGCGCCAGATTTGCAAGCAGCAAAAGGGTCTGAACGACCCTGCTTCCTTCGCCCAGAGAATGGGAAAATTGCCTGGAAAGGGGGACGATCTTCCTCTCGAGCGTATTGAGCTCCTCAAGGGCCTCAAGTCGCTCGGCATCGGGCAATCGGGCCGCGTCGCCTATCGTGTTGCCGAGTTGTTCCAGCGCCAGAATGTAAACATCCGCGTTGCGCCAGTCTTCGACAGAGGCGCGCATGTAGGAAAACCACTGGAAATTCTCAAACAGAAGGATCAGCCCGGGGATATCGTCTGGGTGGTTCTCGCCCTCACGGAACCCCTCGACAATGAGGGACCTGTCTTCCGTCCCCGCCTCCATGGCCAGTCTCGCCTGCCGGTCTCCGAGCGGGATGGCAATCGCCTTGCGGAAGCGCTCGAGGTAAGAAGGATCCGCGGAAACGATATACTGTTCAAGATTGTAAACCGCTTCCTTCTGACCCTTGGACCAGAGGCTTTCGCCCGTCACATAGGCGCGCAGGGAGGAAACGATTTGAAGACTGAAGGTCGCAAGCAGGGTCTGGGTAACGATGATTGCCACGAACGGCCAGGCCACCGTGACCAGTCTCAGACTTGACTTGCTCCCCTGCATGTTCAGGCCCCACTCCCCAATCGTCGGACGGTTGCGCCAAATACACCCCCTTGTAACCAGAGCGCATGAGCACAACCGAATCCACTTGAACCATACGCTGTTGAGCGCGAGTGCAAATAGTGTACAAAATCACAATTTAAAACTTACCACTCCTTCCATTCCATCGGGTTAACTCTCAGTCAAATTGAAATTAAACGTAGATGCTGTCATTTTTGACGATGAATAGATCATCAAATATTCAAGAAATCTCATTACCATCATTCCCAACAACCTCATGACCCCAAAATTTTAGTTATTTCAATCCCTTGCCTATTCTACACATCAGCAAGAACTCTTTTGTAGAACCACGTATTACTTTGAAGGAAAACGGACCAAGAACCGCCGCATCACGGCAATGCCAGGCGGAGGAACCTGCACGGCCGGCCCTTTCGGTCAGGCAGTAAAAAACGGATGCAAAAGAAAAAACGGCAGAGCGGTCAGTCCGTCCGGCAGGCAGGCTACCCAACCGATCGGCAAACATGCACAGGCCCCTTCATTGAGGCGGGCATTCACCGGGACGGACGCAAACCGGAAAGGCCGGACAGTCTGCATGGAAATCATGCAATGCACCCTCGCCGATGCGGCGAATGGCGTCCAGCGCCCTCCCCGGCCGCGTTTCGATGCGCTTTGCGTTCTCCGGACCACCCGGCGCGCGAGGGCGCCCTTCTGACGCAGCCTGGCCACGTCTGAACGCAGCTGGAGCAATCCTGCTCCAGACAACTCCTCCCGGTCAAAGCCGGGGCTGGTGCGATATCAATGGATTATCTGGTTGCCCGTTCTTCCCGGAAGGAGACGAGACGGCGGGCGCTTTCGTCCCAGAGGACAAGCTTCACGCATTTCAGGCTCTCCAGAAACGTGATCCGGCTGATGGATTTCAGCTCCGGATAGTCCTCCAGCACTTCGGGCAGGCGGTAGAACGGAATTTTGGCCGCCAGGTGGTGCACGTGGTGAATGCCGATGTTTCCGGTCAGCCAGCGCAGCGGCCGGGGCAGATCGTAATGCGAACTGCCATGGAGCGCGGCATGCTGAAACTTCCAGTCATCGTCCTTGGCCCAGTGCGTGCTTTCGAACTGGTGCTGAACGTAGAAGAGCCAGACCCCTGCGGTTGCCGCCATCAGCGTGATCGGGATCTGAACCAGAAGGAAAGGCACAAGGCCGACAAGCCAGACCATTGCCGCAATGGGCAGGATGATGCCGATATTGGTCGCGATGGTCGAGATCCAGGGCAATGCTCCGGCGCGCATCAGGCCGAAGGGCAGCCTGTACTGGCAGACAAACAACCAGGCCGGACCGAGACCGAACATGACGACCGGATGGCGGTAAAGCCGATAGCGAACCCGCTGCCAGCGCGAGAGCGCGCGGTATTCGTCCACGGTCAGCGTGTCGACGTCGCCTATGCCTCTGCGGTCCAGATTGCCTGCCGAAGCGTGGTGAACGGCATGGGTACGGCGCCAGTAGTCGTAGGGCGTGAGGGTGATGACCCCAAGCATCCGGCCGATCCAGTCGTTGAGGCCGCGATGCGCGAACAGGGTACCATGACCGCAGTCATGTTGCAGGATGAAGAGGCGAACCAGAAAACCGGCGGCGGGTACGGTCAGCAGGAGCCCCCACCAAACGCCGTGGATGACAGAGAGGGCCGCGGCAGCCCAGAAGATCACGAACGGCAGAACCGTCACCACGATTTCAATGACGCTGCGAACCGGGTTCGGCTGCCGGTATTGTGCAAGTTCCCTGGTCCAGGATCGTTGTTCAGTCTTTGCCCCGCAAGAGGCGGCCGTAAGTGAGGTCACGTCAGTTCCTGAGTTCAATGGCTGCAAGGGTGCGGCAATAGCCGTGGCGCCGGATCAATTCCGGGATCCGGTTGACGCCTTCGGTTTGCGGGTGCGTTTTCGCGGCGCTGCCGGAGCCGGCTGGTTTTCCTGCATGGCAAGACGGGCAGCTCTCAGCCGCATGGTTTTGGCTTCGCGAATTTCGGCTTCGGTCTGCGTCATTTCCTGAGAGATGCGCTTGGTCGTCTCGGCCTTGGTCTCTGCCGTCTCCCGCCGCGGGCGGAGGTTATGTTCGTGCTGCATGGAGTTCTCCTTTCGAGGCGCCGAAAGCAAGAAAAGGTCGGGAGATGCCCGACCTTTCCTCTCATCCTGATGGTTCGTGCCAGTACATCCGTGGTCATGAACCTGGACGAGAACCTAAGCTTCCTGAAGGTTGTCCGCAGCGGACTTGCCGGAACGGCTGTCCTGGACCACTTCAAAGCTGACCTTCTGGCCTTCGACCAGGGAATGCATGCCGGCGCGTTCAACGGCAGAGATGTGAACGAACACGTCAGCTGCGCCGCCTTCCGGCTGAATGAATCCGAAGCCTTTGTTGGCATTGAAGAATTTTACGGTTCCGACGGTCATAACGATTTCCTTTCAATCGGTCATGATAGAGTGCCCGCCATGCGGTCTGCACGGCAAAGCGGTTAGGTCGACGTTGATAGGGAGATCGTAGAGAACGCGGCTCGCCGCGCAGTCGCAAATTTCGTCAAACAATATCGAGTACCTGTACTTAGGCTATCACCGTGTTCAAAACAAGGCTTGGCGGAAAATATTTCGATTTTCGGCACAAATATTTTTGAACGGAAAGAAAAATCACTTTTTTTGTTGAAATAACAAGAAAAGTTTTAATCCAGTCGGAAGAATTTGGGATTCGGCCAGGATCACACCGGCAAATCCGGCCGGCGGCATTCGTATGCCGGAAATCATCCTTCGAGGTTCAACAGGTGCGCGGCATGACAAGGACGGCCCGCCCCATCCCGGCGTGATCCGCTGTGGTGTCACGGCCGGCGGGCCGAAGAGGCACACGACCGGAGAGCGGTTCCGCTCATGGACGCCCTCGTCCAGGTTTGCCCGGCCGGGACCATCCTGGACCCGTTTACCGGCTCCGGGACCACGGGGGTTGCGGCATTGAGGGCTGGCCGTCGGTTCATCGGCTGTGAACGCGAGGAAGCCTATTACGAGATCGCTAGCGAACGGCTTTCAAAGGCGGCTTAAAGGGCGTTTAAGCGAAGATGCTGGACAAGTCGTCCGGGAGCTTGCCAAAGCGGGCCAGCTCCTGGGCGCCCTCAAGGGAGACGTTGCTGCGCGGCCCCAGAGAAATGGATTTCACGGCCCTGAGCTGACACCAAGATGCCATGCGACCAATGTCTGCAATTGCCGTTAGATCGGTCGTCATACCGGATATCCTAGGTATGGTTTTAGGACGGTGTTTGCTATTTGCAGCACCGTCATTCAGATTTTTGACGCATTGAATATTTGAACAGGGTCCGGCACGCCCTTGAGAACCCGCTGGCCGCGCTCCCGGAAGGTGAGATCGGAACCGGCGGCAAGGTCTCGAACCGTCCGTGAAACGAGACACTCGCCCGGTTCGGCCTCTCCCATGACGCGGGCGGCTATGTGAACGGCAAGGCCCGAAATGTCGTCGCCGCTCCGTTTCACCTCGCCGATATGTACGCCGGCCCGGAGCTCGAATCCCAGCTCCTCAACGGCTTCGGTTAGCGCCAGTGCCGCGTAGATGGCGCGCGCGGGGCCGTCAAACGTTGCCAGGTGGCCATCACCCAGCGACTTGACTTTTAGGCCCCGGAAGCGCGCAAGCTGCTCATCGACTAACGCGTCATGGCGGTGCAGCAAGCGGTCCCATGCCTCGTCGCCCAACTGTGTGGCAAGCTCCGTCGATGCCACGATATCCGTGAACAGAACAGTGGCCAGAACCCTGTCGACCGCCGGTGACGGTTTGGCGCCGGTAAGAAACTCCTCGATCCGGTCGGCGATCATGTCGATGTCGCCGCCCGTCCATGGTGCGTGATCGGCACCGGAGAGCTCCAGCAGTTCCGCATCGGGGATGAGCCGGGCCACTTCCCGGCCGCCTTCTATGTCAACGATGAGATCCTTCCGCCGGTGGATGACCAGCGTTGGCGACTGAACGGCCGGCAGAACCTGCGCCACGCTGATCTGCCGGTTCAGGTGCATGAGGTCGGCCACTGCACCCGGGCTTGCTCCTGCGCGTTCACGTCTTGCCCACCAGCCCTGGTACTCGGCATCCCCGGCCATCGAAGGCGAGTAGTGCACGTAGCTGGCACCCGACCCCCAATAATCGTGCACGTATGCGAGAAAGGCGTTGAAAGCTGTCTCGTCTTCAATCCAGTGCTCGAAACGCGCCAGTGCGCCCTGAAGAACCAGCGCGCGGCATCGATCGGGATTGGAGGCGGCAAATAACGCTGCCAGCGTGCCCCCTTCCGACAAGCCGAAAAGAGCGGCATCCTCGATACCCTCATGGTCCATGACCGCACGGATGTCATCCATGCGCTCATCCATACCGGGCATGCCTTTTCCCCGATCCGAGAGGCCTGTCCCGCGCTTGTCGAAAAGCAGGACATTGGCGTAGTCGCCGAAGCGTTCCAGCCAGGACACCGTACTGGGATGGTCCCACCAGCAGTCCAGGTTCGAGATCCAGCCCGGAACAATCACCAGGTTCAAGCTGCCACGGCCAAATCTC
>NZ_JBNKYW010000264.1:0-17762 GCF_050301095.1 Roseibium sp.
TACTGAACGAGATTTACCAACGTTTTCCACCGGCTCTCGAGGAGCTGGCGCGCGCCGCCCGCCTCAGGCCCGCGGGCCGTACAAGCGGCGGATTCGTGATCCGGAAGTACGCGGCGCTTGCGATCCGATTGGAAAATGAATTCAGAAGGGTGATGAGTTTCCGTCACGCAGGGACGAGAGCGGGCAGAAGCCAGGCGGCCTCTTCCCCACCCCGTCTCGACGATGAGGAACCCAGAGGAACAGCATTTGGAAAATTGACCCGAACATCCATCAACGGCCCGGCCGCCTCTAGACCGCTTCGGATGAAGGCAATATTACTAAAAATCAGCCGTAAGCTGCAGGGAGCTTACAAGAGGCCTTGCGGGAGACGGAATTCACAGTGGCGACAATCAAGGACATTGCAAAAAGGGTGGGTGTTTCGCCGACGACGGTTTCGCGCGTGCTCAGCGCCGATCCCAAATTGTCGGTGACCAAGGAGGTGCGCAAGAAGGTCATCGAGACCGCCGCCGAGTTGAATTATTCGACGCCCCGCGACAAGCGCCTGGCCCGCAGCAGCGGCGAGATGGCTGCAAGCCCGCTCAGGAACGTGCTTGTGCTGCAAGGCCTGTCGGACGACCAGGAGCTCGCCGACCCCTATTATGTCGGCGTCCGCGTCGGGGTGGAAAAGACCTGCCAGGCCATGGGACTTTCGACTGCCGTTCACTACAGCGATGACCCGGCCAGCGAAATCAGCATCGACCCGGCAACCGGGATCGTCCTCATGGGCCACCACAGCGAAGAGGCGCTTTCGGCGATCCTGGCGGAAACCGATCTCATCGCCTTTGCCGGCGAGGACTTGCCCTATTACGACTACGCGGACCGCGACACGGTCAAACATGACCTTGTCGGATCCATGTCCGCCCTGCTTTCCAATCTGGTCGACGCCGGATACCGGGACATCGGCTTCATCGGCTTCAAGCGGAACCGGCCGGACACTTCGCCCACGGTCGCCCACCAGATGGAAGCCCGCGCCGCGGCCTTCGTCGACTGGCTCAGCAAACGCGAGCTGTTCGATGAAACCCTCATGCGCCGGGAAGGCAAGACCTCCCAGAACGGCTACGATCTGACACTGGATCTGCTACGCGGGAAAAAGCTGCCCGACGTCATCGTCGCAGCCACCGACAGCCTGGCGATCGGCGCCTATATGGCTCTGAAGGAAAACGGCAAATCGATCCCCGAGGACATTGCCGTCGTCGCCTTCAACGACATTCCGGCGGCACAGTTTCTGGTCCCGCCACTCACCACCGTCAAGCTGTCGGCCGAACTGATCGGCAAGACCGCCGTAGAACTCCTGGCGGAACGCTGCGGCGGCCGGGACGTCAGCAAGAAGATCACCCTCGGGGCGAAAATCATCTGGCGGGACAGCGCCCGCAAGCCGCCGCAGAACTCTTAGCAATCAGGCGACCAGCTTCAGGTCGAGGAACTCCTCGATACCGAAGACGCCGCCCTCGTAGCCGATGCCGGATTGCTTGACCCCGCCAAAGGGGCTGCCGGCTGCAATCTCCGCGCCGTTGCGGAACACCATGCCGGCCTTCAGTTGACGCACCACGCTCTGCATCCGGACTTCGTCGTCCGTGTGCACATAGGCTGCAAGACCGTAGTCGCTGTCGTTGGCCAGCGCCACAGCCTCCGCTTCGCTGTCGAAGGGAATGAGCACGGCGACCGGCCCGAACACTTCCTGGCGCGCGATGGTCATGTCGTTGCTGACATTGCCGAAGACGGTCGGACGCACGAAATGGCCGTGCGCTAATCCATCCGGCCGCCCCGGCCCACCGGCCAGAAGCGTGGCGTCTTCATCCATGGCGGCCCGGATCAGGCGCTGGATGTGCTCATACTGCCGCCTGTTGGCCACAGGGCCGAGATGTGCCCCGGACGCGGAGGGATCACCGACCGCAATCGACTCCACATGCTCCGCTGCAAAATCCATGGCGCGCTGATAGACGGACCGTTCGACCAGAAGGCGCGAGGGCGCGTTGCAGTTCTGGCCGGAATTCGGCATGAGTTTTTCCAGGTTCCGCCGCACGGCTTTCTCGACATCGCAATCGGCGAAGATCAAGCTCGGCGACTTGCCGCCAAGCTCCAGCGATACAGGCCGGATCCTTGAAGCAGCCGCCCCGTAAACGGCACGCCCAGCGCCGGTCGATCCTGTAAAGGACACGCAATCAACGCCGGGGTGCCCGGCAAGGGCCGCCCCGACGGCGTCTCCCGTTCCATTGACAAGATTGAAGACACCTTTCGGGCACCCCGCCTCATGCAGGACATCGGCAAGGATCATTGCATTGAACGGCGTGATCTCGCTCGGTTTCAGGACGACGGTGCAGCCGGCGGCCAGCGCCGCGAAGACCTTGAGGCCGATCTGGTTGAGGGGCCAGTTCCAGGGGGTGATCAGTCCGGCAACGCCCCGGCTTTCGCGGAAAATCCTGTTACCGTTCCTGAGGTCCTCGGTCCATTTCACGTCATCCAACGCCTCCAGAATGGCGTCGAGTTGCCCCAATCCGGCGGCGGCCTGCCCGCTCCGACTCAGGTCGATGGGACAGCCGAGCTCCTGCATGATGACCTGTGCGAATTCATCAAGGCGGCCTTCATATAGCCTGCGGACTTTTTGCAAGAAGTCCCGACGCGCTGACGGCTCCGTCCGCGACCAGTCCGGAAAAGCTTGCCGCGCCGCTGCAACGGCCCGATCGACGTCCTGCACGCTGCCGCAGGAAATATGCCCGATCACCTCTACCGTGGCCGGGTTCTCAACGGCGTAATCGTGAGCGACTACCGGCGGCACCCAGGCCCCGCCGATATAGAAGGAACGGCTGTTTTCAAAAGTCACGAATTTCCCCTTATGCGGACGCCCTCCGGATGGCAACGCGCGTTACTGCGGATCCGGAAGGGTTTCAGAACATCACGGGGAGTGATTTATTTACTAAATTTTTATCTCGCACAACACGAATTTTACCGTGGCGCGCTATTTTACGGACCGAGGCTCAGACCGACTGGAAAACCGCCTGCGGGTTATCCCCGCACACCCGCTGATTATGAGGCGTCACGCCATAACGACTCTGGTAGGTCCGAATGAAGTGCGAAGGGGATTCATAACCGCAGGCCAGCGCGATTTCCGATACGGATTGTTCGGTCTGGAGCAAAAGGTTCCGCGCCTTCATGAGTTTCTGGTTGATGGCGAATTTCTTCGGCGACACCTTCAGGTGCTTCTGGAACAACCGCTCCAGCTGGCGCGTCGAGATGCCGATCTTTCGGGCGATTTCCGAGGTCTGCAGGTAATAGGGCGCGCTTTCGTTGAGCAGGCGGATTGCCTCGGCGATATGCGGATTGCGAATACCATGACGAGCCTGAAGGGAGATCTGCTGCGGCGCATTTGCAGTCCGGACACCGGAATAGACCATCATGTCGGCGACCGCGACCGCAAGGTCGTTGCCATGGCTTTCGCCGATCAGATGCAGCATCAGGTCGGCCGCCGCCGTGCCGCCGGAAGCCGTCACGAAAATCTCGTCGGCCACGAATACATTCTTGCACAGCTGAACGTCCGGAAAGTTCTCCTGAAAACTGTCATGGAAGGACCAGTGGATAGCGGCCCGGCGTCCGTCCAGCAGGCCGGCACTGGCCAGAATGTGAGCCGCGGAACAGATCGCGCCGATCCGCGTACCTCGCGCCCGCTCCCGCCGGATGAAGGAAAGGACTTCGGGCGTCGCCCGTTCGCCGACATTCTGCCCGGACACCAAAAACAGGCTTGAACGATGTGGCAGCGGCTCCAGCCCCTGGTCCACGAGCGTCACCGTCCGGTTGGAACAGACAGCCGTTTTGCCTGAGACCGACGCCAAACGCCACCGGTAGATGTCTTCGCCCTGCAGCAGATTGGCGATGCGCAGCGGCTCCACCGCGCAGGCAAAGGCGATATGGGAAAAATCATCGAGCAACAGAAAGGTGACATCGCGCGTCCGGGACATGTCGCTTTTCTCCGGCCTCTGTCGCCTCTGGCCAATTCACGGCCCTTCGAGGCTTGTATTATTTCTGTATCGCTATTGTACACATCATGTATACAGATCAGTCAACAGGAAACAAGACGGAGTGGTCCGATGTCCCTCAAGCGCGGCACGGCAAAGTGGGTTGCTTTTGAAGATCTGAAACGCGCGATCCTGACCCTGGAGCGCAAACCCGGCAGTGCCCTGGAAGAAACGGAGCTTTGCGATCTCTACGGCCTGTCACGCACCCCCTTGCGCGAAGTGCTGCAGCAGCTCGCCGGGGAAGGCTATGTGACGCTGCAGCTCAACCGCGGCGCTCGTGTTTCCGACATGACCCATCTGACGCTGCGCGATTTCTTCCTGGCGGCACCCCTGATCTACAGCGCCATCCTGCGACTCGCTGCTCAGAACGCCACGCAGGCCCAGATCGAAGAGCTGAAAGAAGCCCAGGAGGATTTCCGGGCAGCACTGGAAGCTGGCGACGTCACGGCGCGCGCGCTCACCAACGACCGCTTCCACCGCATCACCGGTCACATGGCCGGTAACAGTTATCTTCTGGCAAGCCTCGACCGGCTGCTGATCGATCACACAAGGATCGCGATGACTTTCTTCCGGCCGAAGTCGGGCGCCAAGGAAGACCCGCTTTCCCTTGCCTGCCAGCAGCATGACGAAATGATCGCGGCGATCGAAACGGGAGACGAGACCCGGGCCGCGGAACTCGCCCTGGAGCACTGGGCCCTGTCGCGGGACCAGATCGAACTCTTCGTCATGCCCGAAGGTCTGGAGGCACCGCTCGGCGCTCCGCCGAAACTGAAATCCGCTTGAAAGCCGGAGACACTTTCAAATGACCCCCATCATGACCTTCGAGGGCATCTACACGCCCGTCGTGACGCCCTATGACGACGACGGCAATGTTGTCTGGGACTCTCTTGGTGAAATCGTCGACCATCTCGTGGAAAGCGGCGTCAACGGACTGATCTCCGGCGGATCAACCGGCGAGAACTATGCCCAGACGGTCGAGGAACGGCTCGAGCTTGCCCGGTTCACCAAAGAGAAGCTCGACGGCCGACTGCCGCTAATCGTCGGTACCGGCACCATGCGCACACCCGATTCCATCGCCCTGGCCGAAGGTGCGGCCGAAATGGGAGCCGAAGCCCTGCTGGTGGCAACCCCGCCCTATTCAGTGCCGACCGAGCGCGAAAACGCACTCAACGTTCTGACCATCGACCGGGCCGCCGACCTGCCGATCATACTCTACAATTACCCGGGCCGGATGGGTGTCAACATGGGCGAGGAATTCCTTGACCGGGTGGGCCGGTCGCGCAACGTCTGCGCCATCAAGGAAAGTTCCGGCGACATCAACCGGGTCCACCTGCTGGCCCGCGACTATCCGCACATCCAGATGTCCTGCGGCATGGACGATCAGGCGCTCGAATTCTTTGCCTGGGGCGCGCGCAGCTGGGTCTGTGCGGGATCCAACTTCCTGCCACGGGAACATGTGGCGCTCTATCAGGCCTGCGCCGTCGAAGGCGATTTCACCAAAGGCCGGCGGATCATGTCGGCGATGATGCCGCTGATGCGCGTGCTCGAACAGGGCGGCAAGTTCATCCAGTGCGTCAAGCACGGGGTGGAAATGAGCGGGTTGTATTCCGGACCGCCGCGTCCGCCGCTGAAAGCCCTCAACAAGGACGACAAGCGCCAGCTCGATGAGGTTGTCCGGGTTCTGAAATCCACTGTTCAAGACATCACGGCGGGAGCGTGACCATGACCGACCTTCTGACGCGTGACGAATACAAGGCTCTTGCCGCCAGACTCGCCCTGCCGGCCAACGCCTTCATCGACGGCGGCTATCGTCCCGCCCAGTCAGGCAAGACTTTTGCGACCTTCAATCCGGCGACCGGCGAGACCCTTGCCGAAATCGCGGCCTGCGGCACTGAAGACGTCGATTTTGCCGTCCAGAAAGCCCGCGAGTCCTTTGAGGACGGCCGCTGGTCGAGGCTGCCCCCCTCGGACCGCAAGGACATCCTGATCCGCTTCGCCAAGCTGATTGCCCGCAACCGGCGGGAACTGGCGGTGATGGAAAGCCTCGACAGCGGCAAGACCATCTACGACTGCGAAACCGTGGACGTGCCCGAAACCATCCATTGCCTCAAGTGGCACGCGGAAGCCATCGACAAGATCTACGACCAGGTTGCACCCGCCTCCGACGATCATATTGCGATGATCGTGCGCGAGCCGGTCGGCGTCGTCGGGCTGGTGCTGCCCTGGAACTTTCCGCTCCTGATGCTGGCCTGGAAGATCGGCCCGGCGCTCGCCGCCGGTTGTTCGGTCATCGTGAAGCCAGCCGAGGAAACCTCCCTGACGGCCCTGCGGGTTGCCGAACTTGCGACGGAAGCCGGCGTCCCGCGCGGCGTCTTCAACGTGGTGCCGGGCTCCGGCCCGGACGTCGGTGAACCGCTCGGCCGGCACATGGACGTAGACATGATCTCCTTCACAGGCTCGACGGAAACCGGCCGCCGCTTCCTGCGCTACGCCGCCGACAGCAACCTGAAGGAAGTCGTTCTGGAAATGGGCGGCAAGAACCCGAGCGTTGTCCTGAAGGATGCGGAAAATCTTGACCGGGTCGCGGCCCATGTCGTCAACGGCGCCTTTTGGAACATGGGCGAAAATTGCTCCGCCAGCTCCCGCCTGATCGTCGAGGAAGAGATAAAGGATGCCCTTCTGGAACGCATCCTGGCCCATGCACGGGAATGGACGCTAGGCGATCCGCTCGATCCGGAGCACCGCGTCGGAGCGCTGGTTTCCAGCGCCCATTTCGGCAAGGTCTGCTCCTATCTCGAAACCGGTGCGACTGTCCTGATGGGAGGCAAGACCCATGGCGGCGCCTTTGTGGAACCCACCATTCTGGAAGCCTCGGCCCGCTCCACCATTGCCCGGGAAGAGATCTTCGGACCGGTCCTGAGCGTTCTCACCGTGAAGGGATTCGACGAGGCAATCGCGCTTGCCAATGACACGGACTACGGCCTCGCCGCCTCGATCTTCACCGGCAACGCCAGGAAGGCACTGCGCGGCGCAAGGGCCATACGAGCGGGAACCGTCACCGTCAACTGTTTCGGCGAAGGCGATATCACAACGCCCTTCGGCGGCTTCAAGCAATCCGGTTTCGGTGGGCGAGACAACAGCCTTGCCGCCCATGATCAGTACACGCAGATCAAGACAATCTGGCTGAATCTTTCCGACGACGGGGACGAGGCCGTCGGATGACACAACGGGCCGCCAAAACCCTGCCGAACCTGCCGGGACCGGCGGCCTGGAACAGGATTTTGCCGGACCAGCCGCCGCCGACTGTCCTGACCGAAGATGTTACTGCCGACATCACGATCATCGGCGCCGGGTTCGCGGGACTGTCCGCCGCCCGGCGGCTGCTGCAAATCGACAGCGGCCTGAAAATCACCGTTCTGGAAGCCGACCGGATCGCTGAAGGTTCCTCGGGCCGCAATTCCGGCTTCATGATCGATCTTCCCCATGAACTGACGTCGGAAAACTATGCCGGGGCCGGCGACGACCTGGCCCTCATCGCGCTCAACCGCAAGGCCATCTCCTTTGCCGCCGAAGCGGTCGAAGACTATGCGATCGATCCGAATTTCTTCGACCGCTCCGGCAAGGTGAACGGGGCTGCGAGCCCGAAGGCCGAAGCTCACAATCACAGCTACGCGCAGCATCTTTCCGGGCTTGGCGAAACCTACGAGATGTTCGACCTGCAGCAGATGACGGAACTGACCGGCAGCCCTCACTACCGCTCCGGACTCTATACGCCCGGCACGGTGATGCTGCAGCCAGCCGGCTACATTCGCGGCCTGGCCGATGGCCTCAGGAAAGCCGGCGTTCGCATTGTCGAAAACAGCCCGGCGCTTGAGTTTTTCAAAGAACGGCAGGCCTGGAAGATCGAAACGCCGCAGGGTTCGATTTCCTCGCCCAAAATCATCCTCACCGTCAACGGCCATCTGGAGAGCTTCGGTTTCGAATGCGGCCGGTTGATGCAGCTCTTTCTGTTCGCGGTCATGACACCGGAACTGACCACGGAGGATCTGAAGAAACTCGGCGGTCAGTCGCGCTGGGGGATCACACCCTCTGATCCGATGGGAACAACGCTTCGCCGGATAGACCTCGGTCAGGGCGGCAACCGGATCGTGACGCGGACCTGCGCCGTTCTGAAGCCGAACATGAAGCTGTCAAAGGCAAGTCTCGACCGGGCTGCCGGCATCATGCAGCGCAAGTTCGACCGGCGCTTTCCGCAGCTCGCCGGCTTGAAGATGGAGTATCAATGGGCCGGGCATCTCTGCCTGACCCTCAACGGCGTCGCCGTCATGCGCGAGCTTGAGGACGGGGTCTATTCCGGCTGCGTCCAGAACGGTCTCGGAACCGCACGCGGCACGCTCACCGGTATCGGTGCCGCGGAGCTTGCCTGCGGTGTCACGAGCGACATCACCCGGCATTTCGGCGCGGAAAAGCGCCCGAAGAAACTTCCGCCGCAGCCGTTCCGGGAACTCGGTGCCAATGCGGTCCTGCGCTGGAAAGAATGGCGGGCGGCGGAGGAATAGACCGCCAAAGGCGGAGGACTTTGGGTTTCCGGCAAGCTGCCTCTCAATCTCTCAATCGATATGAACGCCACAAATATCGCCCCGTCCTGAGGAAGCGCGTCAGCGCTGTCTCGAAGGATGGATGGCTAACTCGGGAGTCTGTCGCCCATCCTTCGAGACGCTTGGCTCCGCCAAGCTCCTCTGGATCAGGCTGTCATATGGAGAAAGACTTGCTTATTGCTGAGGAAAACAGCCGAAGAACCCTGCTTCAATAGACCAGCCCAAATCCATAACCAGCCAGAAGCGATCCGGTAACGGCGAGCGCCAGATAGAGCAGGAAGGGACGCAACCGCAGGACCGGGAATATCGCGAGCGCCCCCCAGATGCTAACGACGCCGCCGGAGACCAGAAACGCCATGGCGGCACCCGGAGACATGCCGTTGTCGATCAGCCCCCGGGTCAGGGGCAGTGCCGCATAGCCGTCGATATAGGCGGGAGCGCCGACGAAAACAGCCGCGGGAACGGCCCACCAATTGTCCACACCGACATAGGCCGCCAGCGACCCGGGCGTCAGCGCCGCATTGAGGGCATATTCGGCGAAGAATGCGGGGATCAGACAAATCAGGATCAACCGGGTTGTTGCTGCCGCCTGCCTGGCGAAGGCAAGCCGTCGATCCCTGTGCCGCCAGACACGCAGCTCAAAAGACTCCTCGCGGCTGCAGCATTTTGTCGTCAGCCTCGCGGCAAATCCGCTGTTGCGCAGGGCCGTCTCACCACCCAGTCCACGCGTGCACATGGCCGTTACCGCCCCGCCGAAGATCCCGAGGCCGAAGGCCGCCAGGGTCTTGCCAAGTGCAAAGGCAAATCCGAGCGTTGCCGCCGTTGTCGCCAGCATGGCCGGGTCGGTGACCGGCGAGGACAGCCAGAACGCCATGACCGGAGCAAGGGGAACCCCGGCCGCCAGCAGGCCGACCATCAGCGGCAGGATTGTCACACCGCAGACCGGCGTAATCGCGCCAATGGCGGATGCGGCGATGACCGATCGCAGCAGCCGGCCCTCGAAGGCGCGCCCGATGACCCTGTCGGCGCCACTGGCCATGACCCAGGCCGTGAGGACAATCCCGGGAAAAACGAGCGGGGCAACATCGAGAAGACCCCGGCCGGCAAACAGGATTCCATCGCGAAAAAACTCTGGCCGAAACCAGATCAGTCCGCCAACGAGGAACATTCCGGCACCAGCTGCAAGCCGGCGGAACCCGAAAACTGCAAACGACGCCGCCTGATCCTTCATGAACACCTCCCGTGATTGACGGGAGCATGCTAGGTGTGATTTCTATATTTATAAAACGAATATCTTAAATACCTGATATTGAAAAAACAGATGAAAAATCTTGATAGTGAACTTTTACGGACCTTCCTTGCCGTGGCCGCCGGCGGCAGTATGACGGAAGGGGCCGAACGCATCGGCAGGTCTCAATCCGCAACCAGCCTGCAGATCAAACGCCTCGAACAGGTGCTCGGGCAACCCGTGTTCGGCCGGACGGGCCGTGGCATTTGCCTGACGGAAACCGGTCAGCGCCTGCTGCCCGTTGCCAGGGAAGTCACCGCCCGGCTCGATGGCGCCCTGCGCGAGATCAACGCCGACGGCTTACGCGGAAAACTGCGGTTCGGCATGCCGGATGACCACGGCAGAACGAGACTCGCGCAAATCGTGGGGGCCTTTTCGCAATCCCACCCGCATGTGGACCTCGAGGTAACCTGCTCGATCAGCACGGAATTTCCGGCACTTCTGGCGAAAGGGCAGCTCGATATTGCGGTTTATGAGGTAGAGACGGCGGGATCGCGGGAGGAGATCGTCCTGGAAGACCCCACCTGCTGGGTCATGTCCCGTCATACGGATCTCCTGTCGTCGCCCCAGCTTCCCGTTGCACTGTTCGATCAGGCCTGCTGGTGGCGGGACGCAGCCATTGCGTCCTTGCAGAATTCGGGGAAATCTTACCGGGTCGCCTTTTCCAGCCAGAGTGTCGCCGGCGTTGCCGCGGCCGTCGAGGCCGGTGTCGCGATCGGCCTGCTCGCCAGATCGTCGGTGGGAGATCACCTGACCGTGCTCGGCTCCGAACACGGGTTCACGCCAACACCTGTTTCCAGGCTGGTCATCAACACCGCGCCCGATGCCGACGCGGATCTGACACGGGCATTCAAGACGGCCATTCGATCGGCATTCGGAAAATAGCCGGACGGCCGGCTCGCGAGGCCGACGGCTCCGTTCGGCCTGATCGGCCCTGTCCTAAAACTCCTGGTTCAGCGCGTCGGCTGCCGGGATCTCGCGTTCACGGCGGGCGATGTAGTCGAGCAGGGCTTCGTTCTTCGCCGCGTCCAGCTTCGGCTCCTCATATTCGGACAAAAGCTTCCTGGCCTGTTTCAGCGCCCGTTCGGTGATCTCGATCTCGCCTTCCGCCTTCCACTGCTCGATGGAATTGTTGTCGAACATTTCCGGCATGAAGAATGCCCGCTGGAAGTTTTCCTGGGTATGCGGATGGCCGAGATAATGTCCGCCGGGACCGACATCGCGGACAGCAGCAAGCGCCTCGTCGAAATCGTCCCACCGCGGACCTTCCGCCATCCGGTAGGCCATGGCGCATTGTTCCGCGTCGACGATGAACTTGGCGACGGAGCAATGCATGCCTGCCTCGTTCCAGCCGGCCGCGTGCCAGATGTAGTTTGCGCCCGCATGGATCACCGCGCTCAGAGTCGCGGCGCTTTCATAACCCGCCTGCGCGTCGAAGGTCTTGGCTCCGCCGAGCCCCCCGGACGTGCGCCAGGGAACATCATAGAAGCGCGCCATCTGGCCGATGAGGAAATTCATCAGGCTGATTTCCGGCGTTCCGGCCATGGGCGCGCCGGACTTCATCGACACGGTGGAGAGGTAGTGCCCGTAGATCGCCGGTGCGCCCTTGCGGATCACCTGCGTATAGGCAAGCGCGCTCAGAGCCTCGGCGTTGAGCTGAACCACCGCCGGGACCACGGAGGCCGGTGTATTGGCCCCGCCGAGCACAAAGGGTGAGCACAGCACCGGCTGGTTGCGTTTGCAGAAGGCGCGCATCGCTCCCAGCATGGTCTCGTCCCAGACCAGGGGCGAATTGCCGTTGCAGTTGCCGGTCGTCACCGGATGGTCTTCCAGATAGGCCTCACCGAAGAGGATGGCGCACATCTCCATGACGTCCTCGGCATTCTTCGGGCTCGTCGTCATGCCCATGAAGGTCTTGTCCGAGTGCTTCATCGACGAATAGGTGATGCGCAGGTGCCGGTGGCTGATGGGGTGATCATAGGGTTCCACGATATGATGCGCGCTGGAATGCAACGCCGGCAGCATGTGACTGAGCTTGTGGAACATGGCGAGATCCGCCAGCGTCGGATTGCGTCGCTCGTCGTTGAGATCACGCAGGAAGGGCGCGCCAGTCATCGGCACGAAGATGGAGCGGTTGCCGCCGAGCGGAACGTTCTTGCGATGGTCACGGGCATGATAGGTGAAGCTCGGGGGGATCGTCCTGATCAGCTCCCGAACCAGCCCCCGGTCCAGATAGACCCGCTCGCCGTCGACCCTGGCCCCGGCCTTTTTCCAGTCGTCGAGGGCGATCGGATCGCGGAAGACGATGCCCACCTCCTCAAGTATGGACATGGAGGCATTGTCGAGGCGACGGATCTGGTCTTCATCGAGCGGCTCGCACAGTGGCAGCTTGCGCGTCAGACCGGGCAGCATGCGGTGATCGGGAGCAGTACGGATGGCACGGCGGCCCGCGCGGCCACCGCTGCGGCTGCGAGTTGCGACACTCATTTGCATCTCCGGTAACGGGTCAATCCTGTCTTCAGACTGCGCTCGAATTCACCCCGACGCATGCCGGAAACCGAACCGGGTGGACATTTTCCGACATGCAGACGCAGCCAAAGGATTCCGCGGATCAAAAAGTCCTGTCGATGAGTTTCCTGACTTGCCGAAAGGCCTTTTTCCTTGATGGCGGCATAAGGGCGTGAGCAGCGCACGCCCTGGTTCGGCGAAATTGAAACCGGCAGCTGGCACAATTGCAGGCAATGGGTGATAATAAACGTTCGACGGGGAAAAGTTGTGCGCGAGCAATTTTAAAATAGACGAAAATATAGGCAGGCTGCATTCGCCGCACCCGGCTGGAACGTCGCGGCGGCGTAAAATAATGCTGCCATGCACAATGAGGCAGCAGCTTTCGAACATTAAATTTTTTAAATAATGTTTTTTCTCAAAGGGGTGGCCGAAGCGGGGCAGTTCGTGTTTTGTTATGCCGATGTCGCATATGAGCACTTCATATACGAAAAATCCGGGGATGCTACGTTTGGGTAACCAGACCATTCGTGGCTGGTGAACCGGAAAGAAAACAGCAAGGCACTTTCAAAGGGGAGTCGAATGACAAAATCGAAAGACACCGACCTGATTAACCGCCTCGAAGGGGCCGCCCGTTCGGGTGGAATTACCAAACGCGAATTCATCCGCTATTCCGTCCTCGCCGGCTTGACCGCTTCCACGGCCACCGGCCTTTGGACGACCAAGGCCAAGGCTACTCCGAAAACCGGCGGCACATTCCGCTGGGGTATCCACGACGGCAACACCTCCGACTCGCATGATCCGGGCACCTATCTGACCCGCGTGATGATTTTCCTCGCCCATACTCACCGCAGCTATCTGACGATGATCAACGGCGACGGCTCGCTGGGTCCGGACCTTGCCGACAGCTGGGAAGCCAGCGCGGATGCGTCAGAGTGGACGTTCAAGCTGACCGACAAGGCTTCCTTCCACAGCGGCAAGAAGGTGACCGCGGACGACGTGATCGCCTCGCTGAACCACCACCGCGGCGACAAGACCACTTCGGCCGCCAAGGCGCTGCTCCTGGATGTCACCGACATCACCAAGGACGGCGACTACACGGTGATCGTCAAGCTGTCCCGCGGCAATGCGGACTTCCCGTGGCTGATGACCGACTATCACATGGCCATCTGCCCGGCGAACGACGACGGCACCATCGACTGGCAGTCCGGCGACGGCTCGGGCCCGTACAAGATCGAAAACGGTGAGTTCGGCGTTCAGTTCGAACTGACCCGCCATGACGGCTGGCACCGCGAGGGCGCCTACTTCGACAAGGTCGAAATGATCACGCTGAACGACCCGAACGCACGCCAGGCGGCTCTTGTCACCGGCGACGTGGATGCGGTTTCGCTGATCGAGCTGAAGACAATGGCGCTTCTGGAGCGCAACCCGAACATCAAGATCCACAACATCCCGTCCGCTGGTGCGATCACGATGCCGATGTTCTGCGACACGGCACCGTTCGACAATCCTGATGTCCGCAACGCCCTGAAGTATTCCATCGACCGGGACGAAGTCATTCTGAAGATCGCCTACAACGCGGCGACCAAGGGCAACGACTTCCACCATTCGCCGGCACAGCCCTATTGGCCGGAAGGCATCGAACAGAACACCTACGATCCGGACCGGGCGAAGTCGCTGCTGAAGAAGGCCGGCGCCGAAGGGCTTTCCATCAACCTCAGCGTAGCGGAATCCGTTTATGCCGGCGCGGTGGACATGGCGGTTCTTTACTCACAACAGGCCAAGGCCTCGGGCATCAACATCAACGTGGTCCGCGAACCCAACGACGGCTACTACTCCGATGTCTGGCTGAAGAAGCCGTTCTGCCTCGTGTCCTGGGGCGCACGCCCGACGCCGGACGTGATGTACACGCTGGCCTACAAGGATGACGCGGCCTGGAACGAGTCGCATTGGAAGAACCCGCGGTTCAACGAGCTTCTGCTGCAGGCCAAGGCGGAACTTGATGACACCAGACGCGCCGAGATGTACCGCGAAATGGCGATCCTGGCGAAGGATGACGGCGGAACCATCATTCCGTTCTTCAACAACTTCGTCTACGCCAACAGCACCAAGGTCGGAACCCCCGAGCAGCTGGCACCTAGCTGGGAAAACGACGGTGCGCGCGCAGCGAGCCGCTGGTGGTTCGAATCCTGATCCACAATCATCGGCGGCGGACAAGTTCCGCCGCCCCCGACAAGGAACCGCCCCGCACGCCGGGACGGTTCCAGCTCCAATGGCCGGGAGCTTGTAAAAGCCTGCTCCGATAAACAGGCAGCAACGCACCCGGTTATTATGTCCGGCAGGTCGTGTGGGCACCGGACTTCCTTATTTTGGAGGGACAAATGGGGGACATCCTACAGCTGGTCGCCAGGAGACTTGGCTTAGGACTGATCACGCTTCTCGTGGTTTCAATCCTGATATTCTTTGCGGTCGAGCTGCTCCCGGGCGACATTGCCCAGGCGGTTCTCGGCCAGGGCGCGACCCCGGAAACGGTTGCCGCCCTTCGTGAAAAGCTCGGCCTCGATCAGCCGGCAATCCTGCGTTATCTCCATTGGCTCGCGGGCGCCTTGACCGGAGACTTCGGCGTGTCGCTCGTGTCGGGAGAACGCGTCAGCACCGCGATCTCCGACCGGTTCATCAATACGCTGTTTCTTGCGACTTATGCGGCCGTGATCGCCGTTCCCGTTTCGATCATTCTCGGGGTCATCGTCGCGTTGTTGCGCAACACGCTGTTCGACCGCGTTGCCAACGTCGCCACGTTGACGTCGATTTCGTCGCCCGAGTTTTTCCTCGGCTACATCCTGATCCTCTATCTGGCCGTGAAGACGAACTACTTCCCGGCCATCGCAAGCCTGAACGCGGACATGACCTTCGCCGAACTTCTGCACCGGACATTCCTGCCGGCGCTCACCCTGGTTCTGGTGGTTACGGCTCACATGATGCGCATGACCCGGGCTACGATCATCAACCTGCTGGCCTCGCCCTATATCGAAATGGCCCGGCTGAAGGGCGTCCCGCCCTGGAAAGTGATCGTGAAGCATGCCCTGCCCAATGCCTGGGCCCCGATCATCAACGTCGTGGCCCTCAACCTCGCCTACCTGATCACCGGTGTCGTCCTTGTGGAAGTGGTCTTTGTCTATCCGGGCATCGGCCAGCTTCTGGTGGATGCGGTGGCAAAACGCGACTTTCCGATCGTGCAGGCCTGCTGCCTCATCTTCGCAGCAACCTTCATCCTGCTCAATCTGGCAGCCGATGTTGGAGCCATCCTGACCAATCCGCGTCTCCGGCATCCGAAGTGAGGGCAGCGACATGAATTCATTCGTAATCGGTTATTACGCGCTGCTGATCGGGGCCTCCTGTCTGGCAGCCTATTTCAAGAAGCGGGAGATCTTCATTCTGATCTTCTCGCTGACCCTGGCATCCTTCATCATGGGCATCATCGGCGGCGTGCCGGCCCTGCGGTTTGTCACCGGCGCGGCGGGGCTTCTGGCCCTGGCGGCCGGAACGTCCTATGCTTTCCGCGAGTTCCTGATCATCATCACGCCGGAAGGCGTCGCCAAGGAACTCAGGACGGCACCGCTCACCGCCGCGTTCGGCATGTTCGTGATCTTCACCTACGCCATCGCCGGAATCTTCGCCCCGGTGATCGCCCCCTTCGGGCAGGCCGAGGTGATCTCTTCGGCTTTCGCGCCGCCTGACGAAACCATGCTTCTGGGAGCCGACCAGCTGGGCCGCGACATGTTCAGCCGTATTGTCTACGGTGCCCGAAACTCGGTCGGCCTTGCCCTGCTGGCAACCGCTCTGGCGTTTATCATGGGCGCCCTGGCAGGTCTGTTCGCCGCCACCAAAGGCGGCTGGTTCGATCAGTTCATGGGCAGGTTCGCGGATGTGATCATGTCCGTTCCGTCGCTGATCTTCTCGCTTCTGATGCTCAGCATCTTCGGAACGAACCTGGTCGTTATCGTCCTCGTGGTCGCCGTAATCTACGCGCCACGCGTCTTCCGCCTGACACGGGCCGTCGCCGGCAACGTCGTGGTGATGGACTTTATCGAAGCGGCGAAACTGCGGGGCGAAGGCACCTGGTATCTGATCCGCCGGGAAATCCTGCCGAATTCAACCGCACCGCTGATCGCGGAATTCGGCTTGGAATTCTGTTTCGTCTTCCTGCTGATCGCAGGGCTTTCGTTCCTTGGACTCGGCATTCAGCCGCCGACCGCCGACTGGGGCTCCATGGTGCGCGAGAATGCGACGCTGATTTCCTTCGGTGAACTGACGCCGCTGATCCCCGCCGCCGCGATTGCGCTGCTGACGGTCGCGGTAAACTTTGTTGTCGACTGGATGCTGTTCCGGTCCTCCGGCCTGAAGGAGGTTTGAGCATGGTTCCGAAAAAAGACGTTCTGCTCCGAATCAATGACCTTCGCATCGAAGGCTACTCGGACGAGCAATGGATCGAGATCGTCCACGGTGTCGATCTCACCCTGCACAAGGGCGAAGTGCTCGGCCTGATCGGGGAATCAGGTGCCGGCAAGTCCACCATAGGTCTGGCGGCCATGGGCTTTGCCCGGGATGGCTGCCGGATCTCCGGCGGTTCCATCGAATTCGACGGCATGGAACTGACGACGACGCCGGAAAGCGACCTGAGGGCCCTGCGCGGGTCCCGGATCGCCTATGTGGCCCAGTCGGCGGCAGCCTCCTTCAACCCCGCCCACCGGATCATCGACCAGCACACGGAGGCGCCGCTTCAGTATCGCATTCAGAAACGCGTGGAGGCACAGGAAGACGCCATGCAGCTCTACGAGCGGCTGCGCCTTCCGAACCCCGGTGAGATTGGCTTCCGCTACCCGCATCAGGTCTCGGGCGGCCAGCTGCAGCGTGCCATGACCGCCATGGCCATGGCCTGCCGTCCGGACCTGATCATCTTCGACGAGCCGACCACTGCGCTCGACGTGACGACACAGATCGAAGTCCTGGCCGCGATCCGGGACATCGTCGACCAGTTCAACACGGCAGCGATCTACATCACCCACGATCTGGCCGTGGTCGCGCAGATGGCGGATACCATCAAGGTGCTGCTGAAAGGCGAAGAAGTCGAGGAAGCTCCGACGGAGCAGATGCTGGACTCGCCGAAGGAAGACTACACCAAGAGCCTTTGGGCGGTGCGCAGCTTCAAACGGCCGCAGAAGTCGCGGCCGACCGATGGCACGCCGCCGCTGATCTCGGTCAAGAACATCGACGCTGCCTACCCGGGCGGGGCCAAGGTGCTCGACGACGTGTCGTTCGACA
>NZ_JBNKYW010000265.1:0-15543 GCF_050301095.1 Roseibium sp.
CAGGGAAGACGCGTAGGCGACAACGCCCCAGCGCGAACAGCGGCCATAGGTCGGCTTGATGCCGACCGTGCCTGTGAAGGCGGCCGGCTGGCGGATCGAGCCGCCGGTATCGGTCGCGGTGGCGCCCATGCACATGCGCGCGGCAACGGCAGCAGCGGAGCCACCGGAAGAGCCGCCCGGAACCAGATCCTGGTTGGAGCCCTTCTTGCGCCACGGGTTGATCACCGGGCCGTAGTAGGAGGTCTCGTTGGAAGAGCCCATGGCAAACTCGTCCATGTTCAGCTTGCCGAGCATGACGGCGCCGTCGGCCCAAAGGTTGGACGTCACGGTGGATTCATACGGCGGCTTGAAACCGTCGAGAATGTGGCTGCAGGCCTGGGTGTGGACGCCCTTGGTGGCGAAGAGGTCCTTGATGCCGAGCGGAATGCCTTCGAGCGCGCCGCCTTCGCCCTTTGCGAGCTTGTCGTCGGAGGCCTTGGCCATGTCGCGGGCCTGGTCGGCGGTCACCGCCACATAGGCGTTGAGGGCGCTGTTGGCTGCTTCGATGTTGCCGAGGAACGCCTCGGTGAGTTCCAGCGAGGTGTAGTCCTTGTTCTTTAGCCCTTCACGGGCCTCGGCAATGGTCAGTTTGGTCAGGTCGGTCATGAAAAAATCTCGTACGTGGCGGTGATCCGCCGTGTCAGGTCGGGCGGCTTATTCGACGACTTTCGGCACCATGAAGAAATTGTCTTCCGATGCAGGTGCGTTCTGCGTGATGTCGTTCGCCTTGTTGCCGTCGGTGACACCGTCCGCGCGCTTCTTCATGGTCTGTTCGACAACGGAAGTGAGCGGTTCGACACCCTCGATGTTCACTTCGTCGAGCTGCTCGACGAAGCCGAGAATGGCATTCAGTTCGCTGGTCATGCGGGTGGCGTCATCGTCGCTCACCTTGATCCGGGCGAGACGGGCAACGCGTTTGACCGTATCGGTATCAACAGACATTTTGACCTCTTGTTCGTTCGGCGCGGGCTCCGGTGGACAATCTGCCGTCACCACACGTTCTGCCTTCTGTTAGCCGCGAAGCAAGGCCTGGAACAAGCGTTCCGGCTTGCAATCCGGCGGCATTTCACATATTTCGGTACCAGCCAGAACCGTAATAGGAAAAGCGCATGTCCAACGCTCCGGAAACGATCCGCCCCCTGCCTATGGCCGCTGTCGTCTATCTGACGATCGAACCGACCTGGCTGGCCTTGCCACGGGAGGAAAGAAGCGCCCGTGCCGAAGGGATCGGAGAAATCCTCGCCCGTCATCCCGGGGTCTCCTTCGACTGGTTTGATGCGGATGCGCTCGGAAGCGGCTATTCGGATTTCGTCATCTGCCGTTTTTCCGACATGCGGGCCTATCATCACCTTTGGGAGGAGTTGAGGGACACGGAAATTTTCTCAAAACCCTATGCGCGGATCGCCAATGAGACACTCGGAATCGAGAATGGGTTTCGCGATTACGAGGAAACCCTCGATGGCTGACGTCCGGCAGACACCCGCTGGCCGGCCGCAGGAGGGCCGGGTGACGGCGGCCCTCCTTCAGGCAACGCTCGCCGAACTCGCCGAGAACGGCTATGAGAAGACAACCCTTGCCGCCGTCGCGGCACGGGCCAGAACCAGCAAGCAGGCGGTCTACCGCCGCTTCGGCGACAAGGCGGAGCTGATCGCTGCCGCCGTCGAACACGCCCTTGAAAGCGCCAATCCGGCATCGCCCCAGCGGGGGAGCGTTGCGGAAGACCTGCGTATTTGTCTTCAGAACACCGTGACGACCTTGCAGGAAACGCCGCTGGGCGGTGCCATTCGGGCGCTGGTTCCCTACCGCCGGGTTCCGGCACTCGCGCAGGTGCTGGATGAGGCGGAGGCGAACCGGCGGCTGATCCTTAGGCAGATTTTTGTAGCAACGCCCTTCGAAGCCGACATGGAAGCGCGCATCGACCTGCTGCTTGGCTTTGTCTATTTCCGGCTACTCTTGCGCAATGTGCGGATCGACGGGGAAGACATCGAACGGGCGATCTACCTGGTTCTCGGGCTGGTGGCACCGCGCGATCCGGTTCCTCATGCGGGGCTCCCCGGAATGTGAAGTGGCCCGTCTTCACGATTTGCTAGCACTCCATTGGCGGCTCTGTGATCAAGGGTGATTGGCTTTCCTTTGTGCTGGGCGACATGGTTGCAGCCGTCCGATGCCGGTTTGTACCGGTCATTGGATTTTCAGACCCATCCGCCAACGGAGACACCGATGCCTCTTTACACTTCCAAGTCCGTTCTCCTGGGACTGACCGCGCTTTTTTCCGCCGCCGCTTTTTCCGCCGCGGCCGACGAGATCACGACCTTCACCAAAAACGGTGCTGCAATAGGTGGCACGGACCCGGTCGCCTATTTCACGCAAGGCAAACCGGTCGCGGGCTCGGACGACTTCACCTTCACATATGACGATGTGACCTGGAAATTCTCGTCGGCTGCAAACCGGGACGCCTTTGCTGCGGATCCCGCCAAATACGCCCCGCAATTCGGCGGGTTCTGCGTATTCGGAGCCGCCATGGGTTTCAAGGTTCCGGTCGTGCCGGAGGCCTGGTCAATCGTCGACGGCAAGCTTTACCTCAACAATTCCCTGACGGTGCAGGACCGGTTCGAGGAGGATGTGCCGGGCTATATCCGCAAGGCTAACTTGAACTGGGAAATCATCGGCGACAAAAATCCGGCGGATCTGAAAGAGCCGATTATCCGTGAATGACCGGGTTCAATGTGATGTCACAGGAAGGGAGACAACCCGTATCGGGGCGCTCAACTTGATGACAAGTCCCGGTTTCGACTTCGCGGACGCGCTTAGAGAAGATCCGCGAGCGGAGAACCGGAAACCATCGACCTGGAAGTGAACCGACATCAAGGGTATCGCCTCTCCGGTTCCGGCTCACGCTTCGCTTGGCCGGGGCGGCCAAGGACAGTGCCCAGGTTCGTCAACGGTATCAAGCCCGCTTTCAAGCGGGCTTTTTGCCGACAATGGATCTTGCCCACCATCGCCTCCCGGGCAGTCCTGGCGCGAGCCGGACATGGCACTTTTAAGCAGGCTTGAGCACAAAGGCTCTGAATAGGAGATTCAAACCCGCTCTGCGGCTAGCCGCATTCGGTGGCTCGCCTGCAAAGACAATGAACCGCTTCCCGACAACAATACGATGCTGAACGTACCGAGGGATGGGATTGCTTCAAATGATGTTCAAAGGTCATTCGATGGCTTCGTAGTTTGGCGAATATCGTGTGTGACACAACTTGAGCCAGTTCAATGACCGGGTGGTTGCCCTGATGCGCATTGACCGCAGTAGGTCTGTGGCGCGAATTGTGCTTGACCATCCAGTAAGAGGACCCTGTAGAGCAGAGCTGGATAGATAGACGAACAGAGGGTTCCGGAATGCTTGATCAATCAGATGAAACCCAAGGGATTTCAGCACTTGTCTCGGACTGCAAGGATACTCTTGAAAAGCTGAGAAAGACGTGTTGCCTGGCAGAACGCAGCGAAAAAATGATCAATCTTGGGGAAGAAATCGAGAAGCTCGGCGCTGTTTCAAATGAGCCGACGTCAGTAAGTGCGAACAAGATTGACGCTTACATAGACGATTTATCCAGGGTCGGGGCGGCGCTAGGGGCGCTCTATGCGACTTGCTGTACGCGCACGAGAGAGAGACTTTATATTTCGATGTTCAAAACGTTAGGTGAAATGCATAAGCAGCTCTGGCGTATGAAAGGATTTGAGCACTGAGTGTCTGCGGGAAATTCCCGCAACTGAACCCCGAAGCTTCAGCGCTTCCCGGCACATCATGCTCATCTTCTGAATTCTGCAGCGATGTTGCCTCCGCTCAATCTCCATGGCTTCCCCAATGGTGTCCACTATCACAAAGGTGGACACCTCTATTCTCAGAAGCTGAAACTGAAGGGTTGGGTTCAACGGATCATCGTTTAGGGAGCCCCATCCGGGCGGTGACGGTGTGTTTCCCATTTTCTAACGGTCACACCCTTTCAATATACAACGGTCAATGTTAAATCCTGAGTATTGTATTCAGCATTTAAGAGGTGCCCGTGGCCACTCCACAGAAACGCCGTCCGAAGATATTCACCGTCAGAACTTCCCGTTATCTCAGCCCCCACATGATCCGTGTGACCTTTGCCGGACCGGAACTGGAGGGATTTCCGGAAGGCCATGAAGGTGCCAACTGCAAACTTGTGCTGCCGCGCGAGGGCGAAAGCCGTGAGGATTTCGACGCTCATTTCGGTCCGGAGGGGCCTGCCGATAATATCCATCCGGTGCGGACCTACACCGTGCGAGCCTTCCGGAAGGACAGTCTCGAACTGGACATCGACTTTGTTGCACATGGTGATGAGGGGCCGGCAACACGCTGGGCACAGCAGGCACGGGAAGGCTCTTTTCTCGGCTTTTTCGGACCGAGCCAGCCGAAGATTACCGAGTTTTATGCGGACTGGTACCTGATTGCCGCCGATCTTTCTGCGCTGCCTGTCGCCGAGGCGACATTGGAGGCGCTGCCGAAGGACGCCAGGGGCGTTGCGGTTTTTGAAGTTCCTTCGCGGGATGACATCCGACCTGTCGAGGCACCAGAGAGTGTTGAGGTGCACTGGCTGATCCAGGACAACGTGCACATGCCGTCAACGGCACAGATCGATTTCATCAGGGAAATGGCCTGGCCCGCTGGTGCCGTTCAGACCTGTATCGCCGGAGAAAGCTCGGTCATTCGTGCCTTGAGGGACCATCTCCGCAACGAGCGCAAGGTGCCGAGAAAGAATACTTATATCTCCGGATACTGGAAGATCGGCCTGGTCGAGGATGAGCACCAGAAAATAAAACGGGCGGAAACTGCTGCTGCATGAGGCAGCGCAATGCTGACCAGCTTCCGCCGCTGTGCCAGGCGACTGCAAGAAGAAAGTTCAGGTAATCATCTGAACGTTTGGATTGGTTGCAGCGGGAACGGGCGGGTCCTTCTTTCCCGGTTCGATGCCGCAAAAGTAGATCATCAGCGCCGTTCCAAACGTTGGTCCGAGAAATGCGATGTACCAGAAGCCGCTTCTGCCGGTATCCCGTAGCCTGTTGATGCAGGTCGAGAAGTTCATATTGAGATTAAGGAAAATAAGAAGAACGAGGGCCACGATCTCGTCATCGGACAACTTGAAATCCGGACCGTGCGAATCCGCGAAATATAGGCCGATGCAAACAAATCCGATGGCCGTAAATACCAATATTACCAGCTGATACATCCACCACTGGAGACGGTTGATGCGTCCATGGAACGGATTGATCAATGCCACCATCCCGCTTCTCCCGACATGAAATAGGGTTAAATCTAAGGGTGTAATAAAATAAACATAAATTATAGGTTGTTTCAACCGCGGCTTGTCAGGGGCTTGGTGAGGAACCAATTCGAGGACTGCGGCCTTTTCCAGAATAAGGAACAGATTCGAAACCGCATTCGGAATTCCGGCTACCGGGACTGAGTGCCGACTGCTCTTCGTCCGAATTCCCGCCTCGGACCGTTTGCCGTGGTTCTTGGCGTGTGTTGGTCTTGGGGGACAGGCTCCGGGCGGACAGATGTCCATATGGATGGTGAAGAACCCTTGCCGCGTTCGATGCCGCAAAAATAGACCATCAGGCCGGTTCCGGCCGTGGGAAGCAGGAAGGTCAGATACCAGAAGCCGCTTCTGCCGGTATCTCTCAACCTGTTCAGACAGGTCGAGAAATTCATGTAGATCATCAGACAAAATACAAACCCGAGACTGATCATTTCTCCGGTCGTGCGGCTGCCCTCCGAGGAGTTCTTGTCTGCGAAAAGGAAGATCGTCGTTATCATGCCGCCGATCGCAATTCCGAAAATTGCGAACTGAAGCAGCCACCATTGCAGGCGATTAATCCGCCCGTGAAACGGATCGAAAAGTGACATCATTCTGCTTCTCCCAATGCGGGAGGCAGGTAAACCCAGGCGTGTTAAGCTGAAGTGAAAATAAACTCAGGGTTTTGAAGTCTCGCGCTGTCGCAACACCTCGTCAAAGAGCGGCGCCGAACCTTGAAAGCGCGGTGCGGATAGTCTCTGCGTATCCGGAATCGGCACAGATTGCCGCCGCATCGAGCTGATTGGTTTTCAGGTCGAGATTGAACCCGGCCTCGTTAACGATACGTGCCGACATGGTCTTCAGAACGTCTTCCAGTTGTGCTGGCGCAAAGGCGTGACGGGCCGTGACATGGGCGAGGGCGACCGGCTTTCCCGGAAAGCGCTGGCACCCGACCATCCAGTCGAGTGCGTTCTTGAAGCTGCCGGGCAGGCAATGCATGTATTCGGGCACGGCAAAGAGCAATCCGTCGGCTTCGGCCACCTGCTGGCGCAAATCTCTTGCGTCCGCCGGAAGCAGGTTGTCCTGATCAAGGTCGGGCGTGAAATGCGGAAGGCCGGCGATGCCCCTGTAGTGCCGGACAGTTGTGCCCTCAGGAGCAAGCTGTTCAACCGCGTCCAGCAGGGCGCGGTTCGAAGAGGCGGCACGCAAGCTGCCGCAAAAGGTCAGGATCTGGAATGGCAAGGGGACGCCCCGTTCGGTGAGAAGGCAGTGAGGCTACCGGATTCGCGGCTGCCTGTGATCCCCCGATACCCTTTGCAATGTCAGCGGCTGGCGGCCGCAAGGGCGGTGCCGAAGCCGACAAACAGTCCGCCGGTTATCCGCCGCACCCACAGCATGCGCCGGGCAGAGGTCAGGAAACGGCGCAGTTGCGCGCCCGCGAAAGCGATTGCCACGTGATTGGCAAAGCACAGCCCGGCGTAGGTGACCGACAGAATGCTAATTTCCAGAAGGTTGATGCCTCCGGAGCGGACGAACTGCGGGAAAAGCGCGGTGATGACAAGTATGGCCTTGGGATTGGTGACCGAGACGAAGAAGGCTTCCAGAAACAGCTTCCAGTTGCTCTTGCGGGCAATCATGACACCGTCTTGCATCTGAAAGGTGGTCTTGTCGCGCCAGACCTTGAGGCCGAGGAAGACCAGATAGACAGCACCGATAACCTTCAGGACCGTGAACGCCAAAGCGGAGGTTGCCATGACGGCGCCGAAGCCGAAAGCTACCGCGAAGCCGAGAACCACAAGCCCGATGGCATTGCCCGTTGCCGAGGCAAGCGTCGCATTGCGCCCGAACCGCAGCGTGTTGGATAGCGCCAGCATGACGGCTGGGCCGGGGCTGATGGCAGGCAGAAGTGATACGGCGACAAACAGGAGCCAGAGATCGATCGGCATTGTAAAACTCGTGAATCGAAGCCGCGAAACGGCGGAGGGAAGATCAGGGCAGGAGGCGTCCGTCGCGAACGGCCTGGTCGAGAAGGTCCCGGGCGTAGTCCCAAAGACCGGGGAAGGGAGCGAGGCGGGCTTCTTTCGTGCGGCGCAGGTCGGCGGCTGACATCGGTTCATGGGTCGGATCGTCCAGGCCCGAGGCAAAGACGAGCACCATCGGGTGCAGGGCATCCATGGCGTTGGCAAACCGGGCTTCCGGTGTTTCGCAAGCCTCGAATTCCAGCCACAGGTTCCTGAAGTCCAGTGCCTGATCCGGCGGCAGCAGCGAGAACACCCGTTCGGCGGCGGCCTGTTCCCGGACCTTGATTTCGGCTCTGTTGTCGTTCGTGACCCAATGATCGCCGGCGTCGATCTCGACCAGATCGTGAACGGCGAGCAGACGGACGACATGGCTGATGTCCGTGCCGTCCCCGGCGTGATCGGCCAGCGTCAGGGTCTGCAGAATGACGTGCCAGCAGTGTTCAGCCGTCGTCTCGCGGCGGCTGCCGCCGGAAAGCTGGTTGAGCCGGACGACTTCCTTGAGCTTGTCGGCTTCCAGCAGAAAACGGACCTGCCGGGCGAGCGTATCGGTCATTCAACTTCGCCCATGGCTTTTCTGAACCGCTGCACGCTTGCGGCGAAGCCGTGGATCAGGGCATCGGCGGCAAAGCCGTGGCCGATGGACATTTCCCGGATGAAGGGGGCCCTGGCGAGCAAGGCCGGAATGTTTTCCACCGTCAGATCGTGGCCCGCATTGACGCCGAGGCCGCAGCTTCTGGCAGCTTCCGCGGTCGCCACGATCCTGTCGAGTTCCTTTGTCGCACGGGCCGGATCGTCATAACAGCCGCCATAGGGGCCGGTATAAATCTCGATCCGCTCGGCACCTACCCTGGCAGCATGTTCGGGCGCGGCCGGGTCCGGATCGCAGAAAAGCGAAACAGTGACGGCCCATTCCTTGGTAGCGGCAATCGCCGTTTCCAGAACGCCCGTGTCCTTTGAAAAGTCCCAGCCGTGGTCGGAGGTGGTCTGCTCCGGATCGTCCGGGACGAACAGCACCTGCTCGGGCCGGGCCTCTTCCACCAGCTTCAAGAAGTCGGGCGCCGGATAGCCTTCCAGGCAGAGTTCCTTGTTCGGGAACCGGTCCTCGATGAGTTCGGCCAATTCGAACACATCCGTCTTGCGGATATGGCGCTCGTCCGGGCGCGGGTGCACGGTAATGCCCTTGGCGCCTGCTTCCATTGCGATGGCCGCGAGTCCGGTGACACTCGGCCAGGGCAGGTCACGGCGGTTGCGTAGCATGGCGACGGCATTGACGTTGACGGAGAGGCGCGAGACGGAAGACATGGTAGAAAATCCGGATAAAGCGGCTGAAGAATTGATTCAAGCTGTTGGATCAGAGTGCCAAGATTGTTGCAAAAACTCTTGAAGTCAAACGTGAAATTGTCACTAGAGACAATCCTGCAACGTACCGGGAGCTTGCCCGGTCCTTCAGTCAGCGAGGGTTCGTGGCGTCATGCATGGGACGGTGTTCCGACGCGTGTCAGCCACAAGACTTGATGTCGGAGAGGGCGAACTCTTCCATCAAAGTTTCGACCTGGCTGGCGGGAACGGCTTCGCTGTAGAGGAAACCCTGCGCATATTTGCACCCGAGTTCCTTAAGCTTCAGGAGTTGTCCTTCCGTTTCCAAACCTTCTGCAACCGTATCTATTCCAAGCCCGTGTGCGAGCGAGATCATGGTCTTGACGATGCCGTATTTCGTCTCGTCCTGCTCGAATGAGTTGATGAAACTCCGGTCGATCTTGATCTTGTCAAACGAGATTTTCGAAAGTTGGGACAAGCTCGAATACCCGGTACCGAAATCGTCAAGCGCGATAGTGATGCCCTCGGCCTGTAAAGCAGCGAATATCTCGCTCGCCAGATCGACGTCCCGGACAAGCGCATTTTCGGTGACTTCCAGTTCCAGCCTCGCCGGATCCAGTCCGGTTTCGCTCAGTATCATCAGGATGCGGCTTGCGATCAGCCGGTCGCATAGCAAGGCAGCTGAAAGGTTGAAGGAAAGCTTGACGTCACCGTGCCACCTGGCGGCATCCAGGCAGGCTTTGCGCAGAACCTGTTCCGACAATTCGACGATCAGCCCGACTTCTTCCGCCAGGGGAAAAAAGGTTGCCGGAGAGACATTAGCTGCGCCGTTTCCGTTTCTCTGCCAGCGGGAGAGCGCCTCAAAGCCCCTGATCTCGCCTGTCTGAAGGACCACCATCGGCTGGTAGTGCGGTATGATTTCGCCTCTCCGCACCGCTACACGAAGACTTCCTTCAAGCTCCGCGCGCCGTTTCAGCTGTTCGCTCATGCCCGGTTGATACGCCTTGACGGTGTTGCGCCCCTCGCGCTTGGCCGCGTAGAGGGCGATATCGGCGCACAAGGAAAGCGATTTCAGGCTGTCGCCATCCTGCGGATAGCAGGCGTAACCGGTGCAGGCGCCGATTTCGACATGCACGCCGGAGATCGTCATCGGCTGGGTGAGTGTGTGGATCGTTTCTGAACACTTTTCCCGGATACGCTCTCGCTCGTTTCCGGAAGCCACGACAACGAATTCGTCGCCTCCGAGTCGGACGACAACTTCGCCCGGAAAGGCCGCTACAAGCCGTTCGGAGACAGTCTTGAGCAAATAATCTCCGCCTTCATGGCCAACCAGATCATTGACCTGCTTGAAGCCGTCAAGATCGATGGCAATGACGGAATAGGCATCAGACTTGAGATTGTCGAGAATATGTTCTTCAGAAGATTCCTCGAAGAAGCGCCTGTTCGGAAGACCTGTGAGAAAGTCGTGATAGGCGATCCATCTGGCCTTGATCTCCGCCTGGCTCCGAGCCTTTGCTTCCTTCTTCAAATCCAGCAGACGCCTGATGGCAAAAACATATCCGGCAAGGCCTACTATGAGGAAAGCAATCAGAACTTCGTCAAGTTCCTTGTCTTCATGCGCTATTATGTATTGGTGAAAGCGCTCGTAGAGATCGCTTTCGACGGCGGTCAGCCAAATCAGCAACGCCGCAATGGAAATGACGGACGCGTCCCGGAAAGAACTTGAAGACAAGAGATTTTCAAATGTCTTTCGCATGACGCTTCCAATAATGGCAGCTGGAGGTAGGTCAGTGCAGCGCTTTATCCCAATGAACAAGTTTCACGAACGTGAATAAAGTGGTTGTTTTTGCATATTAACAAGAAAAGATGAATTAGTTGTTTTTATCGTCGGTATTTTTGTTGAGCTTCATTGCTAATAATACGTATTATAATTGGGCAAATTGTTTTTGCGAATACATCTGAATTAGGTCTGTAACAGTCAAGGCGGGGACAAGGCTTCGTGGTTTGGCGGCACGGGCCTTCGCCGGGCAAGACCCGTCCAGCCGGAAACGCTTTCCTGGACAACCTCTCGGGCAAGTGCGACCGGTCTGCCTGTCTGTGACAGGATCGTCCGGATCATGAACAGTCCGCGGGGAGGGCGGTGTCTGGCAGGATGGCCCTTTCAAAATCGTTCAACCGGCATGAATGCTCTTCAGCGCTTCGACTGCCGTCGAGGAAAAAGCGGAACCTCCGGAAGCGCCGGGGAATACCGCACAAGCGGTCGTCCTGACCGTTTCGTCGAGGGGCCGGTAACGTCAATTTTGATGAAAGGAGCAAGTGTTTTCAGCTTTGCTGTGAAATCCGGTGAGGTCCGTTTGAGTTCGGCTGGGGTCGCCATGTTTCCGGCAAAACTCCCTGGCGTTCTCAAGGCTTCGTCCGGCAAAATTTCAGGAAGGTCATCGTGTCCGGGTCACAATTCGGATGTTCAACTTTGAGATGTGGGGTCTAATCCAGTAAACGACGAGCCCGCAATCGGACGCAGGTGCGCGCGGGGCGGTTCCACTTGCGGGTTTCCGCAAGTCTTGCAGGCGGTTGGCCGATTTTCCAATTGATTATGAACACGTTTGCGATTCTATTTTTTCAATGCGTCTCAACAAGGGAATCAATGCATACACTGTAACCAATTGGCGAAATTCCAGCAGAACAAGACATGGCCACTCAAAACGCACTTCTTCTTTTCGCTCAGGCAGCGGTCTATTTCACCGTCATGATGAGCCTGCTCCGGGCCCGGGCGTCGATCGGGATCGGCGTTTTCATGTGCGCGCTCGGCGTCATGCATTTTCTGGAAACCTATCTCGCCAGCGTTTTCTACATCCAGCTTCCCTTCGGCATCGTTTCGCCGGGTTCGACCGTGCTCTTTTCCGGCAAGCTGTTGATGATCCTGCTGCTTTACATCCGCGAGGATGCTCTGATCGCGCGGCAACCGATCTACGGTCTTCTCATCGGCAATTTCCTGATCGTCGGTCTGGTCATGATCCTGCGGTTCCACGAAACGATTGTCGTGACGGACGGACGCAGTCCGGATATTGCCTTCATCGACGAGATGGGGCTTCTGATGGTCTGGGGCACCATTCTGCTCTTCATCGATGCGATTGCGATCATCGTGCTTTACGAGCGTATCGGCGACTGGTTCGGACGCCATCTGGTTTTCCGGTTCCTGGTGTGCGGGGCGGTCGTTCTGACCTTCGACCAGGCGGGCTTCTTCCTGGCGCTGCACTATGTTTCCGACGCGCCATGGCATGTCTTCTTCGGCGGCTGGGTGGCCAAGATGGTTGCGACCGCGGTCTATACGGTGCTTTTTGTCCTCTATCTGAAGTATTTCGACGACGAAAAGAGTTGGATCGGCAACCGCCCGTTCAAAGACGTTTTCCATGTTCTGACCTACCGCGAGCGCTACCAGCAACTGCTGGAAGCATCCATCCGGGATCACCTGACCGGAGCGCTGGACCGCAGCCAATATGATGCCAAGGCGCCGAAAATTCTGGCGCGAAGCCTCGAGGAAGGCCGGGCTCTTTCGATGCTTGTGATCGATATCGACCATTTCAAGCAGGTCAACGACCGCCATGGCCATCAGGCCGGCGACGAAATCCTCAAGACCGTTTCGCGCCTTCTGACGGAAAACCTGCGCTCCGACGATCACCTTTACCGGGTAGGCGGCGAGGAATTCGTTCTTCTGTGCGAGAAGCTGCCGATCGAAGGAGCGACCTCGCTGGCCGAGCGGCTGCGAAAGACCGTCGAGCGATTCAGTGCTGTTTATCTGCCGGAGAAGGTGACCGTCAGCATCGGCGTTGCCGGTGCGCCGGAAGACGGCGCCACCATCGAAGACCTGTTCCGGAAAGCGGACCTCAGGCTTTATGAGGCGAAGAAGCAGGGCCGGAACCGGGTCTTCGGCCCGGGCCTTGAGTGAGCTGCATCTCTTGGAATGATCGCAAGCGGTCCGGCAATAAAGAGGTTGAAATAAAAGAAAGCTTTGCGGAACCGCCGCAGTTCAGGCTGCCGGCAGGGCTATTTCCCTGACGCAGTCATCCCGGTCAAGTGAAGCGCGAGCGTGGCCGGGAAGGCACGATTTCTTCTGTTTTCTTCAGTTCAAAATCGTCAGTTTCTCGGCTCTCCGATCCCGATTCCTCGCTGCGCGGCGTCCGGGATGGAGATATTCGGGGTTCGTCCTCAAACAAAAGCCCCGGCGGAGTTCCGGGGCTTTTTTTTCTTATTTCGAATTCGCCTCAGACGCGGTTGAGCAGTCTTGCGCGGATCGTGTTCGGCAGGGCGCGGATCTCTTCCAGGATCTTCACCGGATCCTGAACCGGACTGTCGACATCCATCACCACGTAGCCGATGTCCTGATGGGACTGCATGTACTGGGCGAAGATGTTGAGGTTGTGCCGTGTGAAAAGGTCGTTGAGGGTGCGCATCGCGCCCGGTGCATTGTGGTGCATCTGGATGAAGCGCGTTGCGTCCGTGCCCTTTGGAAGCTGAACCTGGGGGAAGGAGACCGCGCCGATGGTCGAGCCGACGTCGGAGTATTCCACCAGCCGCTTGGAGACTTCCTCGCCGATCCGGTCCTGGGCCTCTTCCGTGGAGCCGCCGACATGCGGGGTCAGGATGACATTGTCCAGGCCGCGCAGGGGCGAGACGAACTCGTCCTTGTTGGACTTCGGTTCGACCGGGAAGACGTCGACGGCGGCACCCGCCAGATGGCCCGATTTCAAGGCCGCTGCGAGCGCCTCGATGTCGACCACCTTGCCGCGGGCGTTGTTGATCAGGAAGGCGCCTTTCTTCATCTTGGCGATTTCGTCCGCGCCGAACATGTTGCGCGTTGCCTGCGTGTCCGGAACATGCAGGGAGACGACGTCGGAAGCGGACAGAAGAGCGTCCAGGCTGTCCGTCGGCATGACGTTGCCGTGTTGCAGCTTGTCGACGAGGTCGAAATAGATCACCCTGAGGCCCATGGCTTCGGCAAGGTTGGAAAGCTGGGTGCCGATGTTGCCGTAGCCGATGATGCCGAGCGTCTTGCCGCGCACTTCATGGGAGCCGGTGGCGGTTTTCAGCCAGCGGCCCTCGTGGGCAGCGGTGGACTTGGGGAAGACCCCGCGCATCAGCATCACGATCTCGGCGATCGTCAGTTCCGCCACCGAACGGGTGTTGGAGAAGGGGGCGTTGAAGACGGGAATGCCACGGGTCAGCGCGCCCTTGAGGTCGACCTGGTTGGTGCCGACGGAAAAGCAGCCGACGGCCACGAGGCTTTTGGCGGCTTCCAGCACCTCTTCGGTGACCTGGGTGCGGGAGCGGATGCCGAGCATCTGCACGCCCTGCAGTTTCTCGATCAGCGCGTCTTTTTCCAGCGCTCCGGACAGGACTTCCACATTGGTGTAACCGTTTCTCTCCAGAACCGCGCGCGCGGTCGGCGAAATGCCTTCCAGCAGCAGCCAGCGGATCTGGTTTTTCGGCCGGGAGAGACCGTGCATCATGGCGGATGGCCTTCTGATCTGATGGTTGAATCACGCCTTGGAGGCGCTGAAACGCGCGTGTCGTATACGCGCTCATTGGCGTCGCGTCTAGGGCGTCGCGGGGAGAGTTTCGCTGTCTGCGCGGGCTTATTGTCGCTGTTGCCGAGGAGGCGCGATCTCTTTCAGGGCAAAGTTTGGAGATAGTGGCGGTGTTCCAGGCGGTTCCGGCCGTTCAGCCCGGGGGCGCCTCGTTCACCAAGGTTTCTAGCCGCTCCGACAAGGCCCGAATAATGCCGTTGTCGTAGCCGAGATCCAGATCCTGCCGCAGAAACCGGGTCAAGGCTTCATTGCCAACGACCTGCCATTCCCGCTTTTCATCACGCAAGGTGACACGGGCCCGGCCGTCCAGAAAGCTGATGAAGCCGCCGGCCGTCAGCCGATAGAATTTCAGGCTGGCCGCAAAGGACTGGTGCGGGGAGGTGGCGCAAAGATAGTTGGCGGCTTCGATGTCCACGGAACGCACCTCCACACGATCGAAGCCGTAGAGCGGAAACCAGCCCTCGATGGTCAGGCGCTCCAGCACATGCTCGCCGGAGCTTTCCTCATGGCGAATTCGGTAGACCTGGTCGCGTATCTGCTGGGGCTCGTCGCTTATCCTGACCGGCTCCGCAGGCGCCTGACCGCCGAAGCCGGTATCGACCAGCCACTCGGTACCCTCCAGCGGGACAACAAAGGCGAGGTGCGATCTGGCCCCGCCTTCGGCAGCGCCCATGCGCACCCGCGCGAGTACCTTGCGCGCGGAAAAGCCGAGTGCGGAGAGGGCGTCTTCTAACAGCGAGTTCAACTCGAAACAATAGCCGCCGCAGCGGTCCGCAATGAGTTTTTTCCAGAGGCTGTCCGGGTCAAGTTCCGGAACCTTTCCCAGAAAGGGCAGCACGTTTTCGAACGGGATTGCGCTGATCTGCGCCGCCTGCAGGGCCTTCAGGCCGGTGAGGTCGGAGGAGCAATGGACAAGGCCGATGCGGTCAAGATAGGCGGGCAGGTCGAAGGGCATGGGCGGATCCATCTTGGGACAAGTAGCCTTCATGTAGGAGGGGAAATCGACCTTGCCAAGAATGCCTAGCCTCTCCGTGATCTTCTCGGCAATTTGTTGCGACACGGCCAACCCTCATCTTTATCCTTCGAGACGGACCTGGCGGTCCTTCTCAGGATGAGGGAGCTGGGGGAATAAGTTCTTCAAAGGATTGTACATAACAAAAGACCCGCCGCTGGTTGGCGGCGGGTCTTCCATTTCAAGCAAGAGCAGAGCCCTCAGAGCCCTTCGGCGCCCCGCTGGACGGCGGCGACGCCGGTGCGGGAGACTTCCACCAG
>NZ_JBNKYW010000266.1:0-2687 GCF_050301095.1 Roseibium sp.
CCAACACGAATCCAAGGCTTGTTGGTCTTTTCAGGGAAATGATACCAACAAATGCGCCGGATACCAACAAACCGCATCGGACGACACCGGACAATAGAAACGAAAAAAGGCCCGGAAAACCGGACCTTTTTCTGAAATCTCGGACTGAACTGGATTGTCCAAGATCAAAATTTGGTGCCCAGGAGAGGACTCGAACCTCCACGCCCGTAAGGGCACTAGCACCTGAAGCTAGCGCGTCTACCAGTTCCGCCACCTGGGCTGTGAGGGGGGCTTGTAAGGGCCGTTCTTGCCCTTGTCAATCACTGAATGACACTTTTTTTGTTCATTCACACGCAGCCCTTCACACGCACCGCACAAAGGGCTAAGAGACAGGGTGAATTACCGGCGGAACTTCGGGGCTGGGACCTTGGGCCGGACACTTTTTGGACGCGACAGAAGGCATTGCAGGATGTCCACACCTCTTAATGGCAAACTCGTCACGGTATTCGGCGGCTCCGGATTTTTGGGCCGGCACATCGTTCAGGCGCTGGCCCGGCGCGGCTATCGCGTGCGTGCCGCCGTCCGGCGTCCGGATCTTGCGACACACTTGCAGCCGCTCGGCACACCGGGCCAGATCATGCCCGTTCAAGCCAACCTGCGTTACCGTTGGTCCGTCGACCGTGCTGTTGCCGGCGCCGGCGCCGTTGTCAACGCCGTCGGCATACTGGCGCCTTCCGGCAAGCAGTCCTTCGATGCTGTCCAGGCCTTCGGCCCGCGGGCCATCGCTGAAGCGGCCCGTGCCGCCGGTCTTGATTCGATCACGCATATTTCCGCCATCGGTGCGAATGCCGACAGCTCTTCGGCCTATGCCCGCTCCAAGTCAGCCGGCGAAGCCGGCGTTCTGGAAACCTTGCCCGGCAGCGTCATCCTCCGCCCGTCCATCGTGTTCGGTCCGGAAGACAATTTCTTCAACCAGTTTGCCGATATGGCCCGCTTCTCCCCGGTCCTGCCGCTGATCGGCGGCGGCCAGACGAAGTTCCAGCCCGTCTATGTCTGCGACGTCGCCGAGGCGGTCGCCCGCGCGGTCGACGGAGAGCTGACGGCAGGGGCCACATACGAACTCGGCGGCCCGGAAGTGAAGAGCTTCAAGGAGTGCCTTGAAGACATGCTCGCGGTCACGCGCCGGTCGCGCACCTTGCTACCAATTCCCTTCCCGATCGCCTCCGCTCTCGGAAAGGTCCTGCAGCTGGTTCCCGGCGCCCCGCTGACGGCCGATCAGGTCGAGTTGCTGAAGTCCGACAATGTGGTTTCCGATGCCGCCAAGACGGAGGGCCGAACCCTGGAAGGCCTCGGCATCAAGCCGGCGACACTCGCCGCAATCCTGCCAACCTACCTCGACCGCTTCCGTGAACACGGCCAGTACGACGCCCACCGGGCGGTCTGAATACGGTCGGAAATCGATTTTCAGAACGGGTCCTCAGGGGCCCGTTTTTCTTTATTACCCGGTTGCGGCATGCACCCGAACCAGACCCTCTTTGCCAGTCTGCGAAACGCGCAACATGTCCGGCGGCCGACAGGGGAAGATCAGCCGCCGGATGCGGTTATTGCCTCTCTCTTGCGCGGATACTGTCCTTGTGAATTTCGAGATCACCGAATTCGGTTCGAAACAGACCAATGTCCTTAAGCTCCCTTTCGCTCAGACGAGACAGGGCACGATCAGTCGTCCGGCGGAGGTAATACCTGCGAAGTCCTTCGGCAACAGCACGAATGGCATCCAGCAATAGACCGCGGCTATGGGCACGGTTGCGAAAAACGGTTTCAATCTCAAGGCTCATCTCTCTTCTCCTGGGGAACGATAGCGGTCCACTTCCTGGGGACGAGACAAAGATGACGGATCAATCCTGACAACTGCGAGTCATGTTTGATCCCGTTCTGTTCCCGGGGTAAGATTTTTTTTCGAAGAATCTCGACGGACCCGCTTCATGAATCCGATTGAACGTGCCCTCGGCATCCTGTTGATGCTGACGGGCGGCAAACTCGTGTCGGCCACGTCCCTGGCCGAACGCTTTCAGGTTTCCCACCGGACGATCTACCGGGATATCGACCGGTTGATCGCACTCGGCGTTCCGGTCGATGCAGAGCGCGGTGCCGAAGGCGGCTACCGGCTCGCCAGCGGTTACATCCAGCCGCCGGTCGCCCTGACCCGCAACGAGACCGCCGCTCTTCTGGCGGCAATGGCCCTGGTGCGCTCCAGCCGGACGGTCCCGCTCGCAGGCGACCTCGCCTCGGCGGAAAAGAAGCTGCTCGCCTCCCTGCCCAAGTCCGTCCATGGCCTGTTGAAGGAAGCAGACCGCATTGTCGGCATCGAGCCTATCCCGCCGGACATCTTTCATTCCGGCACCAAGGCGGAACCGACGGAAGACTGGCAGACGGCGCTGGACGGCTTCATGGCCGGCATTTTGGATAGCAAGCGCGTGCGATTCGACCATGTGAACCCGGCTCGCAGGACCGTGAAGGCTCACGATGTCGAACCCTATGGTGTCATGTTCGACCGGGACCTTTGGTATCTCGCCGGGCGCTGCGTCGACACGGATCTCCTGAAGGTCTACCGGGCCGACCGGGTACGGAATCTTGAAATCAGCGGGCTGTTCTTCCGGCCGGACAGGAATTTCTCGATCCAGAACCTGCTCGGCGGCGCCTGGCTCTCC
>NZ_JBNKYW010000267.1:0-161304 GCF_050301095.1 Roseibium sp.
GGCGTTCTCTTGAAATATCAGGACGATATCGAACGTGTCCGCGGCTCGAAGGTGCGCCACATGATCGACGAAATCCGCAAGGAAGCCCCGCATCCGCAGTCCGTACCGGCGGTTTAGGCAAGCAATGCATAAGGCGAAAATCCCCCCCTCCCTAACCCTCACCCACAAGGGGGGAGGGAATTATGGGGGACATCTCCGCAGACTCCTTTCCCCTCCCCCTTGTGGGGGGGGGTCGGGGGTGGGGGTAACTGCGGCATCCGTTTCGGGAGGCCCCCATGCCCTCCTCCCCTGACCTGCGCTCGCGCATCACCGACAACATCGTCTATTTCGCCCGCACCCTGCGCAAGGCAGGCGTGCCTGTAGGGCCCGCATCCGTCGTGGACGCTGTCAATGCGGTGGAAGTGTCGGGCATCGAAAACAGGGACGATCTCTACTGGACCCTGCACGCGGTTTTCGTGCGCAAGCGTGAGCATCGGGTTCTCTTCGACGAAGCCTTCCGGATCTACTGGCAAAGCCGCGGCCTGATCGAGAAGATGCTGGCAATCCTGTCCCCCGTCGCCCCGCCGCGCGGCCAGCCCGAAAAACCGAAGGCGGGCCAGACACGGGTATCGCAGGCCTTTCAGGCAGCCAAGGAGCGGGTTGTCGAAAAATCCGTTCCGGAAGTCGAAGTGGATGCCAAATTCACCGTGTCTGGGAAGGAGCTACTGCAAAAGAAGGACTTCGCCCAGATGACGGCGGAGGAAGTGACTGAGGCCAAGCGTGTCATGCACGCCATGTCCCTGCCGATGGACAAGATCCGGCTGCGCCGGCTGACGCCGTCGGGCAAGGGCCGTATCGACCCGCGCCGGACCTTGCGCGCGTCGATGCGCGCGGGAGGCGACATCATCGACCTGAAATTCCGAAGGCCCGCGGAGAAACGCCCGCCACTGGTGGCGATCTGCGATATTTCCGGCTCCATGAGCCAGTATTCCCGCCTTCTCCTGCACTTTCTGCACGGCCTGACCGCCGAGCGGCGAGACGTGCACACGTTTCTTTTCGGCACGCGCCTGACAAATGTCACACGGCAGCTTCGCATGAAGGACCCGGACGAAGCGCTGGAGGCCTGCTCGGACGGCGTCGAGGACTGGTCGGGCGGCACAAGGATCGCCTCGGCCCTGCACGACTTCAACCGGCACTGGTCCCGCCGGGTGCTGGGCGGCAAGCCGACCGTACTGCTGATCACCGACGGGCTGGAAAGGGACACGGACGAAGACCTGGAACGCGAAATGGACCGGCTGCACCGGTCCTGCCGCCGCCTGATCTGGCTCAACCCCCTGCTCCGCTTTGACGGCTTTGAAGCCAAGGCCAAGGGCATCCGCGCCATGCTGCCACACGTGGACGAGTTTCGCGCGGTCCATTCCCTGGATGCCGTCGCCGATCTCGTGGAAGCGCTTTCGGGAACCGGCAGGGGACATGGATCCGATCCGCGGCATTGGCTCCAGGCTTAACCGGCAAACGAACAACAGGAAGCGCTGCCTGTAAAACGAAGCGATCTGATCGGAGGAATTGCAAGAACGACAAAACCCCACCGGCGCCATGTTGGGGCAATCGCACCGGCGGGGTCTTTCGAGGGGGTCTGTGGGGACCCGAAGCCATGATACATTCACAAAACTGAAACTAAATGCGGCAAGCTGTCCCGGCGACGGCTTCCTACGGCAGGGCCACCACCGGCGTCCTGACGTTCACCCGCTGAAACAGGTCCTGGATATCGTTGTTGGCCATGCGGATGCAGCCGTAGGACACCGCCCGTCCGATGGACTTCGGCCGGTTGGTTCCGTGAATGGCATAGTTGCCGTTGGATAGGGTCATGGCGGCAACGCCCATCGGGTTGTTCGGTGCCCCTCCCCGGATCACCGCCGGCAGATGCGGAAAGTCCCGGCGCACTTCTTCGGACGGTGCCCAGTCCGGCTTCACGTATTTTGCGGTTATGAACGCCTCACCCGTCCAGGACTTCTGCCGTTTGCCGACGGCAATCCTGTAGCGGATCGCCCGTTTTCCCCGCAGTACGAGATAGAGTCTCTTTTCCGAATTCCGGATGACAATCGTTCCGGGCCGGAACCTTGCATCGGAAAAGCCCACCAGTTCGGCGGCATGAGCGGTCGGATAAACGGCGCTTGCAAGTACAAGTACCAGCGTGCACAGGGCAAGGTGGAACAGGAAGGTTGGACGCATGACAATCCCCGGTTTCTGCCGGGGAGAATACCCTGCCGACCCCACCAGAAGAACGGGACAAAGCCGACTTTCTTACCAAAGGGTTAATGCGCAGGCCGAGAAATGCCCGAATTTCCGGCTTCCGGCCACCCGTCACCTCGGCCGGGGAGCACCATCGCGCCATTCATACCAGGTGTAGGCCGGCACGTTGCTGTCACCCTTGCCGTCAAACGAAAGGGAACCAAGCGCCGTTTCAAGGGTCCCTTCCGACAGTGCGGCGGCAACATCCGCAAACGCCGAAGTCTTTACTGCATTCGCCGCCTGTGCCCAGGCCTGAATGGCGGCATAGGTCGTCAGCGCATAACGTTCCGCGGGTTTCCCGTCTTCCTCCAGGGCTGCGACCAGTGCCTGGGCTTCGGGAACTTCACGCGGATCCTGCGGATAGCTCAAAAGTGTGCCGTTTCCGGCTGCTCCCGTCACCGACCAGAACTCTTCCGTTATCAGTGCATCGCCAGACACAAGCACGGCGTTCATGCCCTGTCGCGCCATCTCAAGCCGGATCAGTCCTGCTTCCGGGTGAAACCCGCCGAGATAGACAACACCGATGTTCTCCAGGATCAGCTGCGATACCAGCCCCCGGTAATCATCTTCCCCGGCGTCGAAACCCAGGGAAATGCTCTCTGCCTTGCCCTGACTGTTCATCGCTTCCTTGGTGGCGTCCGCCAATCCTTTGCCGTAGGCGGTCTTGTCGTTCAGGATCGCGATCCGCTCGTTGCCGAACGTTTTTGCGAGAAGCTGTCCGGCCAGCTTTCCCTGCTGGTCGTCGCGGGGCGCCAGGCGAAAGATCCCCTCACCTGGACGCTCGTCAGTAAACTTGGGCAAGGTTGTTGCTGGGGAGATCTGAATGATCCCCGCTTCGGCATAGACCTCGCTCGCCGCTATGGAGGCGCTGAAACAGAAATGGCCGACGACGAGACTGACACCCTTGCCGATGAGCTGGTTGGCCACCGCAACGGCTGTATCCGCGTCGCAGGCGTCGTCCGCGACCACCAGCACCAGCGTTTCGCCATTGACACCGCCGTTGGCATTGAGGTCGGCAACCGCCCGTTCACCCCCAGCTCGCATCTGGGCTCCGAAATCGGCGAACTGCCCTTTCATGGGGCCGGCGATCGCGACTGTGATTTCCGCCTGTGCCGAACCGGACAGAAGGCTTAAGGCCCAAATGGCGGCCCCTGCTGCATATTGCTGAAAGGACATCACACTCCCCGATATTCCGAGCCTCAGTTCTCAATACCACGGCCAGGGCCATGGACCCGACAGGTGACCCCTTGCTTGTGACCGGGGGCTCTTATCCCTACCTTGAGCTGGCAAGGAGCTCAATGCGGCACGACCCGGTTCGCCATCGGGCGGACCATGAAAACCGAGCTGGTCAACCGGTTATTCATACATGGGCGAATAAGAAACGGGCGGTATTCGCTTCTGCTTCACACGACATTAATGGCGCGGAAAAACATCGAGACCTAGGCACATCGGGCCAGGATGAATAAAATCGTGCAACATCTCCGACGCCCTCCGATTCCCATGCCGGTCCAAGGAGCCGACAGAATGTCTTCATCCTCATCCGAACAGACCGATGACGGCAAGCTTCCGCTGGACAAGCAAAGCTTCCGGGAAGCGATGAGCCGCATTGCCGCCGCCGTACATGTGGTTACCACGGACGGCCCGGGCGGGCGCATGGGAGCAACCGTTTCCGCTGCCTGTTCGGTCAGTGACGAGCCCGCCAGTATCCTGATCTGCCTGAACCGGAACACACGCATTCACGGTGCCGTCCTTAAAAACCGCCGGTTCTGCCTCAACACCTTGAGCGACGACCACGAAGAGATTTCCGAGGCCTTCGCGGGCCGCGACCAGCTGGAAATGGACGACCGCTTCGCCAAGGGCGACTGGACCAGGCTGGCGACCGGCTGCCCGGCCCTCGACAGCGCGCGCCTGAGTGTCGACTGCGAAGTGTTTTCCGTAACCGAAATGGGCACACATTCCATCATTGTCGGAACGGTTGCCGATCTGCGCATGACCGATCCCGGCAAATCGCTTCTTTACGTCCGTCGGGGCTACAAAAGCCTCGACACGTAATCCCTCTCCCACCAAACTGATTGTTATCCCTTTATCGGACGGATTTTCATGGCCGCCTTGCGCAATCTCATTACCGATGTTCCCGGCCTCAAGGTCGGCAATGCCTCGGACCACGACCTCAAATCCGGGGCAACCGTCCTCGTGCCGGACGAGCCGGCGGTGACCTCCGTGGCCATCCACGGCGGAGCTCCGGGGACACGCGAAATCGCCCTTCTGGAACCGGAGCAGACGGTTGAGAAGATCGACGCGATCGTTCTTGCGGGCGGCTCCGCCTTTGGGCTTGATGCGGGAGCCGGTGTCCAGGGCCGTCTGGCCGAACTCGGCTACGGCTTTCAGGTCGGCCCGGTGCGGGTACCGATCGTGCCGACGGCCATTCTCTTCGACCTTCTGAACGGTGGCGACAAGAGCTGGGGCCAATCCGCCCCCTATCGGGACCTTGGCCGCTCCGCACTCGATGCCATCGGCCACGACTTCAGCCTCGGATCGGTCGGGGCGGGAACCGGAGCGACCACGGCCAACCTGAAGGGCGGCCTCGGATCGGCCTCGGTGAAGCTTGAAAACGGCGTCACCGTGGGCGCAATTGTCGGGGTCAACGCACTTGGCCGGGCAACCATCGGGGAGAGCCCCCATTTCTGGGCCGCGCCTTTCGAGATCGGCGACGAGTTCGGCGGTCTGGGCATGGCACATCCGATGCCGAAGGACAGCACGCTTGTCCGCACCAAGCTCGACGGCCTGAAAGCAGGCGCCAACACGACGATTGCCGCCGTTGCCACGGATGCCGTCCTCAGCAAGGGCGAAGCCAAGCGTCTTGCCGTCATGGCCCATGACGGACTTGCCCGCGCACTCTGGCCGGCGCATACGCCACTGGACGGCGATCTTGTCTTTGCGCTCTCCACCGGGCAGCGCAAGCTGGAAAACGGCCTGGAAGACATGGTCCAGCTCGGTGCCGCAGCAGCTTCCTGTCTGGCGCGCGCCATTGCCAGGGGCATCTATCACGCAACTCCGGCAGCCGGAGATCCCGTCCCCACCTGGAGGGAGCGGTTCGGCCGATAACCGGCGGCACCATTGACGTTGCCGACGGTCGTCCGCCGGCAACTCCTGTTTATGGGTCCGTACCCTAAGGCATTGCCAGCTCAATCACTGTCCGTCCGCCGATATTAAGGCCGCTCTTGTCGAAGACCAGAGGGTTGGTCTCTCTCAACAACCGGGACAAGGTTCCGTCCTGCTCCGCCAGCTTCAGTGCCTTGGACAATTTGCGGTGAAGGTCGACGTTGGATTTTGTGACATAAAAACGAAAGTCGTTGGGGTAGACCAGCCCGAGATAAGGATCGACGGCAAGCTCGGGATGCCGCTGTGCTTCCCCTGTGATTTCCGTTATTCCACGCGGAAAATAGTCGATGCCACGGCCTCCGAGCGCGAGTAACTGATATATCTCCGGATCCCACGTCCCCGTAAATTCCAGATATCGCATTCCGTTGGCCTGCCAGACATCCACGTCGTTCCAACCCGCCCCGAGCGCCGCGACCTTGCCGAGCGCCAGAAACTCTTCAAGCGTCCTGACATTGCGGAAAAGATCCACATCCTCGGGATTGACGAACACGACCCGGTAGCCCTTCAGCCCTTCCGTCAGGTCGACATCGACCTCCAGAAACGCCTCCTTGAGGTTGGCGTCTTCCCCGCGCCAGATCAGGTCCAGACCATCGCCTGTTTCGAAAAGGAGCATCTGCCGGGCCATATTGAAGTCCGGATCGATCCTTTGGAACTCGACCGTTTCTCCAATTTTCTGGAGGGATTCGGTCAGCAGCCTAATCATGTAGTCGGTCGTGCTGACATCCGGAACGCGCAACTTCAGGGGCTCGGCCTTCAAAGGCTGCAGCCAGAGAAGGACCGCCGCAATGTAAACAATCGCACCTGCAACCCTAAGCATAGATCACCACGTCAATCATTAGCCGCATGGATCGTCATGGCTTAAAATACGCCAAAAACACCCGCTTTGGCGATTGCAACCGGATAAGAATCTTGATTTCGGGCAGGTCCTGCCTACTGGCGCTCCGTCCGCCAGGCGCCAGAATTGCCGATCAGCAGCCGCTGGGCAGATCTGCGGGCCAGGTCACGACGTGATGTTCGTAATCCTCCAGTGCCATGCCGTCTTCCGGGACGGTCCGGTCCCTGACAGAGACACCGGCCTGGTGCACTGTCTCCGGGTCGCCGGAAACAAGCGGATGCCACCAGTATAGGTCTTCCCCTTCCCGCACGAGACGATAGGCGCAGGTGGGCGGCAGCCAGGTGAGCGTGCGCACCTCTTCCGGTGTCAGCTGTATGCAATCAGGCACCGTCGCCGCCCGGTTGACATAGTCCTTGCAGCGGCAGGATCCGCCATCCAGAAGAGTGCAGGCGACATTGGTCCAGACGATGTCCCCGGTGTCCCAGTCTTCCAGCTTGTTGAGACAGCATCTGGCACAGCCGTCGCAGAGCGACTCCCATTCCGAAGGGCTCATTTCCTCAAGTGTCTTGGTTTTCCAAAACGGCAAATCGGCTTGCGTTTCTTCTGCTGTCATTTTTGTTTGCCTGGCTGGAAGACGTGAACAGGCGCAAGCGCCTATCATGCCCCCGTCCGGGCCGCAAGTGACAGGATTGCCAGCGGGCGCCCCAGTTCTGACCTGCGGGACATCGCTGGAAATTCGAAATAGATCAATAAATTGGGATGAGAACAAACTACAGGCTGCCCCCTGTTTTCACGTCGGGAAAAAACCGGTAATTTGAATCGATCTTGATCCGGAGTGTTATTTCGCTTGGCAGACGACCCGCAATCAACAGACGTGCCCGGCACCGCTCCGCCGCGCAAGCGCCATCGAATCCGCCGGTTTTTCCTGGGCATCGACGCCTTTGTCGATACCGCGCTCTGGAAAAGCGGTTCGGTGCTGCGCCGGGTGCTGGAGGGCTATGACGCGTTTCTGCGCCGGTTCCGCGCCAAGGGCATCTGGCGTGTTCTGACGGAACTTTCCTCCGACGGGCTGACTTACGGACTGGCGGGTTTTATCGTCGTGCTCGCCTTCGCTCAGCCCGCTTTCGAGGCAACCCGATATGCCGACTGGAAAACCACGGACGATTTCGCGGTAACCTTCCTGGACAGGTTCGGCAATGAAATCGGCCGCCGGGGCATCGTTCTGAACGACAGCGTGCCGCTTGAAGAGATCCCGGACTCCCTGGTAAAGGCAACGCTTGCCACCGAGGACCGCCGCTTTTTCCTGCATTTCGGCATCGATTTTCTTGGAACATTCCGCGCGATGGTGGAAAACGCCCGGGCGGGCGGTGTTGTCCAGGGCGGTTCCACCCTCACCCAGCAGCTTGCCAAGAACCTGTTCCTGACCAATGAACGCAGCCTCAGCCGCAAGATCAAGGAGGCTTACCTGGCGCTGTGGCTGGAGGCAAACCTCACCAAGCAGGAAATCCTGAAACTCTATCTCGACCGCGCCTACATGGGCGGAGGTGTCTTCGGCGTGACGGCGGCAGCCAAATTCTATTTCAACAAGAATGTGCGCGAACTGACCCTGGCAGAAAGCGCGATGCTGGCCGGTCTCTACAAGGCGCCGACCAAATATGCCCCGCATATCAACCTGCCCGCCGCCCGTGCCCGCGCCAACGAGGTGCTGACCAACATGGTGCAGGCCAGTTTCCTGACGGAGGGTCAGGTGATTGGGGCAAGGCGCAATCCGGCGCTCGCCGTCGATCGCTCCCAGGAACAGCTGCCGGAATATTTCCTCGACTGGGCGCTCGAAGAGGTCAAGAAACTTGCCCGCCGGTTCCCGGCCCTCGCCAGGGACCGGATTGTCACGGTTCGAACCACATTGGACCCGGCGCTCCAGCATCAGGCGGACCTGGCGGTGGAAACCGTCCTCCGGGAAAACGGCAAGTTGCGTGATGCGCGCGAGGCGGCCCTGGTTTCCATGGTCCCGGACGGAGCTGTCGTTGCCATGGTCGGCGGCAGTTCCTATGGCGAAAGCCAGTTCAACCGAGCGGTCAACGCCCTGCGCCAGCCAGGTTCCTCCTTCAAGCCGTTTGTCTATATGACCGCGTTCATGAACGGTTACAACCAGACAAGCATCGTGCCGGACAGGCCGCTCCACATCGGCAACTGGTCGCCGAGAAACTACGGCAGAAGCTACCGCGGCCCGGTCACTCTTCGAACGGCACTGACCAAGTCGATCAACACCATTCCTGTTCGCCTGTCGCTCGATTTCGGCCGGGAGAAGATCATCGAGACCGCCTACAAAATGGGCGTTACCCACGAACTGGAAAATTCCGTTTCCCTGCCCATCGGCTCTTCCGAAGTGACCGTCATCGACATGGCCTCGTGCTATTCCGTCTTCGCCAATGGCGGTTACAAGGCGACAGCCTACGGCATCCTGGAAATCACCAACAGCGCCGGTGAGGTGCTTTACCGTAGGGAACATGACGAACCGGAAGCCAAACGGGTCTTGCCGGAGGACAAGGTGTTCGAAATCAACGATATCCTCGTGAATGTGGTCGAAGCGGGAACCGCACGGCGCGCACGCCTCGACGGCGTGGTGGCAGCCGGCAAGACCGGGACCACCAATGCCTACAGGGATGCCTGGTTCATCGGCTATACGGGCAACTTCACTACCGCGGTTTGGTTCGGCAACGACGATTTCACTTCTACGCGGCGCGTGACCGGCGGCAGCCTGCCGGCCATGACCTGGCAGAAATATATGGCCTATGCCCACAACGGCATCGAGCTCGCCAGGTTGCCGGGTGTCGAAGCCGAAAACCTGCCGCGTCTGGCCAGTTCCGCTCCTGCCAAACTTGTAGCAAAAGACGCGGAAGCCCCTCAGCCACGCGTTCTGAAGCGCCGCACCCAGGATCTTTTGCTCCGGATCGGGAAGGATCTGCGCCTGCTGCTGGAGCAGACCAATGCGAAGGCGGAGACCGGACCTGCCCCGACGGACTATGCGGCTGCCCAATGACGACCTCAGCAACCCCGCCCGCACCTCAGGCCCACGGCGAAGCCGACTGGTATGACGAACAGCCGCCCAGAGCCATCCGGCCCTATCGCAGCCATCCGCTCCGGACCCTGACGGCGGTTGCCCTGGTTCTCATCCTGGCCAGTCTTATCGGTATAAGTTCCGCCTATCTGGTCATCGAACGCGAGCAACCGCTCGATGCCGTGACCATTGGCTCCTGGCAGGCCTATCCGAAAGCCGGCACCTCGGACGCCGACCCCTATTCCGTCGCGATCTACACCCGCGGCGCCGTCATTCCGCTGGCCTCCGGCGAAGGCATGGCCCTTGTGGCTCGTGAGGACAACGCGGGCCATAAGCTCGATCCCACATGCAATTACAGGATTGCCGGTCAGACCCCGTCGGCACGGCTCTGGACCCTGACAGCCGTCAACGGTCACGGCAATCTGGTCGAAACCCTGCCCGGCCGGGTTCACCTTGTCAGCCAGGACATCTTGCGCAATCCGGACGGCACCTTCGAAATCACGGCTGCCCGCAGCCCGCATTCCGGCAACTGGCTGCCGCTGGCCGCCAACGCCAGCGCGAGCGAAGGCTTGCGTTTTGTGCTGAGAATCTACGATGCGCCGGTCACAACCGGCGCGGCCCTTGACGGCGTCAGCATTCCGGTGATCGAAAGGGTGGCCTGCCCATGACCCTGTCGCCCCGCTTCACGCTGACCGTCGGCGCTCTGGCCACGCTTTGCCTGGCTGCGATCATCCACATTCTGGTGGTGCTCAGCATTCCCCACAATGTCCGGCACAGTGCCTATGACAATATCGCCAAGTATGGCGAAGACCGGGAGTTTAACCTGCTGGCGGACGTCAAACCGGGCCAGGAGCCGCTTCCGGATCTGGATCCGGCAATGAAACATGCGGCCTGCCGGTTCCGTCTGGACGACGGGCCGGTGCTGTTCGACGCCAGTATCCCGGTATCCTTCTGGTCCATCGGCCTGTTCAATTCGGCCGGAGAAGCGGTCTATAGCCTCAACAACCGCACGGCAGGCGCGGAGCGGCTTTCCATGCTGGTTCTGACCACCGAGCAGCTATCCATCCTGCGTGAAAACCCGCCTGAGAACCTGGAAGACCTTATCGTCATCGAGACGGAAAAACCGATCAGCGGCTTTGCCTTGTTGCGGGCCTATGTCCCGCACCCGTCCAAGGCGGAAGAAGTCGATGCCGCGCTCAAGCGGGCGAGTTGCGGAACCATCTGATACCAAAGCGAATTGATCAGGACTCATTTGACAAGACCTGGATCCGAAAGAAAGCGCCGGAAACCCGGCGCTTTCTTGCATCCAATGTCAGCCGAACCCGCGTCAGTCGGCAGCCGGCGCCAGAGGACCGAGGGCCTTGAGCAGCGGTTGCAGCGTTTGCCCGTGCTTTTTCCAGCGCCCGATGGAGGAGCTGAACATGGGGCGGCGGACCTGCATGTTGGAGAAGGTCGTGACCGGACTGTCGCCCTTGTGGAACTCCAGACAGGCGTCCTCCCAGTCCAGCCCGGTTTGCGCCACCAGGGAGCGGCTTTCGCCCTCCTGGTCGCCAACGAGTTTCTCGTAGGAAAGATTGTAAAGCTGCACCGGCAGGACATCGGACCAGTGGTCCATCAATCCGGCATAAGCCTGGAAATAGTGTCCAAGCGTTTCCTGGGTCACACAGTAGTTGTGGGCGGGAGACAGTGCGTGCGAGAGCAGCGAAACGCAGGTGTCGGCAGGTTCGCGAACACAGTGAACATAAGCCGCGTTCGGAAACAGCAAGCTCATCAGCCACAGCATTTCGAAATTATGCGGCATCTTGTCGGTGACCCGCGCTGCCTTCCGGTCGATCGCCTCGAGCTCCGCCAGATATTTTCGCGCGATCTTCCTGTAGTCCTTGAGCTCCATATTCCTCAGCCGCTGCTCCAGCGCGGCACTTGGCTGCCCCTTTAGGCCCATGTCTTCCTGCAGGTGCCGGAAAAACGCTATTTCCCCACCGCTGACGGCCTGTGAATGCCGGCTGACGATCTGCTCAACCAGCGTTGTTCCCGACCGTGGCATGCCGAAAATGAACACCGGCCGCCGGGACTGGTCTCCAACGTCTTTCCGCTCTTCGAAGAATTCCTTGTTGAAGACCTCCTTCATGAAGGCGATCCGCTCGTCATGAGCCTTCTCGTCGAAAGGCGGATACCCGATCTTGCGGGCCGAGGCGTAGTGCTCATCCGCTTTTTCAACTTCGCCGAGATCGAAATAGACCTTGCCGGCCGCCCAATGCAGTTTGGACTGGTCGAGAGGCGCGCGCGGAGTGCCATCCGAGATGAGGGTTTCGATCTCGTCGAGTTCGGCCGGCTTTTCCTCAAATTTCCGGGCAAGCGTCAGCGCGTGCAGAACCGACGGCAATTCCTTGCCGGCCGCCTTCGCCTTTTCAAACCAGGCTTCGGCTTCTTCGAGATTGCCGACGGAAACCTCGAGCTGGCCCATGCCAAGCAGGGCGTAACCGTTTTCCGGATCGAGCTGCAGAGCACGCTGGAAACTCTGCCGCGCCATGACGGCCCGCCGCTCCATCCTGTAGACGTCGCCAAGCTGGGCATGAAAATCGGCTTCCTTGGGAGCAAGGCTCACCGCCTTGCGCAGCGCCTTCTGCGCGCCTGGAAGATCACCGGCGTTCATCAGGGCGAGCCCCAGGAGCTGATGTACCTGCGGGTGCTTTCCTGCCTTTTTCGTGGCGGTCGACAGAAACCGGATGGCCGCGCCGATCTGCCCGCTCTGATAGGCGGCAATACCCAGAGAGAAATTCGCCTGCGGGTTCTGGGGATCCATGGCAAGGACGTCCTCGAACATGGGCAGGGCCACACCGAGTCGGCCGGCATGCTGATGAGAAAGCGCTTCCTGAACGAGGCGCGCGACTGTCGAATTCATGGAATTTCCTACAACCGGGTGACACAGGTGCTGAAAACGGACACGCAGGCCCGGCAGCGATTACCCGTCCCTGCAAACCGCGTGTCCGACATGGTTGCATAGATAGCCGAGGAAGGATCGGCCGATCAATGTTTTGCTGGCTTTCGTGTGAAGAAATCGCCCCTGAGACCTGAAAACGGTCCCGATCGCCAGTTCGTCCCCTACTTGGTCACAGGTTTGCGCTCGGTTCCCCAGCCGGTGTAGATCCGCGATTTCCTGACGGGCTGGTCGGGGCCGTAGCGATTGGGCGTCTCGCAGCTCGCCTCGGCAAGCTTGACCTGCCCCTCCAGTTCCCGGATCGCCGTATTGACCTTCCAGAGCCTGTTCTTGCTGGGGGTTTCCACCTCCAGTCCGGCGAGGGCCCGCCGGTAGGCGACGATCCGGTACCTGAGCGCCTGGCCGACCCATTTGATCATGACCCGGTTTTCCCAGACCCGCGCCTTGGCACCGTCATAGGTTTCTTCGGTGGTGATGGGTTTGTTATTCAGCACCCGCAGCCGTTCGTTATCCGCCTTGCGTACCCTGACCGCGACCTCGCAGAAGGGCATGACGAGTTCCGCGTCGCCCGACGCATCCGCGGCAATCTTGTCGTACCGGGCATCGGAGGACCGGAATTTGTCCGACCGCAGATAGATGTAATAAAGATCCGGCGGGACCCGCCCTTCCGTTTCGGGCAGAACACGTGTGCGCGAAAGCTCCACCATCGTCCCGCCGATCCAGTCCTTGGTCCAGGGCGGGCGGATCAGCGTCCAGCCACGATCGCGCAGCAGCTTTTCGTCGTTGGTGTAGTTGAATTTCGAAACCGGGTCGCCTCTCAGGCGCGCGGCCTGGTTTCCGGCCTTCGGCATGAGGTCGTCATGAATGACCGACGGTCTAGCGCGGTCAAAGTCGCCTGTCGGACGCACGCAAGCCGATACGGTGCCTGCTGCCAGCAGCGCGGCGACAAGCGCCGCCCTTCTTCCGAAACTGCGCTCCCCGCCCCTCCGGGACGCGGAACCTGGTTTTTCCGCTACTTCTGTGCCCATGAGGCGCGTCTCCAGACCGCATTTTGCCAAGGTGTGCGGCTGGAGGCCCGGACCGTCAGTCCTTGTCGGAACCAGAAGGTCCAGCTGCCTTACCGATGGTGTTGATTCGTGCGGCAAGATCAAGGTCGTGACGCTCATAGCGGACACCTGGAAAGAGGATAACTTCCCCAAAGGTCTCGGCGCGCGTTGAGCGCTGGCAATCTGAACGATGGCCCACGCGTGCAGCGGGCCGTGGAGCGGATGCAAAGTCCAACAAAGTGCCCATCGTCTCCTCCTTCGGTTCCGGCCTCCCCGGAACGGCGTATTACCGGTGGGGAACGGTCAAACGGGCGACGCATTACTTCCTGCAAGTTCATTTAGAAGCTGTCAGGGTTAATGGAATGCTAACGCTTTTCGGCCAATTTGAAGGAAACAAGTTTCGCCAGTCGTCCGGCCTTTTGTATTTTTTCAGACGGGTGTCATGCGCCAAAACCAACGCTTCAATCAGACAGTGCAGCCTTCAAATTTGCTTCCAAAACGTTCTTCCTCGGCCTCCGGCGATGGGGGCATCCTGCTTGCAGCAACCGAACTGTTTGCAGCCCGGGACAGGCATCCCCCTGAAGACAAAAGGATTTTTCTGGAACTGGCGCGAAACCTGCTGCCTTCAACGGCGACGGTGGACAGGCGCCGTATCGCCAGCCTTCTGGCGTCTCATCCGGAAGTTCCGGACGATTTGCTGGAAACTCTCGCCCGCGACGAAGACGATCTGACCGCCTATCCGGCGTTTCGTTACAGTCCAAGGCTTTCTGTGGATCTCCTGTTGCGCACCGCCGTCGCAGGTCCGGACACCTTGAGGAAGGCCATTGCCAACCGCCCGTCGCTGCGCGAATCGATCATCAGCGCGCTGTGTGAACATGCCGGGGCGGATGTGATCCGTATCCTGCTCGACAGGGACGACATCATCCTGTCGGCGACGCAGCAGTCCAAATTGAGTTGCCGTAGTGACATCGTTGCTACTTTAGGTTTAGTATTGGCCGGTCAGAATGCACTCAATCCGGATGGTCAGATGGGACAGTATCTGCATTTACCGGCACCGCTGAAGGCAAAAGCCATTGCGGCAGCCGAAATGACCAGCCTGGTCAAACAGGCTCAGGTACCCGGCGGCGCGGTGGAACGCACTTCCAGCGCAGCGGGGCGCAAGCTGCAGGAGGGGTTGTTGCGTGAAGCCCTTGCCCAGAACAGGTCAGGTTTTGCGGAGCTGCTCGGTCAGGGCTTGAGCCTGCCCGAGGCCACCTGCGACCTTCTGCTTCAAGCAAGTCAGGGCGATGGCCTGACGATCGCGCTGAAAGCCCTCGGTTTTCAGCCCGGCACAGCCACCACCATACTCATACGGCTGTTCGGAGAACAAATGTCGCTGGCCGATCTGCGCAATCTGATGCGCATGTACAGAACCCTGAGCGCCGGCGCTGCCGAAGTGCTCGTCGGACAGTGGATGCTGCAGGATCAGGAAACGGCCACTTCCCGGCCGCGTCACACCCCGCAGTACCAGGAACGAAGTGCCCGGCAAGAGCCGTCTGTTCGTTGGCAGGAAAAGAGCCAGGAGCCGGATACAGGAACCGCCCGGCGCGCCTAGCACAAAAATTTCGCCTAAAAGCGGAAGATCCCTGCTCCGGGGTCTTCCTTCGGTTCGTCGTCACTCGCAAGGGGCAATTCGATCCGGCCGTCCCGGGCTTCTATATCGACAAGCCAGTAGTCGGGATCCATCCGGGCTTCCCTTACAAGGCGCTCCCTGACCGCTTCATGGTCGACACGCGAGAAAACCTGTTCGAACAGGCGCCCTTGCGGCAGGTCGCTGAACATTGCCTGAGGGGCCGGGCCGTAAAGGTCAAACGAGCCGTCGAGGCGGTCGACGCAGATGAACACCGCCCCGGCTTCTGCAGCCCCCCGTTTCGTCACCGCCGCAAAACCGCCTTCGCCGAAGATCCTTCGGACAAGTGCGCTGACAAAAAAATCGGAAGTTACCCGCATATCGCCCCTGCTTGAACATGACCGTGCCGGATGGCAGCGCACTGCACCCGACTGCCGCCGCATCGTCGCGCTGTATTAGCAGAAATCAGCCGGAAAGCGAGCGGCCGCTGATCTTTTCCAGCCGTTCGATCACCTTCGGGCCTGGTTCTCCCGTCAAGGGAAGTCCGCGATCGAGTTCGAACCGCTTGATGGCCGCGGTCGTGTTGGCTCCGATCAGGCCGTCCGCCTTCAAGGGACCGTAGCCAAGCTCTGAAAGCGCCTTCTGTATGCGCTTCAACCGGGGATCGGCGTCGATTTCCGAGTCCGGCCGGCTTTGAATATCCGCGGTACCGGAAAACCCGGGTTTGGCGCGCGGCACGGGCGATCCGGCCTGAAGCGGCGTCTCTCCCTGCATCGTGACAAGCGCAAGCAACGCCTCCGTGGGCTGACCGGTTTCGGCGTAGCCGGCCTGGCGTTCGAACGCACGGATTGCCCGCTCCGTGGCAGGACCGTTCAAGCCATCCAGCGGCCCTTCGTAGAGCCCCATCTTGCGCAAGGACATCTGAAGATCCAGAACGAGCGTCGAGATCTCCTGAAGCTTCAATCCGCCCCGGCGGTCGCCCGGTTCCGGCAACTGCAAGGCATCCGGCCGGTCCCGTGTCGTGAACAGCGGCGCCGGATGACGCCCCGGCTGCAGTCCGACCGCATTCGCGACAATGAGACAGGCTGTCAGGCCCATCACGACCGCGCCACCGGCAGCAACGGGATTATCCAGCGCAACATGGCTGGCCCTTGACACGAAGGTCTCACCGGCCTTCGGTTGTTTGGACTTTTTCGGTGATCTTGCCATACCGCCGCCTATGCCGTTTTCGCCAGCGGCCGGAAAATCGGCTCGGCATCAGTCTGCCGCGAATGACCGGACTGGCGCCCTTTCAATGGCAGCCGCACAATGACATTCTCGCCATGACCCAGAACCGTCTGAACACAGAGGCGTGCCCCCGTCCGTTCAAGCAGTTCACTGGCAAATTCGAGCACGGTCCTGGACGATTCCGCATTCCAGCGCAGGCTGGAGTGCCTGTTTCTGACCGAGAGCACGACAGTCAGTCCACCGTCTTCCTCCGCCGCCGAGACAGCAATCCGAGCGCCCTGACCGGAGGTCTTGGCCATGTCGGCAAGTAGAAAGCAAAAGGCCTGCCGAAGCAGTTTTTCATTGGCGATCACAACCGGCAATCCGGTCCCGGCTTCGACCTCGATGTCGACACCGTTTTCCCGCGCAAGCGCCGCCGCGGTATTGCCGTACCGATCAAGACAGGCGAAAATGTCGATGCTGGCCGTAGCCGTTTCGAGAACGTCGGCGGCGTTTGAACCGGTAATCAGGACAGCCTCAAGGCTTTCAAGCCCGGCACGTCCCCTCGCCCCGACTTCTTCGGCGGTCTTCTGGACCCGAGCGCTGTCGAAGGCTGTGCTGCCTGCTTCCAGCAATTCCGCCTGAGCAACAATCTCGCAAAGAGCCGCCCGTGCCTGCCGACCGGCGTTTTCCCATAGCTCTGCGCCGGCAGATCCGGCCGGCTCTCGGTTTGCACGTCCCGTTTCGTCGAGCGGACGGATCGACATCAAAAGGCGCCCCCCGTCCTCCAGCGTCGTTTCCGGCCGTTCAAACTGGCGAATGGTCAGCTTCAAGGAATGATATTCCGGGTGCCCCGCTTCGCCGGGCAAGGAACTCCCGACCCGGAGCCTGGCTTCGAAGCTGGCCTGAGAGCCTCCGTGACGTACTTCTGACAACTTGGTCAGAAAAAGAGGCCGGTCGGCAACATGCAGCCGCTGAAAGAACCAGTCGCCGTCTTCTTCAGCGGGAAATCCGCCGAAGACCTGCTTCACCGGCCCGCCCATGACTCGCATTTGGCCACCCGGTTCGATTTCGCAGAATACGTCGGAAACGCTCTTGCTCATCATCTGCCGCTTGGCCTCCGACGACTGGACAGCGGTCTGGGCCCGCCGTCTGTCCGCGGAAATCCGCAAGGACAGCATCCCCACATAGAGAAGAGCCGCCAATGTCGCGACAAATCGCAATTCCCCCGGCAAGCTCCCCATTTCCGGCAGAACAAACGGGTTTAGCGCAACCAGACACAACAATGCGCCGGTCAGAGCCGACACGCCGATGGCTGTCTTGCGGCTGGTCGAAAACGCTGCTTCCAGCGGAGGGATCAGCAGCCAGACCACAGCGAAAGAGCCGGTTCCGCCCGTCAGCGCGCAGATCGCTGAGACAAAACAGGCAAATATTCCCGAAGACAAAGCGATGGCCCTGTCCAGATTCCCCGACTGTGACAGATAGAGTGCCAGCGGCCATTGGCTGAGCATCCAGGCAAGCACAAGGATAGTGGCGGCGCGCGGTGGTCCGGCAAGCGCCAGATGCAGCGGCAGGACGATGAGCGCGGCAGCCCCGCAAACGATCCCGCTGATCAGAAAGGATCTGTGCAACGGCGCCAAAAAAGCGTCAGCCGCGGCCCGCGGATGAATCATCCCGTCGACCCGGGCAACCCATTGCCCCCAAAAAACGCCAACAAAACTCAAAAGGTTACGCACTCTACACTACCAAACCACGGCGGCGGGATTCCCCGCTCGCAACTCCCATGGCGCCATTGTGTGACGGAGCACTTAAGGAACGATAAAGGATGAATCGAAAGAACCGGAAATTCGCAAAAAGCCGCGCACTGTCAGTCACTTGGCGGCAGGTAGCTAAAATTTGAATCAATTTCTCAGAAAATTTGCCTTAAATACCTGTTTTATTTTATGAAAATCCGCCTTTTCAGTTCAACCGGCCATTCTCAAGTCCTTGCTATGGTGCCTTCATAGGAAGCGTGTCACCGGCAAGAAAAGACACGCACGACCAAACAGACTTTGGGTAGCGACATGTTCTTTCTTTTGAGGACGGCTTTTTGGCTCACATTGGTGCTGGCGGTGATTCCGCTCGGATCGAGCAAGGAAAGCACGCCTGTCGAGACGGTGGATCCTGTCTCAGCGTTCCTTGCGGCGCAGGCGACCGTTTCCGACATCACCGGCTTTTGCCAGCGCAATCCGCAGGCCTGCAACACCGGGGGCGACGCTCTGACGGCAATCGGTAGCCGCGCCCGCGACGGTGCCAGGATCGTGTACGAGTTTATCGGCACCCAGATGACCGACCGTCCGGAAGGCGACACTCTTGTGACAGGGTCGACGGCCTTGCAGGCAAATTCGCCTGCGCATTCTGTTTCCACCGGCTCGCTCATAAGGCAACCGGTCTTCAAAACCGTCTCGGTCCCCGGGACGGACCTTGGGCCCCTGCCACGGCCCAAGCCCCGCTCAGGTCACGGGACCTGAGCAAACAAGCCGTTCAGAAACCGGATCCCGGTTTCAAGAGCGGTTGATTGCGCCCCCGCTGGAGCGGCGATGCTAAGCGTCGCCGCAAAGACAGCCTTTACTTCAGCGGCCCGTTCCGCTGCGCCGCAGATGAATAGCTGCCCATTTCATCTGCGGCGTAACTTTCTTGCCTTCACAAATATCGGTGCTTTCAAGGTCCGGCCGCTACCGGAAGACGCCCAAGGGCGCGCCAAGGTTTGCACTTTGCCTCACGCAGGCTATATGAAGGCGGAAAGACCCACAAAGACCGGCGCCATGACGACAAGCATCAGCGAAATTCTTGAAACCTTCGAATTCCTGGACGATTGGGAAGACCGTTACAAATATCTGATCGACCTGGGCAGGGAATTGCCGGAGCTTTCCGATGACGAACACAACGACGTCAACAAGGTCCGTGGCTGCGTTTCCCAGGTCTGGCTGATCACCACCGTCGAGAAGGGCAAGGACGGCACGCCGGTCCTCACCTTCCGGGGAGACAGCGACGCGCTGATCGTTCAGGGGCTGGTTGCAATTGTGACCGCGCTCTTCAACGGCAAGACGGCCAAGGAAATCCTGAACACGGATGTCGAGGCCATCTTTTCCCAGCTCGGTTTGCAGGATCACCTGACACCGCAACGTTCCAACGGCCTCAGGTCGATGGTGGGACGGATCCGCACCGACGCGCAAAGCGCCCTGGAAGCAGCTTAACCGCCTTTCCGGCGATTGTGCCGGTAATACAAAACCCGTATTTCAAAATAAAAAAAGCTGCCCGCGAGGGCAGCTTTTCATTTCGGTCTCAAGCAGAGATGAACTTACTTGGAGCGCTTGCGCTGCTGGCCGAGCCCCATTTTCTTGGCCAGCTCCGAACGGGCAGCGGCATAGTTCGGCGCAACCATCGGATAGTCCGCACCCAGGTCCCACTTCTCCCGGTATTCTTCCGGAGTCATGTTGTAGTGTGTGCGCAGATGACGCTTCAGGGACTTGAACTTCTTGCCGTCTTCCAGACAGATGATGTAGTCGGGCATCACAGATTTCTTGACCGGCACTGCGGGCTTCAGCGGCTCCGGCTCAGGATCGCTGGAGGCCGTCGCGGTCTTCTGCAGCGCGCCGTAAACCTCGTTGATCAGGCTTGGCAGATCTGTTGACGCAACAGTGTTGTTGCTCACATACGCGGAGACAATATCCGCCGTAAGGTCAATCAGGTTTGCATCCACCGGACTATCAGTCATATTTCACCCGTTCTCTACTGAATTTATAATTGGCTGTGTTGTTAACCTGCAAAAAACAAAAGCCGAAACGTTTACCGAAAAATCTGATACTTGCAGACCTAGAAATCCAAACGATTCTACTTCGCAGGTGACTGTCTCAGCCTTATATCGCCGCTTTCCAGATCCGACAACCCCAGAAATCAAATAAAACCTACAAAGAAGCAATAAAAATCAAAAAATATAAATATTGACCTTTTCAGGAAACCCATATCTTCAATGGTTCAATAGTATTGTCCCTTACCCGGACTTGCAGCTCCACCAAGCTACAAGCCGGTCACTTTCCCGCCTTGGGCCGGACACTGCCTGCCAGGGCATCGTGTTTGGTATCCGCGCAGGGGCGATATCCGGCTGCATAGGCGGCCTTGGCCAGAAGATGCGCCGAAATCGGGGCTGTCAGCAGAAAGAAGACGACACCGGCAACCGCGCGCGTGACGACGCCAAGGTCTTCCGCATGGACGGCAAGCGCAAGCAGCATCACGCCCGACCCGAGCGTTCCCGCCTTGGAGGCTGCATGCATGCGCATGTAGACATCCTTCAGGCGCATGATGCCGATGGAAGCGACCAGGGCAAACAACGCTCCGATGACCAGCATGGTACCGGTAATGATCTCCAGAACCGCAGTCATTGTCCGGCCTCCCTGCGTTTGATGCTGTCCTCGACTTCCGCCATGACGGTCTGGTCGCCGGCCATTCCCCGATTGAGCACGAAGCGTGCGAAGGCGACCGTGGCAAGGAAGCCGACAAGGCCAAGGGTGATGGCGATGTCGATATAGAGGTAGTACTCGGTCAGGACGCCGATGGCGGCGATGAAGCCGATCCCGACGGCGACAAGCATGTCGAGCGCAACCACACGGTCCGGCAGGCTTGGCCCCTTGACTGTGCGGATCACGATGATGATGAAAGAAACCGTCAGGAGCGCCAGCGATATCCTGACCGCGATTTCCAGATAGCTTGCCGCGAAGATTTCAAACGACGTCATCTGAACACCTCCAGGATCTTTCTTTCGAAGCCGTTCTTGATGTCGTCGATCGTCGCCTGCGGATCGGGAACGTCGATGCAGTGGACATAAAGGGTTTTCCTGTCTTCCGACACATCGACCGAGAGCGTTCCGGGCGTCAGGGTGATCAGGTTGGCGAGCATGGTGATCTCGAAGTCCCGGTCCACGGTGAGCGGAAAGGCAATGATCCCGGGTTGCAGCTTTATCTGCGGCCGCAGGACGATCATCGCCACCCGCCAGGCGGACAGCACCAGCTCGTAGACGAACAGGACCGCAAGGCCGAATGCCTTGCTGAAGCGGTGGAAATAGGCCGCTGTCCCGACCTGTTCTCGGATCAGATAAAGCCCACCGAAGCCGAGCACGAAACCGAAGGCCAGGTTGACTTCCGAGAAGCTGCCCGTCACGGCACCCCAGGCGAGTGCCAGCAGAATGTTGATGAGAAAGAGGCTGGTCATACCTGCCCTCCAAAGACCGACCGCAGATAGCCGAGCGGCTCGGCAATGCCGCTAGCTCCCCGCGTTGCAAGTTCCATCATCCATTCCGGCTGCAAGCCGAAATAGACCACAAGGGCGGTCAGGATGCCCAGGGGAAGCCACAGCGCCCCGCCCGACAGTTGGGCAGCTCCGCCTGGCGTGATTTCGACCGCCTGCCCGTCCGGGGTTCCCTCCGGACCGCCCCGCCAGAAGGCGTAGATCCAGACCCGGCCCATGGCGAGGGTGGTCAAGAAGCCACTCAAGAGGATGGCGGCACCAAGGAACGTCCGGCCATTGTCCAGGGAAGCGTCCACCAGCATGACCTTTGGCCAGAAGCCGGAAAAGGGCGGCAGGCCCGACACCGCAAAGGCCAGCACCAGAAACACCGCAGCAAAGGCGGCGTTCTTCTGGTAGAGCCCGCCAAGTTTGCGCAAGTCGTAGGAGCCGCCCATCAGGTTGATCACGCCGGACGCCATATAAAGCGCTGTCATGACGATAATCGAGTGAACGGCATAGAAGATCGCGCCTGAAACCGCCAGCGTCGTTCCCACGGCGACACCTGCAAGCATCGATCCGATACCTGCAATGACGACATAGCCGAGCAGGCGGCGGATCTCGCTTTGCGCCAGAGCGCCGATGGCGCCGGTCAGGAGCGTTGCGATGGCGACCCCGGCAATCAGATCGGACATGTAGTTGCGGGATTCGGGAAGGATCAGAAGGAAGACGCGGATCAGGGCATAAACGCCAACCTTGGTCAGCAAGCCGGCAAAGACGGCGGACACCACCACATTGGGCGTGTGATAGGACGCGGGTAGCCAGAAATTGACCGGGAATGCCGCAGCTTTCATGGCAAAGGCCAAGAAATAGAGCGCGGCGACCGTTGCCAGCGTGCCCGATGCCGGGTCTTCCAGCAGCTTCACCTTCATGGCGAGATCGGCCATGTTGAGTGTTCCGAAGATGCCGTAGAGCAAACCTGTTGCGATCAGGAACAGGTTCGTCCCGATCAGGTTGAGCACGCCGTATTTCACCGCACCGTCGAGCTGGATCCGGTCATTGCCCAGAACCAGCAGACCATAGGACGAAATCAGCAGCACCTCGAACCAGACATAAAGGTTGAAGATGTCGCCCGTCAGGAAGGCACCGCATACGCCGGTCATGAGCAACAGCAGGAACGGATAGAAGCCGTAGCGCCTGCCGGTATTGTCGACGGAAGCAACGCCATAAATCCCGGCGCAGAGCGCGACAACTGACCCGATGAGCGACAAGGTCGCCCCGAGCGCGTCGACAGTAAAGGCGATGCCGAAGGGCGGCAGCCAGTTGCCCATCACCATGGTGATGACACCATGATCCAGCACCCGGACCAGCAGAGCCAGATTGGCGATCACCAGAAGAACCAGAAAACCGATGCCGGCCTTGGGCTGCAGATCGGTATTCTTGCGCAGCATCAGGCAGAGCGAGCCACCCAGAATGGTAATCAGAGACGGTGCAACAACAAGCCAGTCCCCGGTGGCAACCGGGCTGGTGATCATTGCTGCGGACAGATCGGCGGAGACGGAAGAGCCGGCCATGAAGCTTAGTACCCTTGCGGCGGAGTTTGGTCGTTTTCAGGTTCGGCGAGGCGCATCTCGTTTACACCGTCCGTCCCCAGCTCCTGATAGGCACGGAAGGCCAGCACCAGCAGAAAGGCGAAAAACGAAAAGGAAATCACGATGGCGGTCAGAACAAGCGCCTGAGGTAACGGGTTCGCCGTTGCGACCTCAGGCGAATAGAGATGTTCCGGAATGAGCGGCGGCACCTCACGGGTCAGACGGCCGTTGGTGAAAATGAGCATGTTCACCGCGTTGCCCAGAATGGCGATGCCGAGCAACATGCGCACAAGCTGTTTGGAGAGCATCAGATAGACGGCCACGGTGAAGAACAGGCCGATCAGGATAACGACACCGGTTTCCATCAGTCAGCCTCCCTTTCTTCCAGAGCCAAAGCAATCGAACCGATGGCACCGACCACGACGAGATAGACGCCGATATCGAAGACCAGCGGTGTCGACAAGGCGATTTCCGCCCCGAAGAGATCGAAGATCAGCCATTGACTGGTCATGAAGGCCTGCTCGCGGAAAATCGACAGGATTCCTGCTGATGCAGCCATGAACAGACCGAAGCCTGAAACGCCCATCGGATGAAACACGATGGCTCGGCGCACGGAGGCAACTCCGCAGGCAATACCGAAGATCGCAAGGGCCGAGGCAGCGATCAGGCCGCCGATGAAGCCGCCGCCCGGCTCATTATGTCCGCGCAACAGCACGAAGATGGAAAAGAGAACCATCAGCGCGGTCAGGTAGGGCGCGATGGTGCGGAAGATGATCGTGCGCATCAGCGGGCCTCCACGGCTTGAGGTTTGTCGGAACCAGCGGCTTCAGGTTCGCAGGTTTTTTCAGGTTTCGTCCGCACGCGGATCAGCGCCAGGACGCAGAGCCCGGCCAGAACCACCACGGCGATTTCACCCAGCGTATCGAAGCCGCGGAAATCGACGATGATCACGTTCACGATGTTCCGGCCATGAGCGATCGTCCGGCTGAACTGGGCAAAGAAATCGGACAGCCGGCTGTCGAAGGGCTGCTGCGTGATGGCAAGCATTGTCAGGGTCAGGCCGAGACCGACCGCCCCCGCGATGATGCCGGTGCCGAATGCGGCAGGAGCCGGACGGTGATCGCTGGGCATCAGGTTGAGACGGGTCATGACCAGGGCCAGGATGACGACGGACAGCGTTTCCACCATGAACTGGGTGAACGACAGGTCCGGCGCGCCGAACATCATGAAGATGAGCGCAACCGCAAAGCCCTGGATCCCGAGAGAAACAATCGCCGTCAAACGCGTCTTGGCGATCAGCACCGCGACCAGGCCGAGCACCGCGATGAAGAAGATTCCCCATTCATAGAAACGGTACTCCGGCAGCTTCGGCATGGCCGGGTAACTTCCGGTCAGATATCCCGGCAGCAGCACGGCCACCGCAGTGAAGCCGAAGGTGAACATCATGTATGTCTGCATCTTGCCGTTCTGCAGCAGCCGGGTCAGCCGGCCGGAAAAGGCGACAATCACGCATACGAACTGGTCAAAGCCCTTGTCCGGCCCCCAGCCGATAGCTTTCAGAACCGCGGCCATCAGGTTGCGCAGTCTGTTGAGCTGGGTGAAGAGCAGGACACCGGCACCAATGGTGATCAGTGACAAGATCAACGGCATGTTGAACGAAGTCGGCAGCAGATGAAGTTCCACCTGCGCGGTTTTACCCAGCAGCGAGGACAGGGTCGGGGCGATCAGAAGTTCGCCGGTCGTATGGGCGGTAAAGGCCAGAACCAGACCAAGTACCGAGAGGACGACAGGCCCGGCGATCAGCAGCACCGGTCCTTCATGAGCATGTTTGGGTGTCTCGACCTTGGCTCCAAAGAAGGGTTTGATGGCAACCGCCGCTGCGGTCACCAGCATCAGTGCATTACCCACAACCGCGGCGATAGTCACCGGCAGCCCCAGCCCGATATCGAGCCAGCCCCAGGTGCCGTAATAAAGGACTTCCTTGGCGATGAAGCCGATAAAGGGCGGCATTCCCGACATGGAAAGGGCCGCCAGGCAGGCCGCTACGAAGGAGATCGGCATCGCGGCGCGCAAACCTCCCAATTTGGTGATGTCCCGCGTACCGGTCTCGTGATCGATCGTCCCCGCGACCATGAAGAGACACCCCTTGAACAGGGAGTGCGCCAGCAAATAGAGCACCGCCCCTTCCAGCGCCTTTTCATGGCTGGTTCCCGTCAGCATCACCAGAAGGCCGAGCGAGGCCACCGTCGTATAGGCCAGCATCAGCTTCAGATCCGTCTGGCGGATGGCGAGCAGGGTACCAACCAGCAGCGTCAGCCCGCCGAAAACCGGCAGGACAGTCGTCCAGAGTTCCGTCTCCCCCAGAAGCGGCTGCATGCGCATCAGAAGATAGACACCGGCCTTGACCATGGTGGCGGAATGCAGAAACGCGGACACCGGGGTCGGCGCCTCCATGGCGTTGGGCAGCCAGAAGTGGAAGGGAAACTGTGCCGATTTGGTGAAAGCACCGCCCAGGATCAGGAAGAAGATCGGGACATAAAGTCCGGTATTCTTGATGATGTCCGGGGAAGCAAGCAACGCGGACATTTCGATTTCGCCGGTCGCGGTAATGATCGTGATGAAACCCGCCAGAAGGATCAGTCCACCACCACCCGTCACCACCAGCGCCTGAAGCGCCGCCCGGCGAGACGCCGTGCGCAGATGATCGAAGCCGATCAGAAGGAAAGACGTGATCGAAGTCAGTTCCCAGAAGACGAACAGTGAAATCAGGTTATTGCCCAGCACCAGCCCGAGCATGGATCCCATGAACAGGAACATGAACGAAAAGAAACGCCCCTGCTGCGGATGCCCTTTCAGATACCCGCCCGAATAGAGGATGATGAAGGTGCCGATCCCTGAGATCAGAAGCGCGAACAGGGTAGACAGTCCGTCGACATAGACGGAAAAATTCACGCCGTAGCTCGGTGCCCAGGCCTTGGCGGCGACAAAGGTCTCACCGTGAGAGACCGGCACGACAAAACCGCTGAAATGTAGAAAGATCAGCGCGGGCACGATGGCAAGAAACCAGGCGGCGTTATGCTTGAACCAGCGTGTCAGAAGAGGCGCAACCACGGCTGCCGCGAAGGGCGCCAGAACCGCATAGAGAGTGGTATCGTCGATCACTGCTGGCGTCATTCTGAACTTTCGTCACGATTTGCAAGAAACGTCAGGTATCAATTCAGGTCGAATCGAATCCATTCCGCAGGATAATAGCGGTCCGGAAATGGCATGACATGTCTTAGGCAGTTGTATTTGCCGGTTCAAGGACCCGTTTTCCTGTTTTTACAGATTCACCGGCCTGAATTGGATGTTTCTTCCTGCACCACACACTTGTTGGACAAATTTCCACGGACTTCGCAAGTGAACTTCCTGCCGCAAGGCAATTGAGTTTGTTGGCCCATTTCCGCCCTTGCCGGTCTTTTGCTTGTCAATTCGTTTTCCGTTTCCACATTCCAGTAAAGAGCGGGCCTCTTGATTTGGAGGCTTGAATACCGTTCAGTTTCGAAAACGTCGCCCCCCGCATACCGAACGAGGCAAGAATGGCGCTGGACAGCAAAAAGGACACGGTTTCCGGGGCAGACCTGCTCAAACCGTCCAGCATCGACTTCGAAACGCTCGTCAAATTGAGTGGAGAGGCCATCATTGTGATAGGCATCGACGGCACTCCAGCCTTCATCTCCCCGGCAACGGAACAGCTGTTGGGCTGCAGTATCGACGACCTGAAGGGCCGGTTGAACGATCTTGTAAACCTCGACGAAACGAACCCGGATGCCGAGCTGCTGCATCAGATCCTGTCCGGCAAAGGTGATCCGTCCCGGCCCTTGCCGCACGCGGAACTGCAATTGAAATCGGTGCCCGGCCGTCTGGTCTGGGCGGACGTGACAACCCACATCCTCCGCGATGGTTCCAGGTCCCCATACGGCTTTGCGGTCTATCTCCGGGACATTTCCAGAAGCAAGGAGCTGGAAAACCAGCTTGACGCCGCCACGCAGACGGATTCGCTGACCGGGCTTTTCAACCGGCGCGCCTTTGAAGACAACCTGAAGCGGGAATGGGCGGTCGCCCTGCGCGAAAAAACACACACCAGCCTGATCAAGGTCTCGCTGGACCGGTTTGATCAACTGGCGGAAAAATTCGGAAAAACTGCTGCGGACGAATGCATCAGCAAGATTGCGGCGACCCTGAAGGAAACCGCCCGGCGTCCGGCGGACGTCACCGCCCGCACCGGCACCTCCGAATTCTCACTGCTCTTGCCACGCACCCACGAGATGGGGGCGGAAACCATCAGTGCCTATATTCAGGTTGCCATTCAGGATCTCGGCATTCCGAACCCGGATAATGCCGCCGGCAACGGCATCGTGACGGCCTCTGTCGGGGCGGCCTGCACCGTGGCCGAACAGACTGGCGTCTCGGAAGGTTTCGACTTCATCCTTGCCGCCGCTGAAAACTGCGTCACCGAGGCCCGGCGGCAGGGAGGCAACCGCGTGAAGACGGTCATGAACGTCCTCGGCAGGTAACAACTTCCTGTAAAAACCGTGACTTGCTTGTGTGCTTCCGGCTTCCTATTTTCCGGGCATTCAGAACAGGAAACAGCGATGAGCGACGACACCCCCCGTCATGACGCCCCCCCTCTCAAGGTCAGAAAAACCACTGCCGAATGGATGGAGCAGCTGACGCCGGAGCAGTTCTACGTAACCCGGCAATCCGGCACGGAACGCCCGTTTACGGGTCCATACTGGGACAACAAGCTCGTCGGCCGCTATGATTGCGTCTGCTGCGGCGCTCCGCTCTTCATGTCCGACACCAAGTTCGATTCCGGATGCGGCTGGCCGAGTTTCTTCAAGTCCGTCCACCCGGACGCCATCCGTGAACTTGAAGATCATTCCCATGGCATGATCCGGACCGAAATCCGCTGTTCCGGCTGTGACGCGCACCTCGGGCATGTTTTTCCGGACGGCCCGCCGCCCACCGGCCTGCGCTATTGTCTGAACGGTCACGCGATGACTTTCGCGCATGGCGGCCAGACTCCAGCCGCGTCCGGCGACGAAAAGACGTGACCAGATCCAGCCCCCAGTTTCCCGCAAGATCCATTTCCTCCGGGCGCAGGGCTTCTGCCCCCGGAGAAGTTCCGAGTCCTGTCAGTCTCATTTAGGGTTCCGTTACCCACCCCCTGTTAAAAATAACAGTAACAACACCAAAGACCTGGGGAGGTTGGGATTTGTCCTGTTTCCGGAACGCGCTGGCCCTGGCCGGCCGCGCACTGATGTGCGGAGCCGCGGCGCTCATGATGAGCCTGTCGATTTCCGCTTCGGCTTTGGCATCGCCGGAGAAACTCATTGCCTTTACCGGATATCTTCCCCCCTTCTCGATCGATCGCGATCACAAGGGGATTGCAGTCGAGCTGATGGAAATGGTCGCCCGGGAAGCCGGGATCGAGCTCGAATTTCGCTACGCTCCCTGGAAACGGGCGCAGCTGCTGGCGGAAAACACGCCCGGCTCTCTGCTTTTCACCGTCGCCTATTCAACGGAGCGAAGCAAAAAATTCCAGTACATTGCCCCTCTGCTCTACACGGAGAGCGCTTTCGTAACACTGGACCAGCCCGTCGACACCTTTGAAAGCGCTATCGAGGAAGGCAAGCTCGTCGCAGTGCATCTGGGCAGCCAGCGCAGCCTCATCCTGAAGCGCGCAGGCGTAACCAACCTGACGGAGATCACATCGGCCGAACAGATGAGCACCATGCTCCAGACCGGCCGGATCGATGCCTGGTACACCACGTCGCTGAGGGCACAATACATGTTCCGGCAACAGGGCTACGACCCGGAGCGCCTTGTCATCGGTGCCCCAGTCTCCCACGGCATTCAGTGGCTCGCCTCCAACAAAGACCTCGCCCCGGCTCTCAGGGCCCGTCTCGCGGCAGCTGTGTCGAATGTCTGGCGGCATCCGAACTACTGGAAAATCGTTGACCGGTATGGCCGCTGAGACCTGCGCGCATCTTGCAGATGAACGGTTTTTCAGGCGATTTCTTTTTCCGTTTCGCTGCTCCTTGCAGCCAATATCCGGCCGATATTGACTTCTATCCAGTCTGCGAAGTCTCGCACCTTCAGGGCCGCTTCCCGTCCGATCGGCGTCAGGCTGTAATCCACATGAGGCGGCACGACCGGATGTGAGAAGCGATTGACGAAACCGTCGGCCTCCAGCGTCTGAAGCGTCTGCGCCAGCATCTTTTCGCTGACACCGCCGACCTTGCGCCTGAGATCGGAAAAGCGGTGGTCCTTTTCCAGCAGGGCCATCAGAACCAGCACGCCCCAGCGGCTGGTGAGGTGCTTCAGCACCTCGCGGGACGGACAATCCACGCTGAAGAGTTCCCCCCGGCGCACCAGGTCGGACAAGGGACTGCCGTCTGAAGTCAAGTCTTGTGTGCTCATGCGTTTTTCCAATTTTGCGATGCGCCTCGATTTCTTCCCATAAATATAATCCTAAAACTAACCTTTTTGTATGTACTAACAAAAAGAAAGTTATGGATCTATATGGGTTGCATCCGGTGAATGCCGGCGATCAAACGAGAGGAACATGACCATGATCGCAGTGACGGGTGCCAACGGCCAGCTTGGCCGTCTTGTCCTGAAACATCTTATCAATCTGACCGACGCCCCCATACGGGCCCTTGTCCGCTCTCCTGAAAAGGCGTCTGACCTCGCCTCGGACCGGGTGAGCGTCGTCAAAGCGGACTATGACGATCCCGCCACTTTGCAGGGCGCCCTCGCAGGGGTTGACCGGTTGCTGCTCATATCCGGTTCCGAAGTCGGAAAACGGGTGCCGCAACACGCTGCCGTCATCGGCGCTGCCAAGGCAGCCGGTGTCTCTTTCATTGCCTATACCAGCCTGCTGAACGCGGACAGCTCCAGCCTGATCCTGGCACAGGAACATGCTGAAACGGAGCCCCTCCTGAAGGCAAGCGGTATCGCCTACGCCGCGCTTCGCAACGGCTGGTATGTTGAGAATTTTGCCGGAAAGGTTCCGCTCGCCCTCGAACACGGCATGGTGGCCGGTGCCAGCGGCGACGGAAAGTTTGCTGCAGCAGGCCGGGAAGACTATGCGGAAGCCGCAGCGCGCATCGTTGCCGGCGACGACCTGACGCCCCGCACCATCGAGCTGGCCGGACATCCGGCCTTCAGTCTTGAGGATCTGGCCGCCGAAATAGCCCGGCAGACCGGACGCCCCATTGCCTGCAACAACCTTTCCGAGGAGGCCTACGCCGGAGTTCTCGTTCAGGCCGGACTTCCGGAAGGTTTCGCCAAGGCTCTTGCCGATTCGGACCGCGGCGCTGCGGCAGAAGAGCTCTTCAACCCGTCAACCGCCCTTGAAGAGCTGATCGGTCATCCGGTCAAAACACTTGCGGACATGGTTCGTGAAACCCTGGCTTCCATTGAAACAGTGCCCGCCTAGATACGGGCAACCCGGCTCAGAGGCTTCGGAAGCAGCCTCTGGCCATCCATCTCAAAAACTGTTCGATGCCTTCAAGGAAATTTGTTGGTCCTGGTTTCGGGAACCTGTTACCGAAGGAATGAATCAATTTCCGTAGGCATCAAATGTCCCTTGCTACCGTCGATCCTTATGTCCAGGACGGGCCCTATGCCTGGTTCCGGCTGGCCATCTCCATTCTGCTCAGCACCCTCGGTGGCGCGGGCATGTGGGCGGTGGTCATCGTGCTGCCGGCGGTGCAACAGGATTTCGGCATCGACCGTGCCGGTGCCTCCCTGCCCTATACGGCGACCATGATCGGCTTTGCCGCCGGCAACTACCTCCTCGGCAGGTTTGTCGACCGATACGGCATCGTGCTGCCGGTAATCGCGTCGGCCTTTTCACTGAGCGCCGGTTTTGCCCTGGCCGCCCTCGCCCCGAACATCTGGATGTTCACGCTTCTGCAAGGCGTGCTGATTGGCCTCGGCACCTCGGCCACTTTCGGCCCGCTCGTTGCCGACATCTCCCACTGGTTCGTGAAGCGCCGAGGACTTGCCGTCGCCTGCGCGGCCTGCGGCAACTATTTTGCCGGGGTTCTCTGGCCGAGTTTCATCCAGTGGAGCCTGACCACCACGGACTGGCGCGGCGCGTATTTGCAAATCGCCGTCATCTGTCTGGTGACCATGATCCCTCTGGCGCTGATCCTGCGCCGCCCGCCACCGGAGACCGCGTTCAGCGGCGCCGCCGGGTCTGGCGGTGCCGGCCACAGATCCGTCAGACTGTCGCCTTCCGCCTTGCAATGGCTGCTGGTCTTGGCGGGGCTCGCTTGCTGCGTCGCCATGTCGATGCCGCAGGTTCACATCGTCGCCTATTGCGTGGACCTCGGATATGGTGTCGCGCCCGGTGCGGACATGATTGCCCTGATGACCGGCGCCGGCGTCGTCAGCCGGCTCGCGACCGGTTTCCTTGCCGACAGGATCGGCGGGGTCCGCACCCTCCTGATCGGCTCCGTACTCCAGTGCGCCGCCCTGTTTCTCTATATCCCCTTCAACGGCCTGACGTCGCTCTATCTCGTTTCGCTGATTTTCGGCCTGTCGCAGGGCGGCATCGTGCCGAGCTACGCCGTCATCGTGCGCGAGTATCTTCCTGCCCGAGAAGCCGGACAGCGCGTCGGCCTCGTCATCATGGCAACGATCCTCGGCATGGCGCTCGGCGGCTGGCTTTCGGGCCTGATCTACGACATGACCGGCTCCTATCAGGCGGCCTTCCTCAACGGCATCGCCTGGAACCTGCTCAACATGACGATTGCAGTGTTCATCCTGATGCGGGGACGGCGGCAGGACGGAACCGTGGCGGCCTGACCCCCATCTTCACGGAGCCCCCTTGAACCAGTCGGGGCAACGCCTTGAATCAGAAAATGCGCCATTCCCCGCAACCGTTTGAAAAGATTTACAGTCTTCGCCCAACCAGTCCCTTCACCTGCCGTTTCCCGCTTTTGAACGCAGCAGGAAAATAAAGAACAGGCCACCCGTCAGGCCCGTCACGACACCGATGGGCATGTCCTCCGGCGCCATCAGGGTGCGCGCCAGAACATCAGCCCAGATAAGAAAGATCGCTCCGAGCAGAAGCGATGCCGGGACGATCCGGCGATAACTCCCGCCCGCCAGAAACCGGGCTATGTGCGGGACCATCAATCCCACAAATCCGATGATGCCGGAAAAGGCGACCATCACGCCGGTGATGACGGCCCCCAGCACGAAGACGGTCAGCCGGAAGCGGACGACCGGGATGCCGAGAGTCGTCGCCGTCTCGTCGCCGATGGTCATGGCGTTGAGGTCTTCGGCCCGGAGCAGGAAATAGGGAACGGTGACGGCCAGGACGGCAAGCGGAAACACGAGGTGTGACCATTGTGCCAGACCCAGCCCGCCCAGCATCCAGAACACCACCGTGTGCGTTGCCCTTGGGTCCCCCAGGAAGATCAGGACATTTGCACAGGACATGATGATGAAGGACACAGCCACTCCGGCCAGAACCAGCCTGTCGGCACTTTGCGCCGAGGCAAGACGGGAGACGGCCAGAACCAGCAAGGTTGCAGACAAAGCGCCGGCAAAGGCCATGAGTGGAACTGTCAGGAGACCCAGAAAGAGCCCCGTGTGCAGCAGGGCGAGGATGGCACCGGCAGCCCCGCCGGAGGAAATGCCGAGCAAATGCGGGTCCGCGAGCGGGTTCCGGGTGACCGACTGCAGGGTCGCGCCGACCACGGCAAGTCCCGCCCCGACCATGCCGGCCAGAAGAACCCGCGGAAAGCGGATGTCCCAGACGATGGCCTCCCTGCCTTTCGACCAGTCCGCTTCGAAGACGCCGGGCACAATCGCGTCTCCAAGGATCCGGAAGACGGTCCCGACGGGAATGGCGACCGCACCGGCTGCAATGGCGGCAAGGATCGACAACAAAAGCACCAGCAAGCCGGCCAGCAGCAGCAAGCCGAACGGCCGGGAATGGCTGTTCATGGATGTTTCCGTCTTCTCGAATTACGGCCAGATGGAAAGATCTGCGGGCAGGGATATCGGCTGGACACCCCTGCACCTGCCATCTTCGGCCTTCGTTACGCGGCAAGCTTCAGCCGTATTTATTCGGCGCCCCAAAAGGCTTCCGCCAGTTTCCGGATGGCGCGAATGTTCCGCGGCCCCGGCGTCGCTTCGACATAGTCCAGCGTCACGAACCTGTTGTTCCTGACCGCATCGATCCCGGCCAGCGCAGGGTTGCTCCTCATGAAGTCCCGTTTCTGTTCGGCAGTCACATCGCCGTAGTTGACGATCACGATAACCTCCGGGTTCTTTTCGACCACGGTTTCCCAGTCAACCTTTGCCCAGCTTTTCTTGAAATCCTCCAGGACATTGACACCACCGGCCGCCTCGATCAGCGCCGTCGGCATGGCGTAGCCCCCTGCCGTGAAGGGCCTGTCCTCGCCGCTGTCATAAACAAATGCCTTGAGCGGCTTCCCGCCGGGTTCCAGACCGGATTTGATCCGCTCCAGCTCGAGCTTGTAGGCCCCGACAAGGTCATAGGCGGTATCCTCGACACCGAAGATCCGGCCGAGATTGAGAAGGTCGTTGTACATGTCCTCCATCGACGCTTTCGGCTTGGCGCCGATGTGAATGCATGATTCCGTCAATTCGTAGACCTCAATGCCGAAGGGGGCCAGAGTTTCCGGCGTCACCTCGCCGCCGACCTTCAGGCCATAGTTCCAGCCGGCGAAATAGAAGTCGGCATCGGCACCGATGAGCACCTCCTTGGATGGATATTTCGCGGAAAGTTCAGGCAATTCCTCGATACCTTCGCGCATTTCCGAGTCCAGGGTTTTCCAGCCGGAAATGCCGGTGTAACCGACCATGCGATCACTCAAGCCGAGCACAAGCATCATCTCGGTCAGGTTGACATCATTGGATACCGCCGCTTTGGGAGGCGCATCGAAGGTGACCTGTCGGTCGCAGCTTGCAACGGTGGTCTGGGCGGCGGCGGTCCCCGCGCACAGGAACGCGGCCAGGCTGAAAGCCAGGTGTTTCATGAAAAGCTCCGATCAAAGGTGAAAGGTGAGATGAGGGGCATCGCTGTGAGAAAGTTGCTCCAGTCGCGCGCGGACCGAAAAGGCCTTTTCGAGCGGCGCCTGTGTCAACACGGCTTCGGGCGGGCCAAAAGCGACGGCTTCGCCCCGGTGCAACAGCAGGATCCGGTCGCACACCCGGCCTGCCAGATTGAGATCATGCAGACTGGTTACCACCGTGATGTCCAGATTTGCGATCAGTTCGGCGACTTCGAGCTGGTGGCGGATGTCCAGGTGGTTGGTCGGCTCGTCCAGCACGAGCAGCCGCGGTTCCTGGGCCAGCGCGCGTGCAACCATCACCCGCTGACGCTCGCCACCCGACAAGGTTCCGAAAAGCCTGCCGGAAAAGGCTGACAGCTCCATACGGGCCAGAGCTGTCTCGATCGCCTGCTCATCGCGCAGATCCGCGCCGGAGAAACCGGTGCCGTGGGGCAAACGGCCAAGAGCAACGATTTCGCGCACCGTCAGGGCAAAATCCGTCGGCTGCTCCTGCAGCACCGCCGCGACCGTCCGTGCGGTTTGCCGTGCGGACATCCGCCAGATGTCACGGCCGTCGAGCCTGACGGATCCGGCGGACGGCTTGTGGAACCGGTAGATCAGCCGCAGGAGTGTGGATTTGCCGGCACCATTGGCGCCGGCAATGCCCAGAACCTGACCGGCTCCGAGCTCGAAACTCACCGGGGAAAGCACGGGACTTCCCCGTGCAGGCCCCCAGCAAACGTTTTGAACGGACAAACGGACGCCCTTCACGAGAAAGCCGTCCCGTCCGCAACGGTTACAATCATGGCCGCGGGAACCTTGGCAAGGCCTTCCGCTTGCGGCTGGCCTGGAAGCCAGGCGGAAACATACCCGCTTTGCTCCAAAGTCTTGAAGGTCTGTGCGATGGACACGAGATGATCGATATCGGCATCCGGTTCCACACCGCCGAAAAAGCAGGCCTCTTTTTCCGATGCCCTATACACCGCGAAGCAGGGCTGCGGACATCCCTCCAAACGCACCGTGCCGGAAACCTCAAAATCGTCTCCGGTAACGGGAGCTGCAAGTTTCACCGCCAGTTGCAGGTTTTGAAGAAGATCGAACCCCTGCCGGCAGGTCTCCCCCTTGTGGCGGCAGGAGGTGCATATGCGGATCTTGTGCCTGTCAGCACGCATTGTCGATCTCCCCGTCGATCTTGCGGTCAACGCCATTTTGTTCGTCCACAAGGGCCTTCCCGGTGCCACACGCGCCTTCGCCGGCCCGGCTACCGCCGGGGAACAGGGAAGTTTGATTTCGTAATGTTATTACATTACTGGCCTGAAGTCTTGCAAGTGGATAGTTGCTGCCGTTCGCGCACATCGCGCGCGCTGCACGTTCGCTAAGGCTGCTGGCCTTCGCCAGGGAGCCGGGTATCTGGGAATTGGAGTCGTGCCGTGTCCGGTTCATATCGCCCTCCGCGATTGCGCGGGAGTGCCAGGAACCGAATGTCGATCTGTGTCAGCTTGCGCCGAATAGCCATATCACTCGCTCCTCCGGAACACCCCGCCCGGGTTGAGGTTGAAGATGCGATGGCAGGTCTCCTGACTTGCGGGTCACGGCTTTCCTGATCCTTCCCGGGGCATCCCAGTGGCGCTTTCAGGTTCGCTCGCCGCTCACAGTTGCGGGGGCAGTCACGGAGTTGGAGCCTTTCGGCAAAGCCTCACCGTGTTCCCTTTTCATCCCGATCCGGAGTGCGGAGTCGGGAACCATCTCTGCCTGTGTGACGAATATCCACACAGCTGTCAATGGCCTCCGCCATTGGTTCCCGGACACTTGAGCAAACACGTCCCATCGTTGCCCGGATCTTGAATGAACCCGGTCTTCACTCCGGCGCACTCAATACTAATGACAGGATACCCTCCGGTTGGAATTGATAGTAAGTTGAAAAAACTGTGCATTCCGCTCTCGAAATAACAATCGCACTTCCGTAAACTGAGAGACCGCCGCTTGCTTCTCCGTCTGGCACTTATGTTCCTGCTTTTCAGCGGCTGTTACACGAGCGATGTGGCCGCCGAAGTTAAGTCCATTCTCGTCATAACCTGGCGCGGAATCACCCAGGCTGAGCAAGGCTTCATGCACAAGCTGGAAGAACTTGGAATCGAGGCCGATTACGAAATCTTCGATGCCGGCCGGGACCAGGACCGGCTGGCGGGTTTCCTGCGTGACAATCAGGAAAAACTGAAATCCAAGGACCTGATCTACACCTTTGGCACAACGACGACCCTGACGGCACAGAATATCGGCACTGCGGGAGTTCCGCTCGTCTTCAACATCGTTGCCAATCCGGTAGAGGTCGGGATTGCACGCTCACTCGCCGCGCCCTCACTTGGCGCGACCGGGGCAAAGGTTTCGCTGGCGCCGGAAGTCGCCTTTGAGATGCTGGAACACATTTATCCGTTTGCGAAGATCGGAATCCTGTTTGACCCGCGAGAGCCCAACTCCGTCTCGGAAGTCGAGCGTCTGAGCGCTGTCGCCGAAGCTAACGGAAAACAGGCCATTCGCCTCAGGCTTTCCCCGGACGCCAAGAAGAGGGAAGTTCAGGTCGCCTCCCTGAAACCTCAACTCCTTTCTGCGGATGTCATTTTCGTGGCCGCAACCTCCTCCTTCGTGGCCCATGCCGGCCTGATCAGGGACATTCTTCCCGACGACATTGTCAGCATCGGATCAACCACGGTTTTCCTGAAGGAAGGGGTGACGCTGGTCTTCGGGACAGAGTATTGGGAGCGTGGAGAGGCGGTCGCGAAGCTTGCCGCAAAGATCCTGGTGGACCATGCCATACCCAACGATCTTGCAATTGCGGAAGTCACGGCGGCCAACGCCACGCTCTTCGTGAACAGGAACAACAAGGCCGTTTCGAAGCTGAATCTGCAGAACGCCGACAATCCGATTGTCTACAAGTAGACCAGCGTTTCTGGATCTCCTGGATAATCCGAACTCAGTTGAAGGTCCTGACGACGGCTGAAAACGGGATTTTGAATTTACAGGTTTCCCAGTTTCGCTTGCGCGGAATAGCCTTCATCACGTGCTTGAAGTTCGCAGGAACCATATCGTCTTTCATGTATTGCAGCGGATGCAGCATGAAGAACTGGCCCCTGTAGACAAGTTTCCAGGCAAACGGATGCGAAACCTTGCCTTCCCCGTCGATGAGCCTGCCGGTCTTCCGGTCGAAACCGCTGGTATCAAGATCCTCTATGAACTGCGCATAAAGCCTCATGGCGTGATCCGAGCAGTTCTCCTCCTCAAGATACTTGATCTCGTCGACAAAGATGGCGCCATCCTGAAGCCAGGCATGCGTAGCGCCCGGGTCTATCTTGCGCTCCTCCAGCGGTTTTGTCGGCTTCGCAATCTGATTTTCAACATCCTCAAAGGACGGGATGCCTTCCGAAGGAGACACCGGTCCGATGGACACAAGCTGGGTCATGCCGAAAAAACCGGCCCCGATCATGATCCAGCCCCCAACAACAAAACCAACGACGGAAATCAGGATAAAATCAAAAACGGTCTTCAAAACGCAATACTCCGCAGTCGAACACAACGATGGAGCACAACTTTTAATAAACGGTGGAACCCGTCCTGCAATTTCGATGAACTAAAGTCCCTTGCCTTTGAAATCCAAAAATCCTACCTCCAAAACCATGAAACAGGATGCCCTCCCCCCGCGCGCCGAAGCGCGCCCCGTCACCCACGAAACCCACGGACTGTCCCGCCAGGACGATTACGGCTGGCTGCGCGCCGGCAACTGGCAGGAAGTCATGCGTGACCCGTCCGTTCTCGATGCGGACATACGCGCCTATCTGGAGGCCGAAAACGCCTATCAGGAACAACAGCTTGAGCCGACCAGGGAGTTGCAGGAAAAGCTCTTTGCCGAAATGCGCGGCCGCATCAAGGAAGACGACAGTTCGGTCCCCTCGCCCGACGGCCCCTACGCCTACGGCCTGAAATACGAAACCGGCGGACAGCAACCCGTCTTCTTCCGCACTCCGCGCGACGGTGGAGAAGAGGAAACTCTGCTTCACGGCGACAGCGAGGCGGATGGCAAGGCCTACTTCAAGATCGGTGGCGCCAGCCAGTCCACCGACCACAAGCTTCTGGCCTGGGCCTATGACGACAAGGGCTCCGAGTATTACACGCTTCAGCTCCGCGATCTTGCGACCGGCAAGGATCTCGCCGACAGGATCGAGGATACCGGCGGCGGCGGCGTCTTCTCCGCCGACAGCAGATACGTCTTCTACATCCGCCTCGACGCCAACCACCGGCCGTCCAGGCTGTTCCGCCATGAAGTCGGAACGGATCCGGCAGCGGATGTGCTTGTCTATGAGGAAAAGGATGCCGGCTTCTTCATGGGCGTCGGCAAAACCCAGTCCGGCGCGACGATCCTGATCGACATTCACGACCACGAGACATCCGAAGTCTGGATGATCCCGGCGAACGATCCGACCGCCGATCCGGTCCTGATCGCACCGCGCGAGACCGGCATCGAATATTCCGTCGAGGACCATGGGGACCTGCTCTATATCCTCACCAACGCGGGCGACGCGGAAGACTTCAAGATCGTCACCGTGCCGAAGGACAATCCGGGTCGCGGCAACTGGTCGGATCTTGTTGCCCACAAGCCGGGCTGCCTGATCCTGTCCCATTGTCTCTACAAGACGTTCATGACCCGGCTGGAACGGGAAGAAGGCCTGCCACGTATCGTCATACATGACCTCGCAGGCGGCGGCGAACATTCCATCGCCTTCGATGAAGAAGCCTATTCCCTGGGTCTCGGGGACGGGTATGAATTCGACACCGACACCATCCGCTTTTCCTATTCGTCCATGACGACGCCCTCGCAGACGTTCGACTACAATGTCGAGACTCGCGAACGCGTTCTGAGGAAAGAACAGGAGGTGCCGTCCGGTCATACGGCCGCCGACTACGTCACGCGCCGCCTGATGGCGCCTGCCGCCGACGGGGAAACGGTGCCGGTTTCCGTGCTCTATCACAAGGACACGAAGCTCGACGGCTCGGCGCCGCTTCTCCTTTACGGCTACGGTTCCTACGGCATCACGATCCCGGCCAGCTTCAACACCAATTCCCTGTCGCTGGTCGCCCGGGGCTTTGTCTACGCCATCGCCCACATCCGGGGCGGCAAGGACAAGGGCTTCCGCTGGTACAAGGATGGCCGCCGGGAGAAGAAGAAGAATACCTTCACCGACTTCATCGCGGCTGCCGACCATCTCGTGGCCGAGAAGTTCACCAGCCACGACAGGATCGTCGCCCACGGCGGTTCCGCCGGAGGCATGCTGATGGGGGCCATCGCCAACATGGCGCCGGAAAAATTCGGCGGCATCATTGCCGAAGTGCCCTTCGTCGACGTTCTGGCCACCATGCTCGACGACACGCTCCCGCTGACGCCGCCGGAATGGCCGGAGTGGGGCAATCCGGTCGCCGACAAGGCAGCCTACGAGTACATCGCCTCCTATTCGCCCTACGACAACGTCGAGGCCAGGGAGTATCCGGCAATCCTTGCTGTTGCGGGATTGACGGATCCCCGCGTGACCTATTGGGAACCCGCCAAGTGGGTGGCCAGATTGCGCGCCACCAAGACCGGCGACAGCCTGCTCATGCTGAAGACCAACATGGAAGCCGGTCACGGCGGTGCCTCCGGACGGTTCGACCGCCTGAAGGAAGTCGCACTCAATCAGGCCTTTGCCCTGATGGTCACAGGCAAGGCCTGAGGCATGTGAACGCGATCGGACGGCGGCTTGAAGCGGTCGCCTTCCGGTCCCTCCGGCGTTCTCGCAGCCGGGCATGGAAGGGGAATGCGACTTGATTTCGCCCGACTCTTCAGGTCAACTGAACACGTTGAAAATCAATTCTTTGGACTGCCAGGACGCAGGTTTTCCCCGTCCCGAACATCACTGGAGTTTGCCATGTTCCGCCTCATCCGCACTCCGTTTCCGGCGGTCCGTGGCCTGAAGACCGGCCTGATAACCGCTCTGAGGCTGACCCCGGCGCTGGTCGCCGCTGCCGGGCTTGCCGCCTGTCAGCCCACACAGTCGTCGGGCCGTCTTGTCGAGGACCTGCTGTTTTCGCCGACCTTCACCAAAAACCGCCAGGACATTCCCTATACGTACAACACGCCCTATGACTGCCGCAGCTTCACGGGATCGGGATGGAAGGGCATCGCCAGCGGCGTCGTGCACAATTTCGGCCAGAAGTACCAGCTCTCGCAGGCCGGCTGTTTCAGGACGCAGCAGGAGTGTCAGGCTTATCTCGCCGTCATGCGCGGATATATCGACATACCGTATTTCATTCGCTGCAATCCCTACTCTGCCTGAACCGCTTCAGAACGGCAGGCCACCCTGGAAGACCGGACGGTCTGACAGATAGTCTTCCATGAAATCGCGCAGGAGTTTCGCTCGCGCGCTCAGGAGCCGGCCTGTCGGCCAGACCGCATAGACATCCCTCCGCTGGCCTTGCCAGCTCGGCAGAAGCACCCGAAGCGCGCCTGTCTCAAGATCGCTGAACAGCTCGCTGACGGGCAAAAGCACGATGCCGTGTCCGTCGGCCGCCAGTTGCCGGGCGAGACTGATATCGTCAACCGCAATATCGGCGTTCAGGTGCAGCAACTCCTGCGCACCCGTTTCAAGGTTGGTCAGCCGCCAGTGCGGCAGAGAGGATATCCAGATCAGCCTGTGCCGGCGCAGATCCTGCGGTTCCTCAAGTGCAGCGGCTCCAGCCAGATACCCGTCAGAAGCAACAAGAACTGTTGCGACCGTTCCAATGCGCTTCTGGTAAAGCCGCACATCCGTCTGGGGTCCGATCCTCAAAGCCAGGTCGAACCGGTTTTCCTCAAGGTCCTTGGAATCGTTGCTGAGCGCAAGTGTGAGCTGGATCTCCGGATAGGACTTCAGAAAAGACGACCACATCGGCTCCAGAATACCGATGGAAATGTTGGTCGGCGCAGCCACCCGCAAGCGGCCGCTCAACTGGTTCAATTCGGTGCTGAGCCCCCGGAGCTTGTGCTCCGCCTGCTGAACCAGATCCGCGAAGGCCTCGTAGTAGGCTTCCCCCTCCGAGGTCAGGGCGAATTTTCTGGCCGATCGGTGAACCAGTTGCGCCCCGATCTCCTCTTCCAGCTTGCGCAGCCTGCGCGTCACGGTCGCCGCCGGCAGCTTCAGACGTATTGCCGCCGCCGACAGGCTACGGTGCTGGGCAACATGAATGAAGAGAGCGATATCGTCGAGCATGATTTCATTTTTGAAATTTAATCTACCGACTTTCGGTATAGATTCTCTATTTTGAAATCAATATCTCTGACTTGTCCGCCACAAAGACAACGGAGATCCACATGTCAGAGTATTTCATCAGCGCCGGCATCGAGTTGCAGCAAGGCGCCGACCTGAAGCAGACCGAACTCGGCCTGAAACAGCTTGCCGAGCAGACACGCCGCGAGCCTGGGTGCCTCCTCTTCGAAATCAGGCAGAACCTGAAGGAGCCGGGCAAGTTCATTCTCTGGGAATGCTGGAAAGACCGGCAGGCCCTCGCGGACCACTTCGAGATGCCGCACACAAGAGCATTTCTCGCACGCAACCTGACACAGGTTCGATACATCGAGGAACTGGGCGAGATCGGCCAGCCCGCGACGACCGAAGCAGCGTGAGCGCACCATGAAACACAGGTTGATCACCACGGCCCTGATGTCGCTGGGGTTGTCGCTTCTGATGTCCTGCTGGGTGACCTTTCTCAACCTGGGCTGGAGCGACGCTTTCTTCGGTCAATGGATGGCAGCCTTTCGCCTGGCCTGGCCACCGGCTGCTGTTATCGCTTTCGTTCTCGGCCCGCCGGTCCAGAAGGCAACTGTCTTCCTGGCAGCGCGCCTGCCCTGAATATCCATGAGGAACTTTATGCCCGTTACCAGACAGAACTTCGAACAGCTCGGCCTTCCCGCCGGCCCCTATACCCATGCGGTCACCCACGCAGAAACGCTTTACACGTCAGGCTTCACGGCCTTCGGCACCCCTGCTGCCGCCTCGGGCGCCGGAGATCAGACCCGAGCGGTCCTGAACCAGCTTGCCTTTATCGCGCAGCAGCACGGCAAGGATCTGGACGCCCTTTTGAAAGTCACGGTCTTCGTGACTAATCCTGCGGATATTCCGGAGATACGCGAGGCACTCGCGGCGCGCTACGGCTGTCACGTGCCGGCCAGTTCCCTGGTGGTGATTTCCGAGCTGTTTGCACCGGACCTGAAGGTCGAAATCGAAGCGGTCTTCGCCCTTTGACGGATGGAACAGATGCTCCTGCGGGTGACGGATCGCATTCAAACTACGCGTTTTTACTTAGTTGAATGGTCGTACACGCGCCCTACAACCTGAACAAGCACGGAATTGAAAAAATCCTTCCTTGTGCACGGGCAATACGACCCAATAACCAAAACAAGACTTGAACCACCTGTTTACGGGTGGTTTCCTTTGCGCGTGGATGGTTTTATTTTCTTTTCAGGCACTTGCCTGCTTTCTCTGACCATTCATGCGAATGTTTTCCGGAAGAACAGCGTCTCCCTGATCGGCGTGTTGTAGTAGGCTGGAATTTCGTCAAAACCTGCAGCCTTGTAGAGCCGGATCGCTCCGGTCATCGACGGGAGCGTGTCCAGAAGCATCTCCCGGTATCCGGCATCGACGGCGGCCGTGAGAACAGTGTCCACCAGCGCGGCTCCAACACCCCGCCCCCGGCCTTCAGGCAGAACATAAAGCCGCTTCATCTCGCAGGCGCCGCCCGGCCCGAACGGCCGGAAACCGGCGCAACCGAGAACCGCACCGTCCGTAGCCCGAGCCAGGAACAGGGCCCCTTGGGGCCGCGCATATTTGCCGGGCAGGCCCGCAAGTTCCTCTTCAAACCCTTGATAGGACAAATCGATACCGAGCCAGTCCACATTGGCCCGAAACAGCGTTCTGACTGCGTCAAGATCGGCAGGGTTTTCTGCCCGTGCAATTGAGAAATCCTGTGGGTGTTTCATGATACCGGGTCTGAAATCTTGAATGTCATCTGGCGGGGTCTGCAACTGGCGGCACGGCTTTCAGGTAGGCGGCAATCGCCTCACGGTCGCTGGCAGGCAGTCTGGCTATGTTTTCCTGGACATGCACCATGTCGCCGCCGACGGTATCGTAGTCCGGCGTGAATCCGCTTTCCAGATAGTAAGCAATATCAGCCGCGCTCCAGGTGGCAATGTCCTTGCCGGTCGGGGTGATGTTCGGAATGCGCCCCTCACCGTCAGGCGCGGCGGCCCCGCCGAGCCACGCCGTCAGAACCGGTCCACCAAAGGCATCGCGGGTCGTATGGCACTCGCCGCAATGACCAGGCCCCTCCACCAGGTAACGCCCCCTGTCGAAGAGCGCGAGACCGGCCTCCACGAGCCCGTCCGGCCGGGCGACAACCGGGGCCGGATCGAGATAAAGACGTTTCCAGAGGCCGAGACCGCGACGGAAATTGAAGGGAAATCCGAGGTCATGCCCGGGCGCCTTGCCTTCAACCGCCGGCAAGGTCTTCAGGAAGGCAAAAAGATCTCCGAGATCCTGACCGCTCATGCGGGCATAGGACGTATAGGGAAAGGCGGGATAGTAGTTGCGGCCGTCCGGCGACGTGCCGTGGGTCAGGGCATTGGCGAAGTCCGCAAGAGACCAGGCGCCGATACCGTCGCGCTGGCTGGTCGAAATATTGGGGGGGACGAACACACCGAAGGGTGTCTTGAGCCGAAGGCCGCCGCCGAGCCTGAACTTCCCCTCCCCTTCCGCCCCCTTGGCGGCATGGCACGCCGAGCAGCCCCCGGCCCAGAACACCTGCTCGCCTCTGACAGGATCGCCCGGTTTCAGCGCGGCAAGTTCCCCTGCCCCCATCCGCGTTGGCGCGGACAAAATCCAGGCAACGAGGCCGGCAAGGCCTGCGAGCAGAACCAGGACAATCAGGACCTTTCTCATGAAACCTCAAGAACGCTTTTGGGTCCGCCAGCTAGTTCTTCCGGTAGGTCTCGTGACAGGACTTGCAAATACCAAATACCGGACCGACGGCGGCTTTGAACGCTTCCAGGTCCGCAGGCCCCTCTTTTCCGGATGCTGCATTCGCCTTGGCTGTGGCGGCCTGAAACGCGGTGAGTTTGGCGGCAAACCCGTCAGGATCTTCCCATATGGCGGGTTTGGCCCAGGTATTGCCCTGGTCTGACCCTTCTGGAAAAAACGAGCCATAGGACAGCGACGCGGCCCGCAAGGTTGCGATCACTGATTTTCCCGCGACCGGCGAATAGGCAACCTCGCCTTTCATCATGCCGCCGCCCAAGGCCGCAGCAGCGTTGGCGGATGCCATGATGGCCTGTCGGGTTACAATCGGATCGTCCGCCGCCTCGGCTACGGCCCCGGCAAGCCCCGGCCCCATCGTCAGGACCAGCACCACTGTCTTCCGGAAAATGCTCATGTTCGCCTCCTTCCCGTTTCGCGAGTATGACGGCGCAATCGGCACCAGAAGCAGTACAGCCCATCAAGCAGGCGAGTTTGAAATCAAGCTCTCGTGAGCTCCGGCCCCCCTTGCCGGCAGAAACGGGCAAAAAGAAACCCCGGTCCATACGGACCGGGGCTCCGGATTGTCGCACTCGCGTTGCCGCGAATTACTTGGCAGCGGCTTCGTAGAGCTCCAGGACGTAGTCCCAGTTGATCATGTTGTCGATGAACGCTTCCAGGTACTTCGGACGCGCATTGCGGTAGTCGATGTAGTAGGAGTGTTCCCAGACGTCACAGCCGAGGATCGGCGTCGCGCCGTGAACCAGCGGGTTCTCGCCGTTCGGGGTCTTCATGATTTCAAGCTTGCCGTCCTTAACGGCAACCCAGGCCCAGCCGGAGCCGAACTGGCCGACACCGGCGGCGATAAAGTCGGCGCGGAACTTGTCGAAACCGCCGAGATCGCTGTCGATGGCAGAGGCAAGCGCGCCCGGCAGGGAGTTGCCGCCGCCGTCCTTCTTCATCCACTTCCAGAAATGGATGTGGTTGTAGTGCTGACCGGCATTGTTGAAGAGAGCAGCATTCTTGCCATAGCTCTCCTTCACGATCTCTTCCAGGGACTTGCCTTCAAGGCCACTGCCGGCGAGCAGTTCGTTGCCCTTGGTGACATAGGCCTGGTGGTGCTTGTCGTGGTGAAACTCGAGGGTCTCGGCAGACATATACGGAGCCAGCGCATCATATGCATACGGCAGATCAGGCAATTCGAAAGACATGACAAACTCCTCAAAATGGTCGGTGACCGGCGGCCAGGACCCTTGGTCCGAAAGACCGCGTCGAGCGGGAAAATAAGAGTCTCGTGCCCACTCGGCAAGCCGGGAACACAAAATAAAATAATTTTTTCTTGTTTTTTTGCCCCACACCCCGGACAGCCAGGCCGGATGCGTATGGTGCGGCAATGTGCAGCCCGTTGTGCCGGGATGATCACGCGGATTTCATCTCGCTGTCATCAAAGTCAATTTGTGTGATGTTCAGCACGTTGTTTTTGAGGAAGAAAGCTTATCTCTCATTCCACAGCCAATAACGGCTGCAACTTGATTGGGAGTTACAAATGAATCTCAAAAATACTTACACTATCGCTTTTCTTGTTTCCGGCGGAATCTTTCTCGCCTCCACCATGACTTCGTTCGCCGGCCCAAGCAACGGCAGTAATCTTGGAGATTGCTACAACAACTGGATCACCTGGTGTAACGACCATACCAGTGGCTATCCCAACAACTGCTACGGCGACAGCATGGACCATTGCGACAGCATCCATAAGGCCAGCATGACCGAGATCCCGGGTTTCAAGGTCAAATCCATGCGGGCCAGCGCCCTGCGCAAGGCCAAGCGCGCCAACGTCAAACTGGTGACCCCGACGGTCCAGCCGCTCCGCCGCGCGAACTGATCCTCGCGCTGCGTCAGTCAAAAAGCCCTGCGATGGACGCATCGCGGGGCTTTTGCCTGTCCGGCAAGGAGTGAGAGTGTTTCCCCTGACCGAAGAGCTGTAATGACATTGCCGATCCTGCGTGGCACGCTGGTGCCGATTTCGCACGCAACCGATTTGCAGGAAGGTCCCGCGCCTTCAGCAGTCCGAAAGGCCCTGATGCCATCACCCGACCGCGCATCGGTCCGCCTTGCCATCGGCGGCCTTTTTTCACTTGCTGCTGCCATGGGCATCGGCCGTTTCGTCTATACGCCGATCCTGCCCTTCATGAGCGAGGGGCTCGGCCTGACGGCACAACAGGCCGGTCTGATCGCAGCCTCGAATTTCATCGGCTATCTCGTCGGGGCGCTTGCCGGTGCCTCGAAGTCCCTGCCCGGCTCACCGCGTTTCTGGTTCCTCGGCGGCCTGCTTGTCAGCGCGCTGACGAGTGCATTCATGGCACTGACCGTGTCGGTGCCGGCCTTTCTCCTGATCCGTTTCATCAGCGGCCTCGCCAGCGCCTTCGTGCTGGTCTTTTCCACATCCCTGATCCTGGAAAGACTGGCTTCGCGCGGCCACCCCGGCCTGTCCGCGCTGCATTTTGCCGGCGTCGGCTGCGGCATCGCCTTCTCCGCCCTGCTTGTTGCCGGTCTGGACCACCTGTCCACGGACTGGAGAACACTTTGGCTGGCGAGCGGAGCGGCAACGCTGCTGTTCCTGATGCTGACCGCCGCGCTGGTGCCCGGACAGCCGGCAACGGTAACCGCTGCCCCCACCGTTTCCACATCGCAGCCGCCCGGACCAAGGCTGTTCAATGGCAGCCTGATACGCCTGACAGTCGCCTACGGTCTGTTCGGCTTCGGCTATGTGATTACGGCGACCTTCGTCTCGGCGATCGCGCGTACCACGCCCGCGATCCGTTCAACCGAAGGACTTGTCTGGCTCACGGTCGGGATTTGCGCCGCCCCCTCCGTCGTTCTCTGGAACAGGATCGCCTTGCGGAAAGGCACGCGGAAGGCCTTCGCCCTGGCCTGTCTTCTGGAAGCCTTTGGTGTCGCCCTGACCGCCGTCACCACATCGCCGGCCCTGTTCCTCCTGGGCGCGGGCCTTCTGGGGGCAACCTTCGTGGGCATCACGGCCCTCGGCCTGACGGAGGCGCGGCTGTTGGCGCGTGCCGGAGGTCCGACGGCAACCCGGCAGGTTCTCGCGTTCCTGACAGCCAGTTTCGGCGTCGGCCAGGTGGCCGGCCCCTGGTTTGCGGGACAGCTCCATCACATGACGGGATCGTTTCAGGCTGCTTCTCTTGCCGCGGGGGCGGCACTGCTTGTTGCCGCCCTGCTTGTGGTGCGCTAGCCGCTCCAAAGCCGCTTATGCGTAAGCGAAATCCCAGTAGAGGTCGCGCGCGCGTGCCGCGATCGGTCCCGGTTGCAGGTCCCTGTCCTCGATGCGCTTGACCGGCGTGACCTTGTTGTAGTTGCCGGTGGAGAAGATCTCGTCGGCTTCGAGGAATTCGTCGTATTCCATCGCCCGCTCGAAGACATCGTAACCGGCAGACTTCAGGAGTTGAATGACGCGCTGGCGGGTAATTCCGTTCAGGAAGGTCCCATTGGGAACCGGCGTATGCACCTTGCCATCCTTGGCCATGAAGATATTGGCCGAGGTCAACTCCGCAACGTTGCCGAGCATGTCGCGGACAACCGCATTGTCAAACCCCCGTCCCTTGGCTTCCAGCATGGCCCGGGCATTGTTCGGATAGAGACAGCCGGCCTTTGCATTGACCGGCATGCATTCCATGGTCGGACGTCTGTAAGGGGAAAGCGTGATGCTCATGGCCGCATCCTTCGGCGCCATGGGGGCATCGAACAGGCAAAGACAGAAGCGGGTGCTTTCCGGATCGCCGACGATGATGCCGGGACCATCCCCTTCCACCCAGTACATCGGCTTCACGTAGATCTGCTGATCACTCTTGAACCGGGCGCAGCCTTCCCGCGTCAGCTCGACCATTTCGCCGACCTGCATCGTCGGCTTCATGCCCAGCGCCACGGCGGAATCGTTGACGCGCTGGCAGTGCAGGTCGATGTCCGGCATTACGCCATCGAAGAACCGGCCGCCGTCAAAAACGCTCGACCCGAGCCAGGATGCGTGGGTGCGCGGCCCCATGATCGGTGGATTGCCCTCATGCCAGTTCCCGTCAATCCAGGTCCAGGTGTCGCTCCATCCGCTCATGTCTCTTCCCTTTTGAGTTCCGCCAATCAGCAGTTTGTTGCCCCGACACAACACCCGCAAATGCCCAAGGTCAATAGCTTACCGCAGTAATCGAGAAAGTTGCTTGCTTTCTTCCCGTTTTTCCGCAGAGAGTAGTTCAAATCTTTCTGCTTGCCCCAAAACTCAAATGAAATATTTCTCACCCGGCTGCGAATACCCCCTCCTCACCGGTTGACACATCACAGCATTTGTTCCCTATATGTTCCTTTCTTTTCATATGGGAGATCAGCAATGGAACAGCGAATTTCGATGACCACTCTCGTCGTTCCGGATGTTGCCGAGGCCAGGCGTTTCTTCGAATCCGGACTGGGCTGGCAGCTCAATGCAGCTCCCTCACCGGACGTTGCCTTTTATCAGGTGCCGGGCGGTGTCTTTGCCCTCTACCGGCGCGACTCGCTTGCCGGGGAAATCGGCCGCGATGTAACGGAGGCCCCCACCGGTGCCGTCACGCTTGCCTGGAACGCACGCTCGGAAGAAGAGGTCGACGCGACCTTTAGCGAAGCCCTGGCGGCCGGTGCAAAAGCGGTCAAACAGCCCGAAAAGGCCTTTTGGGGCGGTTACTCATCCTATGTGGAAGTGCCGGGCGGCCACCTTCTGGAGATTGCCTACAACCCCTTCTGGACGGTGGAAAACGACGGTTCGGTTACATTGCCGGTGCCCGGCTGACCCCGCTCAGGGTCTTGCCGGCCAACACAAAAGGCGATTGCTGCCCCTGACGGCGCTTGACGCAGAAGCCGCCACGCTATTCTCTTCCGCAGGAAGACCGGCCTTGCCACCGCTTTGCCGATCAGCTACGGAACCGCAACACCGGCCTGTTGCAACATTCCGCCCGCCGCCCCCGCGCGGATGCTCGAAGAGCCCTGAATGCTTGGCAATACCAGAGAATGGAGATCTGAACATGGCGCATGCCGCTTTTGTGTTCGATGCGTATGGCACCTTGTTTGACGTTCACGCCGCAGTCCGCAAGCACGCAGCCAAACTGGGGCCGGACGCACAGCGCCTCTCCTCGCTCTGGCGGGAAAAGCAGCTCGAGTATTCCTGGGTTCGGGCCCTGATGGGCCAGTACAAGGACTTTTGGGAACTGACCCAGCAAGGCCTGGACACGGCTTTCGCACTCGTCCCGAGTGCCGACAAATCCCTGCGGGACGATCTTCTGAGCGCATACTGGGAGCTCGATTGCTATCCGGAAGTGCCGCAGGTTCTGACCAACCTGAAGGCAAGCGGCGCCAAGATCGCCATTCTTTCCAACGGATCCCCGGCCATGCTGGAGGCCGCCGCGAAGGCGTCCGGCCTGACCGAGCTTTTCGACGAGATCTTCTCCGTGGACGAGTTGAAGACCTTCAAGACCGATCCCCAGGTTTATGAGATGGTGACCACCCATTTCCGCATTTATCCGGAAGAAGTCTCCTTCCAGTCTTCGAACCGTTGGGACATCGCCGGCGCCACGGCCTTCGGATTCCGCACTGTCTGGATGAACCGCACGGGCCTTCCGGACGAATATCTCGACCTTGCTCCCAAGGCGGTTCTGGCGGACCTCAACGGTCTGGCAACGCTCGCCTGACAATCCGGAACAGCGTTGTCCGGAACATCGTTCCGGGTGGACATTCATAGGACTTTGAACCCGCGGCAGGGACGACCTGCCGCGGGTTTCGCATTTCTTTCCGTATTTTTGACAATTAGTTTCATTGTTTCTGAATTAGAAAAACAGTTTTACACCCAACGGAAGCTTGCGGTATTTTTCAAGTATAATAATCTCGATCGAGGTTGGGAGGAAAGACGGGCTAAACGTTTCGTTTATATCACGTAGAGTTTGGCATTATACTAAAGTAGTATTATGCTCATGAACAGCTTGCTATGAACGCAAAACAGAGGATCGAATTCCATATATCGGCCCGAACTTTTCCTCTCTTACCTATTGGGAGGAGAACATGTCTAAACTTAATACACGCAGAGAAGCACTTCGAAAAATTGCGGGTGTAGGAGCGGCCGGCGCTGCAACCCTGGCCGCGCCTCATATTGCCTCTGCCCAGGGCCAGACCACGACCTGGAAAATCCAGACGTCATGGCCAGGTGGCGCAGGTCTGCAGATCTTCAAGGACTGGTGCGCAACCATTGTCGAGAAGACTGGTGGGGAACTGGCTTTCCAGCCCTTCGGCGCAAACGATGTCGTTGGCGATTTCCAGCTCTACGATGCCGTGAAGAACGGCGTGCTCGACGCGGTGAACCCCTTCACCATCTATGCGCAGGGCATCATCCCGGCCGCCACGTTCCTGACCAGCTATCCGCTCGGCATGCGGAACCCGCACGAATGGGATGTGTTCTATTATTCGCTCGGCGGTCTTGAAATCACCCGTGAACTCTATGCGGCACAGAACATGATGTTCGTCGGTCCGGTTCATCACGGTCCGAACATTATCCACTCCAAGGTGCCGATCCGCTCAATCGACGACTTCCGGGGCCGCAAGATGCGCCTGCCGGGCGGCATGGTCGCCGAAGTCTTCACCGAAATCGGTGCGGAAACCACCGTGCTTCCGGGGTCGGAAATCTTCCCTGCCCTTGAAAAGGGAACCATTGACGTTGCCGATTACGTCGGTCCAGCGGTGAATTATGCCCTCGGCTTCAGCCAGGTAACCAAATACATCTCCATGGGCCCTCCGGGCTTCATGTCCCTGTACCAGCCGGTCGACTTGATGGACATCACGGTCGGCATGGATGCCTGGAACGCTCTCAGCCCGCAAATGCGGCAGTTCGTCGAAATGGAAACGCATGTCTATTCCGACGCCCATCATGCGGCAATCCAGAAGGCGGACCAGGATGCCTGGGCCAAATTCGAGGCGGATGGCACGGAGATCACACGCCTCAGCCAGGACGACGTCGAACTGATGACAGAAGTGGCCGTCCCCATCTGGTTCAAATATGCGAACCGGGACAAGGACAGTGCACGTATCTTCAAGATTCAGCTCGACTACATGATGTCCGGTTCGCTCGGTTACGTCACGCCGGAACAAATCGAGGGTCTGAATCTCGACCTTTGAGCGACCGGCATCACCGGACTGCAGACCCGCGCAAAATGTTGCGCGGGTCTGTTCGATATCAACCGGGGTCACGAACATGCACCCGATTTCAGTACGGTACGGTTCGGTTCGCTTCGGAAAACCGGCACCGTTGGCACGCCCCGGCCGGAACGTAAATCGCGCTCCTGTAGCCCCATGGAAGGATGAGGCATGCCTCAGTTGGACTTCACACTGCCGCACTGGGCCTATTGGCTCGGTCTGATCGTTTTTCCGATCATTGCGGCAACGCTGGCAAGACGGCCCAAGCCAAAGGAACGCCGTTATTTCCTGGCACTCGGTTACTTCATCCTTGTAACCGGCGGTATTCTGGGCCTTCACAGGCTGTACCTGAAAAGCCTGATCGGCCTTCTTTATATCCCCGTTTTCATCTGCATTCTGTTTGCGAACTCTCAGGGCCACGATGCCCGTTCGGTCGTCTCGGACATGTCCAACCTAGTCCGGCAGGCCGAGCGCACTCTCGAGCGGGAAACGGAACGGGTCGCCAGCGCAGAAAAAGAGCTGCCGGCCATGCGCCAGAAACTGACGGAAGCGGAAGATGGCAGCTTCGCCAAACGGCGTGCCGAGCGTGACGTCAAACGGGCAGAGCAGCGGATCGAACAGGGCACCAGTCGGATCCAGGAAGCCGAGGCCTCGCTTGAAACCGCCAGGCCCGCTGAAGAAAAGGCTCTAGACGACCTGCGGTTCTGGAACAACGTCGGAAAATACGCCTTCTGGCTGTTGCTGGCCGGCGTTCTGATCGATGCGGTTCTGCTGCCCGGCCTTGTGCGCAAGTCCAACCGGAACCTCCCGCCGGATCCCGAACTCAGCGAAGCAGAGAAAAAGCTCAAGGCAATCGAGGACGCAGAGCGCAAGGACGATGCAAGTCACGTCTCGACCGGCTGGACGGGCTGGATCGACAGGTTGTCGCTCATGTGCGGTGAATTCGTCAGCTACTGGGCCGTAATCGCGGTGATTGTCTACTACTTCGAGGTCATGAGCCGTTATGTCTTCGGCAGCCCGACCAACTGGGCGCATGAGGCCATGTATCTCATGTTCGGCATGCAGTATCTGATCGCAGGTTCCTACGCCATGCTGACCGAGGCTCATGTGCGCGTTGATATCTTCTACGCCCCGCTGTCACGGCGGCGAAAGGCTGTCGTCGATCTGCTGACATCGGTGTTCTTCTTCATCTTTGCCGGAACCCTGCTGGTCACTTCCTGGGTCTTTGCCTTCGACGCCATCGCCGTTCCCTCGGGCAATGCACTTGTGTCCGACTGGGCGCGCGGAGAGATCGGCTTCGTCGAGATGCTGGGCAACTGGAACCTGTCGCAATGGAGCGATCCGAACATCCGCTGGGGGGAAATCAGCTTCAACGAATGGGAAGTGCCGCTGTGGCCGATGAAATGGGTCATGGTGCTGGGAGGCCTGCTCCTGGTGCTTCAGGGCATTTCGAAGTTTGCGCAAGACATTCGCGCATTGATGGGCAGGGCTTGAACTCATGGGACTTGAAATCGGAATCGAGTGGCTCACACTCATCATGTTCGGCTCGCTGCTGGTCCTGCTCATGGCAGGCCTGCCGCTCGCCTTTGTCACGGGCGGTCTTGCATGCGTGTTCCTGTTCGTCCTTGGCGACGAGCGGGCTCTCAACATCGTGCCGTCGCGAATCTTTCCGCTGATGACCAACTACCAGCTCTCGGCGATCCCGCTCTTCATCTTCATGGCGTCGATGCTGGAACGGGCGGGCATCATCAACGAGATGTTCGACGTCATCTATAAGGTGCTCGGCGGCGTCAAGGGCGGCCTTGCGGCGGCAACGATCATCGCCTCCACGGTCCTCGCGGCCATGGTCGGCGTGATCGGGGCGGCGGTTGTCACCATGGGCATCATCGCCCTGCCTGCCATGCTGAAACGGGGCTACGACCCCAAGATTGCCATGGGCTCCATCATGGCCGGCGGCACGCTCGGCATCCTGATCCCGCCCTCCATCCTGGCGATCATCTACGCGGTGGTGGCCGAACAATCCGTCGGCGAGCTCTTTATCGGCGCGGTGATCCCGGGCCTGCTGCTCTCGGGACTTTATGTCGTCTACGTGATCGTGAGCTGCACCATCGACCCCAAGAAGGGCCCGCCCATCCCGGAGGAAGAACGTATTCCCTTCGGAGAAAAGATCCGCCTGATGTCGAACATGTCAGCCCCGATCGCACTTATCGCGATCGTGCTCGGTGTGATCTTCACCGGCGTCGCGACACCGGTCGAGGCGGCAGGTATCGGCACGTTCGGCGCCATTGTGGTTGCCGCCATTCACCGGAACCTCGACTGGCAGACCTTGAGGGAGGCTTCTCTGACCACTTTGAAAGCCTCCGCCATGGTTATCTGGATCATGTTCGGCGCAACGATCTTCGTTGGTCTCTATGTCCTGGAAGGCGGGCAGCAGTTCGTGCAAGGGGCGCTGGAAGCGACGGGACTTGGCCCCTGGGGCATTCTGATCATCATGCAGATCGTCCTCATCATCCTCGGCATGTTCCTGGACTGGGTGGGCATCCTGCTTTTGTGCGTGCCGATCTTCGTGCCGATCATCAAGGCCCTCGGAGCTCAGGCCTTTGGACTTGAAAGCCCGGACGACCTGGTGCTCTGGTTCGGAGTGCTTTACCTGGTCAACATGCAGATGAGCTTCCTGTCGCCGCCCTTCGGCTATGCGCTGTTCTACCTGCGCGGCGTGGCTCCGGCCGATATCCCGATGACGGATATCTTCAAGTCGGCGCTGCCTTTCCTGGCACTCCAGATCCTCGGGCTGCTGCTGTGCATGCTGTTCCCGGAACTGATCACCTGGTTGCCGAACCTGGTTTACGGCTAGGGAACCCGGCAGACAAAACGGCCGCGCCAAGTGGGACTGGCGCGGCCGTTTTCAGTCCCGGGCAGACGGGCCCGGTGACATTCAGGAAGCAATGGGCTCAGAACGATCGGGAAAGGCCGATCATCAGACGATGGTTTCCGGCCGTTCGCTCCGCGTTCGTACCACCGTATTTGGCCTTGTCGTTGACAATGCCCTGGAGTGAATAGTCGGCGCGCACGTGCCAGGCATCGGTCACCGCCACTTCCAGACCCGCCCCTACGACAGGGTTGATCGAGACGGAATAGTTCTCCTTGCCATTCGCCTTCAGGGTGTGATCCGCCGCCACGATCCCGGCGCTCAGGTACGGCATGAAGGTGTTGATCGGCAGACCGACCCTGGCCTTGGCCCCCACGCTCCATTTCGACCCGGTCTCTACGGCTCCGAGTGTCGGGTGCCTGCCCTTCTCCAGATTGCCGAGATAGGTCGCGCTTCCCTCGACACCGAGGACGAAGCGGGAGACTTCCCAGTTGTAACCGCCAAAGACCCCAAAGGCGGCATCCACCCTTGAAAAATCCTTCGACCTGCCACCCGACTTTACGTCCGTGACAGTCTGGGAAATCCCGGATTCCAGCCCCAGATACGGCCCGGCCCAGAGTGATTGGGGGTCGGACGCATAGACCGGCTCGCCGTAAGTGTCCAGGTCCGCGGCACTCGCACCGACCACCAGCACTCCGAGAACGGCGAGCAATACCAGCGGCTCCAGCAGCCAATGGCTGCGCAGGATGCACCGCAGAAGGTTCGGGTGCTTACCGCGCCTTCCGGTCCCGGAGCGTTGCATGGTGGAAAAATCATAATTGGCAAAAGAACTTACCATCACAGGTCTCACTTGAGTTTCGGCTATTTCCACGCTCAGCGACATTTATTTATTATCGCTAAACGATAATTTACAAAATGGCTACAATAATTTTTTTGTCAACCACTTTGTTTTCCCTTGAATCTGGACGCTCTCCGGAGTAGTCAGCTGGAAGTCCGTTTTCATCAGGATTGAACGGGCGCTATACGCGGACGCGTCGTTGGCCCGCTGGAAAGCCATCGGTTACCGGAAGCGCGAGAGGCTGGCCGGCGGCTTCCCGAACGGCGGTTCGTTTGAGGTCAGGACTGGAGAATTTCACATGACGGCTTCAGAAGCGGCGGACAGGGGCAAGCAGCTGACTCGGATCCGCAGAGTTTCAGCGTTCATGAAATGGGCCGTAACGTTCATTCTGCTGATAAGTCTTGTGCTGGGCGTGGTCATCACCGTCGGCATTACCCTCCCGGCCGAAATGCTGATCGGCGCCGACGAAACGATTGACTTTGGCGAGACCGAGCGCCTGCTTGCCGAAATCCCGCAAATGCAACGCGTCGGCCTGTCTGTCCTGACGGCGATTGCCATCGGCATCCTTCTGGTGGCGGGCTGGAACATGCGCCAGGTTTTCAAACGCTTTCAGGACATGGAGTTCTTCGCACCGAAGACCTTGGCAAACGTCATCGCCTTCGGCGTCTGGCTCATCGCCTTCGGGGTCTACGACCTCTTCAGCGATCCGATTGGATCACTGGTTCTTACCTACGACTATCCTCCCGGGAAGCGGGCTCTGGACATCTCGATCGACGGGGGCGAGTTTTCGTTCCTGATCCTGGGTTCGTTGATGCTGTTGTTCGGCTGGATCTTGCGCGAAGCAGCACTGATAGCGGATGAAAACCGGCAATTCATCTAACAGCGGGAATAGGACACCTGGAAATGACTGAACATGGAGCCGATTCCCGCCCCAAAAGGCTGCGCTATATCTATTATTGCGCCACGGTCATGAAATGGGTCATGAACCTGTTTGTTGCGGTCTTTCTCGTTCTTGCCGTCAATATCGCCGTTTCCTTCCTGGTTCCGGGCTACGTCCCGTTCGGTGGCGAGGAAACGATTACCGTCGGCAGCACGGACAGGGTCATCGCCGATCTGCAATTCAATCAGCGGGCCGCTTTCACGGTTTGGTTTGTTGTTTCGGCGTCCCTGCAACTGGGACTGATCCTGAGTTTGCGCAGACTCTTCTGCCAGTTTCAAAAGTCCGAGTTCTTCGTGCAAAGAACCCTGCAGGCCGTGATTGCGCTGGGTGTCTGGTTCATTTCCGTAGCGGTCTTCGAAATCGCAAGCGATCCGCTCACCACCCTGCTTGCGTCGCTGGACTATCCCCAGGAGCAGTGGGTGCTGGACATTGCGCTCGACGGAACGGAAGTTATCTTCATGATTCTCGGGGCATTCATGCTGCTGTTCGGCTGGATCCTGCGTGAAGCCGCCGTGCTCGCGGAAGAAAACAGACAAATAATCTAGCTGCGGCGAACCGGGGACCCCATCATGCCCATCATCATCGAACTGGACGTCATGCTGGCCCGCCGCAAGATGCGGTCCAAGGAACTGGCGGAACGCATCGGCATCACGGAGCAGAACGTCTCCCTGCTGAAGTCCGGCAAGGTGAAAGGCGTGCGCTTCGAGACCCTTGAGAAAATCTGCGAGGTTCTGGACTGCCAGCCCGGAGACATTCTCGTCTATGAACCGGAAAAGGACACGAACGGCTAATCCCGGACCATGCCGGCGAGCCAGTAAAGACCGGCCGTCGCAAGCGCGCCCCAAAGGACAACAACCGCAAAAGCGGCGCCCCGGCTAACCGGCTTGTCGGCCGCCTTTTCCGCCCGCCTCCGGCAATCTGCCATGACCTCGGGCGGGACCAGTTTCACCACCGCGTATATGCCGAGCGGCAGCAGCACCAGATCGTCCAGGTAGCCGATCACGGGAATGAAGTCCGGAATGAGATCTACCGGCGAGACGGCATAGGCCGCCACGACCAGTGCCAGCCCCTTGACGAACCAGGGCACGCGCGGATCGCGAGCGGCAAGGTAAAGCGCGTGGATGTCCCGCTTCACGAGACCGGCCCATTTGCGAAGGTCCCAGTTCATTCACCCGTCCTTCGTGCCGCAGGACACCGCAGTCACCGGGACGACGGTACCATCTCGTCGAAGCAGGCCAGGTCCCTGTCGACCGGATCCCAGGAAACCGCCCGCGAGACGTAGATCGCCTTTTCTGGCGTAACCTTTTCCGGCTCGTCCAGCGAGGACGTTCTGACGACGACCAGGCCCTCCATACCGTCCCGCGTGTGGAAGATCGCACTGCCGCAGACGGGGCAGAAGCGCCGGTTGATCGACCGCCCGCTGTCGGCGATCTTGACGTAATCCGTCACTTCTCCGGACAGTGAGAAAGCCGTTTCATCAAAGACCGTGTGCGTCGCATGGCCGGTTCCCCCGAGCTTCCGGCAGTCCCCGCAATAGCAGTGAACCGTCAGCTTCGGCGGCGCTTCGCAGACATAGCGCACCGCTTCACAGAGACACCCGCCGGTCAGTTTCTGGCTCATGCCCTATCTCCTGGAAGAAGCAGCGCCTTCCGTCCTATTCGGCCGCCTCCGCCGAGCCGTAGCCAAGCTGCTCGTTCAGCTTGCCGATCAGGCCGATGGCCGCTTCCGCGATGACGGTTCCGGGCGGGAAGATCGCCGCGGCACCGGACTTGTAAAGCGCATCGTAATCCTGCGGCGGCACCACCCCGCCAACCACGATCATGATGTCTTCCCGGCCCTCTTCGGCCAGCGCCTTCTTCAGTGCCGGAACCAGCGTCAGGTGACCGGCCGCCAGCGATGAGACTCCCACCACGTGGACGTCGTTTTCCACCGCCTGGCGGGCGGCTTCTTCCGGTGTCTGGAACAGTGGCCCGATATCGACGTCGAAGCCGAGGTCGGCAAAGGCAGAGGCAATCACCTTCTGGCCGCGGTCATGGCCGTCCTGGCCCATCTTGGCGATGAGAATGCGTGGCCGCCGGCCGTCATTGTCCTCAAAGGTCTCGACCAGTTTCTGGACCTTCTCGATGGCCCCGGACATGGCTCCCGCCTCCCGTTTGTAGACCCCGGATATCGACTTGATCTCGGCCTTGTGGCGACCGAAGACCTTTTCCATGGCAAGCGAGATCTCGCCGACCGTCGCCTTGGCCCGCGCCGCCTTGACGGAGAGATCCAGCAGATTGCCGTCTCCAGTTTCGGAGCATTTGGTCAGCGCGTCCAGTGCCGCCTGGGTCTCGGCCTCATTGCGTTCGGCCCTGAGCCGCTGCAGCTTGTCGATCTGGGCCGCGCGCACCTGGGCATTGTCGACCTTCAGAACGTCGATCGCCTGTTCGGCTTCCGGCTTGTACTTGTTGACGCCGACCACGGTCTGGGCGCCGCCGTCGATCCGCGCCTGCGTCTTGGCGGCCGCTTCCTCGATCCGAAGTTTCGGAATTCCTTTCTCGATGGCTTTCGCCATGCCGCCGAGTTCTTCCACCTCGCGGATATGGGCCATCGCCTTTTCGGCGAGGTCCGCCGTCAGCTTCTCCACGTAGTAGGAGCCGCCCCAGGGGTCGATCACCTTGGTGGTACCGCTTTCCTGCTGCAGGAACAACTGGGTGTTGCGGGCAATGCGGGCGGAGAAATCCGTCGGCAGCGCCAATGCTTCGTCGAGCGCATTGGTATGCAGCGACTGGGTATGGCCCTGCGTCGCCGCCATGGCCTCCACACAGGTCCGGATGACGTTATTGAAGACATCCTGCGCGGTCAGCGACCAGCCGGAGGTCTGGGAATGGGTCCTCAGCGAAAGGGACTTCGCGTTCTTCGGCTGGAAATTCTCTTCCATCAGCGTCGCCCAGATCAGGCGCGCAGCCCGGAGTTTGGCGACTTCCATGAAGAAGTTCATGCCAATGGCCCAGAAGAAGGACAGACGCGGCGCGAACTGGTCGATATCCATGCCGGCGGCAACACCTGCGCGGGCATATTCGATGCCGTCGGCAATCGTATAGGCCAGTTCCAGATCGGCCGTGGCGCCCGCTTCCTGCATGTGATAGCCGGAAATGGAAATCGAGTTGAAACGCGGCATGTTCTGGGACGTGTATTTGAAGATGTCCGAGATGATCCGCATGGAATGGTTGGGCGGATAGATATAGGTGTTGCGGACCATGAACTCCTTCAGAATATCGTTCTGAATGGTGCCCGACAGGTCCTTCTGGGCAACGCCCTGTTCTTCCGCCGCCACGATGTAAAGCGCCAGAACCGGCAAGACAGCGCCGTTCATGGTCATGGACACGCTCATCTTGTCCAGCGGAATGCCGGAGAAGAGCGTGCGCATGTCATAGATGCTGTCGATGGCAACGCCTGCCATGCCGACATCGCCGGAAACGCGCGGATGATCGCTGTCATAGCCCCGGTGCGTCGCCAGGTCGAAGGCAACTGAAAGCCCCTTTTGTCCGGCCGCCAGATTGCGCCGGTAGAAGGCGTTGGAATCTTCCGCCGTCGAGAACCCCGCATACTGGCGCACCGTCCAGGGCTGCTGGACATACATGGTCGGATAGGGACCGCGCAGGAACGGCGGCAGGCCCGGCCATGTGTCGATATGCTTCAACCCGGCGAGGTCGGCGGCACCATAGACGGGCGGCACCTCGATATCTTCAGGCGTCTGCCAGCTCTCTGCCGTTCCGGGTTTCGCCGCTTCGAGGAGATTACGGAACGGTTTGTCTGAATAATTCGGGATCCTGCTCATTTCCGGATCTCCTGCTCCGATTTTTCAGCGCCGCCAGCGCCCTGTAGCCGGCCATGGGCTTCGCTCAAGAGGCCAAGCAGATCGCAGCCCGCAAAGAGGAACGTGTCGACACCGGCATCTCTCAAGATCGTTTCCCGCTCGCCCGGCTTTCCGGCCAGATAAAGGGCACGCGCACCGGCCTCTTTCAGGGCGCGGGCGGCATCCTCGGCCTGGCTCTCATAGACCTCGTCGGAGGATACGATGCAGGCAAGCATCGCCCCGCTTTCCGTGAAGGCGGAAACGAGTTCTTCAAGCGAGCCGTAGACGGCAGGCCCAACCGCCTGAAGGCCGCCGGCGGCAAAGGCGTTTGCCGTCCAGGTCGCGCGCGCCGTGAACTGCGCCAGCGTGCCAAGGCTCGCCAGGAACACCTTCGGCGCACCGGCTTCCAGCGTTTCCGCTCTGGACCGCAATTCTTCGAATGGTTCGGCGATCCGCCCGCTGGAAAGAAGCTTCAAGGCGGCGATGCCCGGAGCATTGCTTTCCACATCGACGGTTCGCAGCAGGGGCTTGCCGTCAAGCGCGGCCTGCAGCAGCGCCGGGAACCATTCTCCCGTGCCCGCGCTCGGAAGGTCCGTCAGCTGCGCTGACAGTCCTGCGTTTTCACTCCAGTCACCGGGAAGGACATCGACCTCGGTCTCGGTGAGGTTCGGAAATTCGCTGACGCCCGTGATCGGCCGTTTCCTGCTGGCAACGTTTTGCGCCAGATCGCTCCTGGCCGCTTCGATCCGGTCCTGAACCAGCCCCTGTTCCAGGGCCCTGGGAAGACCGCCGGCAGCCTCGATTTCCTGGAAAAACGCCCAGGCGGCTCCACAAAGCTTTTCGGTCCGGTCCTCGATGGCACCCGAACCTGCGGCCGGATCCAAGACCTTTGCCAGATTGCTTTCCTCCAGAAGGATGGACTGGGTGTTGCGCGCCAGCCTGCGTGCAAAGCCGTCCGGCAAGCCGACAGCCAGGGTGTGCGGCAGCACGCAGATGCTGTCGGCGCCACCGACCCCGGCCGCAAAGACGGCGACCGTGTTTCTGAGCAAGTTGACCCAGGGATCCCGGCGCGTGAGCATCCGGTTCGAAGTCGTCACGTGCAGGCTGGCCGGTGCCTGTGCAAGCCCTGCCCCGTCCAGCACCGAAGACCAGAGGGCGCGGATCGCCCGCGCCTTGGCGATGGTTCCGAACTGGTCGGCATCTGCGACAAGTTTCATCGATATCCTGCCCGCCCAGTCATCCGGCGCCAGCTTCGTGCCTTCAAGCAGGCGCAGGTAAGCCGTCGCGGAAGCCAGAACGAGGGCAAGCTCCTGCGCCGGCGTTGCCCCTGCGTTGTGCCAGACCTCCCCATCCGCCGCCACGACCCGGGCGGGATTGCCAAGATCGGAAAGGGAATCGGCAAGCTCCCTGATCCGGTTGACAGCGGTTTCCGGCTCACCCGCGGATGCGCCGCGCGCCGCCAGCCAGCCGTAAGGATCACTCGCGCAGGTTACGTCGAGCACGGCCGGATCGATCCCGTTCTTGCGGGCGACGGCCATAACAAGGGCCAGAACTTCCGCATTGACCGGCCCGGCATCGATCCGCAGGCTGATGAGATCCAGCTGGACGTTCTTCAAAAGCGTTTCGAAAGCGGCGAGATCTCCTGCCGCAATGCCTCCCCCATGGCACGCCAAGGCTCCCGGGAAGACGAGCTCCAGCCCGCCAGCGCCGTTTTCCAGATCCCTGAGGATCTGTCTGTTTGCGGCTTCCGGATCGGGAATATCCACGCGCTGCACGACACCCCAGTCTCCCACGGCACTTCGCAAGGCCCTGGCAGGAACATCTGTCCGCCGTTCATAAAGCGGTGCGATTTCCAGGCCGTCCTCGGTGTTACCGTATAGCCTCTGCCTGGACGTGCCCTTGAGCGCTTTGTCGACGGACGCCCACCACGTCTCCTCGCCGGCGGAATAGAAACTGTCGGGTCCGGTAAAGCTGAGCGGCATTCTCTTAAGTCTCCCTCTGCCTTCTTGCGGCCACGCAGGAAGGCAGGCTGATCTTCGCCTTGTTAAGGTTTTAGTCCCTGACGCAGAGGCTTGACAACTCAGCAGAAAGGGTAAGCTTACGGCCACGGTCTCGCCTGAAAGCTGCTATTGTCAATTCTTGCCAGTGGGGTCGCTCTGGACCACGACTTCAAATCGCGGCCAACGGGTGATCTTTTGCCGGATAACTTAATTAAGCCAAATTAAAGAAATAACTATTTGCCGTCGATCAGGGTCTGCCGCCTCAACCGGCCGATGACCTGCCGGGCGCGAACCCGGAAAAATCCCGTATAACTGACAATATGTGGATCACGACGAGACTCTGTCAAATTTTTGGCGGATTTTGCCAAATTTGCCACTTTTCCCTATTGGTACGATCAACAATTGTATTGTAGCGTAAAGTTGCTGACGCATGGGAAATATTACCCTCATAATAATTGCGCGGCATTCGGGTCCGGTCTGCCTTCAACGGTAAAGTCGGGACACGTTATTAACCCATCAGCGGATGCTGCCGGTGCTCCCGGCGCTTCGCAAAATAGCGGCGCCTTAAGCCGCAAAGGATGTGCACGATGCTTGATCAAACGGAATTGAAGAGCAAACTGAGAGCAATCTCGGAAGCAACCGCAGCCCACCACGTTCTCGATATTTTGGAATCAAATCTCCGGCGCATGGGGGCGACGCATATCCTCATTACCGGCCTGCCGATGCCCAATCGTCCGATCGATAATCTCGTTCAGCGGTTCCGGTGGCCCGATCAGCGTAACGACGGAATTGAGAGCACGTCCCTGTCCGCAAACGACAGCGCCCTGATGCTCGGCCTGGGGTCCAACCGGGCTCGCGTCTGGACGATCAGCGCAGGCGACATGGAACATTCCGATCTTCTGGCCTCTGCCGGCGAAGGCAGCCAGATCGTCGTGGTTCCGGTGACAGAACTCTATCCGTTCCAGGCATTTGTCTTTGCAAGTGGTCCGTCCCTGCAGGTGAACAAGTACGATCTGTCGAACCTCGAGGCCCTGTCGGCCGCCGCCTTCTCGCGCCTGCGCGAACTTGGCGTCATTTCCGGCCAGCGCCCGGGTGCCCTGTCGACCCGCGAGCGCAAGGTTCTCGAACTGACCGCTTTCGGCAAGACCGCCGGCGAAATCGCGAACGTGCTCGATATTTCCCAGCGGACCGTCCATGCGCATCTGCAAAATGCCAGCGTGAAGCTGAACGCTTCGAACAAGACCCACACGGTCGTTGAAGCGCTTCGTTACGGCCAGATCAGCGTTTGAAGCCGGCCGCTTGGCCGACCTGCAGTTCTGGGGAGGAAAAATAGGGCGCGCCACTGGCGCGCCTTTTTTTGCGGGACAATCCGGCAACCGACCCCTGCCTGCTTTCCGCAAGCCAAGCCGTCAATTCGCTCAAACGAACTGAGACAGTCCCGGGATCTGCGAGATCACGTCGTCGACAACCTCGTCGCCGGCCTTTTCCTTGGCACAGGCAACGAGTTCCTTGACGACGGTCTGCACACCGCCCATGTCGAGACCGGCCTTCGTCAATTCGTTCAAGGCGGCCATGGCCGCTCCCATGCCGCCGCCCATCAGGCCGGCCATACCGCCCAGAAGTCCGCCGCCGCCTTGCGCCGCGCGCGCGGCCACCAATTCGGCCGACCCCGGCAAGGCGTCGAAGACCAACTGCATCTTGTCTTTCGGGCCCTCCTTGTCGAGAAAGCCGAGAATGATTCCGACGGCATTCTTCGCAACGCCTTCTTCGATACCGGCTGCCGACATGATGCGGCTGACGAGTTCGTCCATTCTGTTCTCCTAATATCAAAACGTAGACCCGCGCTGCCGGGCCCTCTGGCGGCTTCTATTAAAGCCTGACTGCAGCGCCGTCGATGGGGCAGCGCATCGCAGGCGCGCAATTTTGAAAAGGCTGGGTTAGGGTATGCCACAAGGATTCGGTGCAATTCGGGGGAAACCGTGACGGGGAAAGACAGTATCTTTATCGGCGCCAGCACCAGGGACGAAAATCTGGCACTGAAACTCGCCAACAGGCACGGCCTGATCGCAGGTGCAACCGGCACGGGCAAGACCGTTTCCCTTCAAATTCTCGCCGAAGGCTTTTCAAAGGCCGGCGTTCCGGTGTTCTGCGCGGACATCAAGGGCGATCTGTCCGGACTTGCCGCCGCTGGCGAAGAAAAGGTCTTTCTGGAAAAACGCGCCAAAGACGTCGGACTGGCCAAAACCTATACCTACGAGGCAACCCCTGCCGTTTTCTGGGATCTCCTGGGCGAACAGGGACACCCCATCCGCACTACGGTGTCCGAAATCGGCCCCCTTCTGCTTGCCCGGCTTCTGGAGCTGAACGACACCCAGGAAGGCGTGCTCAATGTGTTGTTCGAGCTGGCGGACGACGAAGGCCTGCTTCTGCTCGATCTGAAGGACCTCAGAGCCATGCTGACGCATGTGGCCGAGCGCGCTTCCGAACTCTCCACCATCTACGGCAACGTTTCCAAATCCTCCATCGGGGCAATCCAGCGCCGGCTTCTGGTCCTCGAGCGTCAGGGCGGCGAGCATTTCTTCGGCGAACCGGCCCTCGATATCCGCGACTTCATCCGCACCGCGCCGGACGGCCGCGGCGTCGTCAACATTCTTTCCGCAGAAAAGCTCATGACGGCGCCACGGCTCTATGCGGTGTTTCTGCTGTGGATGCTGTCGGAACTTTTCGAGGAACTTCCGGAAGTCGGCGACCCGGACAAGCCGAGGCTGGTCTTCTTCTTCGATGAAGCTCACCTGCTCTTCTCCGATGCCCCCAAGGCGCTGATCGAGAAGGTCGAACAGGTGGTGCGCCTGATCCGATCCAAGGGCGTCGGTGTCTATTTCGTCACGCAGAACCCGCTTGATGTTCCCGAAACCGTCCTGTCGCAGCTCGGCAATCGCATTCAGCACGCCTTGCGCGCCTTCACTCCGCGCGACCAGAAGGCCGTCCGGGCGGCGGCCGAAACTTTCCGGCCCAACCCGGACCTCAACACCGAACGTGTGATCACTGAACTCGGCGTCGGGGAGGCTCTTGTCTCGACCCTGGAAGGCAAGGGTATTCCCTCGATCGTCCAGCGAACCCTGATCCGCCCGCCCTCCTCGAGGCTGGGCCCGGTTACCCAGGCCGAACGGCGCGCGCTCATCCAGTCGAGCCCGGTGTTCGGCGTCTATGACCGCTCGAAAGACCGGACGTCCGCCTATGAAGTGCTGATGGGCCGCGCGGAGGAAACCCAGCGCCAGGAACAGAAGCGGCGCGACAAGGAAGAAACCTATTCCCGCAAGCACGGTGAACCGCGCCGCACGCGCTCCGGGTTCCAGCTGCCGGATTTCGGCCGGGACGACCGGCCCCGCTCGGAAAGCATGAAGCGCCGCTCCAACCGCCGCAGCCAGCGGGACACGGTCCTGGAAGCCGGTCTCAAGTCGGCGGCCCGCAGTCTCGGGTCCTCGCTCGGACGTGCACTGGTACGCGGACTCCTGGGATCCCTCAAACGCGGTAACTGACGGCCCATGGGTGAAAAACGCGAACAGCATCTGGTCCTCGAGCGCAGGGCTCTGACTATCGGAAAGTGGGCCAATCTGTTTATGGCCTTTGCAGGACTGCTTGCGGCCTGGCTGTCGCGGTCCGACGCCATGCTGGTGGACGGCCTCTACTCCGCCGTCAATTTTGTTTCCGCCATCGCAGCGGCCCGGATCGGATCCCGTGTCGGCCTGCCGCCGACAAGAAGCCGCCCCTGGGGACACGACTTCGACGAAGTTCTCTATGTCACCTTCCGCAGCCTCATCCTGATCGGCATTCTGGTGTTTGCGGCTTATGTGTCGGGCGCCAAGATCTGGACCTTCTTCACCGGCGGCACCGTTCCCGAACTCATATTCGGTCCGATTGCCGTCTACGCGGTGGTGATCGTCGCGATCTGCCTGGCCCTTGCCGTCAACTACCGCCGTGCCTTCCGCAAGACAGGCAAGCGCAGCGCTGTCCTGAAAACCGAGGCCCGCGCGGCACTCATCGACGGAGCCTTGAGCCTGGGTTCCGGTGCCGCCCTTTTGTCCCTGCCGTTTCTGCAAGACACGCCGCTCGGCCCATATGTGCCGATCGGCGATGCGGTGATCGTGCTGCTCCTGATTCTCGCCATCATCTGGCAACCGCTCGCCGCCTTTCGCACGACGCTGGCCGATCTCGCAGGCGTCAGCGCGCCCAGCGGCACATTCAGCAAGGTCTCTCGCGCAGCCCGCGATCTTGCCCGGGAAAGAGGTTACCTTTTTCACCGGGCCGCCGTTCTGCAGGCGGGTCGCATGCACTATGCGGCGGTTTATCTGGATCCGGTGGAAGCAATCCGGGCGGAGGACATTGACGGTTTCCGAGACCTTCTGTCCGACAGGCTGGAAAAGCTGATCGGACCGACACGTGTCGAGATCATTGTTACGGCGGGGAATGGGCTTACGGCAAAGAACGGCGGTTCGGCCGGTTGACCAAAACGATTTGCGCTCTTGGCCCGGATGTGGCCTGTTAGGCCTTCTGAAAAGACCTGAGTCCATCAGGCCTGAGCCAATCTTTATGAAATTCAAGGATCCGTCATGAGTTCCATAGACAAGGTCTTGGCGCGCGTCGATGCCAATCTCGACTCCAGCCTCGACCGCCTGTTCGACCTTCTCAAGATCAAGAGCATTTCCACCGACCCCGCCTTCAAGGCCCCCTGCCGGGAAGCCGCCGAATGGCTGGCGCGGGAGCTGAACGACATCGGCATCGAAGCCTCCGTCCGCGACACCTCAGGGCATCCCATGGTTGTCGGCCACAAGAAATCCGGCAAGCCGGGACCGCATGTCCTGTTCTATGGCCATTATGACGTCCAACCCGTCGATCCGCTGAACCTGTGGAAGCGCGATCCGTTCGATCCGGTCATCGAAACGAAGCCGGACGGCAGCAAGATCATCGTTGCGCGCGGCTCGGCCGACGACAAGGGCCAGTTGATGACTTTCGTCGAAGCGGCCCGCGCCTATCTGGAAGAAACCGGCGACCTGCCGCTTGATGTCACCATCCTTTTCGAAGGGGAAGAAGAGTCCGGTTCGCCATCGCTGCACCCGTTCCTGGAAGCCAACAAGGACGAGCTCAGCTGCGACCTGGCCCTGGTCTGCGACACCGGCATGTGGGACGCGGAAACCCCGGCCATCTCCATCATGCTGCGCGGCATGGTCGGCGATGAAATCATCGTCAAGGCGGCCAGCCGCGACCTGCATTCCGGGTCCTACGGCGGTTCGGCCCAGAACCCGAACCACATCGTCGCGGACATCATCGCCGGCCTGCACGACGAAAACGGCAAGGTCACCCTGCCCGGCTTCTATGACGGCGTCATCGACATGCCGGAAGACGTCACGAACATGTGGGACGAGCTCGGCTTTTCCGTCGAGGAATTCCTCGGCGAGGTCGGCCTGAAACACCCGCGCGGCGAAAAGGACCGCATGCCGCTGGAGCACCTGTGGACCCGGCCGACGGTGGAAGTGAACGGCATGTGGGGCGGCTACCAGGGTGCCGGCTCCAAGACCGTGATCCCGGCCGAGGCCCATGCCAAGTTCACCTTCCGTCTTGTCGGCGATCAGGACCCGGACAAGATCCAGGAGGCCTTCCGCGCCTATGTGCGTTCGAAAATTCCGGCCGACTGCACGGTGGATTTCATCGCAAAGGAAGGCAGCCCGGCCCTGAGGCTCGACTTCGCCATGCCGGCGCTGGAAAAGGGCAAGAAGGCGCTGAAGGACGAATGGGGCAAGGAAGCCGCCCTCATCGGAATGGGCGGTTCCATTCCGATCGTCGGCGATTTCAAGCGCATGCTGGGTATGGATTCCCTCCTGATCGGTTTCGGCCTCGAGGACGACCAGATCCATTCTCCGAACGAGAAGTACAACCTGACCAGCTTCCACAAGGGCATCCGCTCCTGGGCACGTGTCCTGGACGAGCTTGCAAAAGGCTGAGAGAAACTCACAACCGGCCAGGCGGACCTTTCCGCCCGGCCCAGTGTTCGGGAGACATGGGAATGAAATCCATCTGCGTCTTTTGCGGCTCCAGCTACGGAACGCTTGAGGCTTATGGCGAGGCTGCGACTGCAACCGGCGAGGCCATTGCCGGAAAAGGTCTCCGGCTTGTCTATGGCGGTGCCAAGGTTGGCCTGATGGGCATGGTTGCGGATGCGGCACTGGCAGCCGGCGGCGAAGTCATCGGCGTCCTGCCGAAGTCCCTTGAGGAAAAGGAACTCGCCCACGAAGGCCTTACCGAACTGCATCTGGTCGGCTCCATGCATGAACGCAAGGCGCTGATGGCGGACCTTTCAGACGCCTTCATCGCCCTTCCTGGCGGCGTCGGCACGCTTGAGGAAATCTTCGAAGTCTGGACCTGGGGCCAGCTCGGCTATCACAGCAAGCCCTGCGGCTTCCTCAACATCGAAGGTTATTACGACCAGCTGATTGCCTTTCTGGATCATCAGACAGGGCAAGGGTTCACCAAGAAGGTCATGCGCGACATGGCCCAGATCGCATCAACGCCCGACGATCTGATCGCGCAGTTCGAGGCCTATGTCCCGCCCTCGGCGCCGAAATGGATCGGCAGGGACGAGACCTGACGGCTCCACACATAAGCTCTTGACGCCGTTACGGAATGCCAAACGACCTGTTCACAGTGTTCCGCCGTCCCTATGCAAACTTCCCGTTCCTTGCTACACCCCACTGCGCAGCCGCGTTTCCTGCGCGGCGGGGACTTTTCTGAGATTTTACATGCGTCTTTCTGCCTTCGGATTTGCCTGTCTTCTTGCGCTTGGCGCCGCCGCCTGTTCGCCCACGGCCGACCTCGACGGAACGTCGGCGCGCATGTCGCTGGCTGCGGAGCCGACCTTCCTCCAGATCACCGAGGACAGCATCGGCGGCATAAACTCCAGCACCCCCTATAGCGAAAAGGCGATCGAAGCCGCCCTTCCCGGCTTCACCACCGAAGGCATCCAGTCGGCCGGTGAAAACAGCACCGAATGGGCTCTCGCGGTCTTCGACAGCAGCGGCTTTCAGGTCCTGCAGGTCTTCAAGGGCGGAAAGGGCAAGATCCGCACCGTCCACGGCGTGACCTATCATGTGCAGGGCCCGAACGGCGAACGCGTCGGCATGAGCCTGTCTGACATCGGCACCTCCCGCGCCGATTGCCGCGTGGGCAAGAACCTGTGGCGTGGCATGGCGATCTGCAAGTCAGACGGTCATCCGAACGTGCAGCTTGTCTATTCCATTCCGGGCTACCAGGGCCCGTTCGACCGCCTGCCGGCGGAAAACGACCTCTTCGACGCCCAACTCCAGCGCATCCTCTGGACGCCGAAGGGCTGAAGGCTTCTCGAAAGGCCTTCACCCTTTTGCGGCAGTGACCTTTGCCGAATCCTCAGGTAAAGCCTTGAAGCATGATGACCAGGGCACGACCAATCGATCCGGACAAACTTGCCGAGGACCTGAAGGCAGGCAAACGCGCGGCGCTTGCGCGCGCGATCACGCTGGTTGAATCCAGAAAGGCGGATCACAGGCATCAGGCGCACAGGCTGATCCAGTCCGTCCTGCCCTTGACCGGAAAGGCCTTGCGTGTCGGCATCACCGGTGTGCCGGGTGTCGGCAAGTCGACCACCATCGACATGCTGGGGTCCAACCTGACGGCTGCCGGCCACAAGGTGGCGGTTCTGGCGGTCGATCCCTCCTCCACCCGCACCGGCGGATCGATCCTCGGCGACAAGACACGCATGGCACAACTGGCCGTCGATCCGAACGCCTTCATCCGCCCCTCGCCCTCCGCCGGAACGCTCGGCGGCGTTGCTGCGAAGACCCGGGAAACCATGCTTTTGTGCGAAGCTGCCGGCTTTGACGTCATCCTCGTTGAAACCGTCGGCATCGGTCAGTCGGAGACAACGGTTGCCGACATGGTCGACTTCTTCCTTGTCCTGATGCTGCCGGGCGCCGGGGACGAACTTCAGGGGATCAAGAAGGGCGTTCTGGAAATCGCCGACATGATTGCGGTCAACAAGGCGGAAGGCGAAGGCGCGATGCGCGCGAGATCCGCCGCCTCCGACTACCGTGCCGCCTTGCATATCCTCGCCCCCAGGTCCCCAACGTGGACGCCACCGGTAATCACCATCTCGGGACTTGCCAATGAAGGTCTCGATCATCTCTGGGAGCAGATCGGGATCTACCGCGAGCGCATGCAGGCAAGCGGCGAATGGAAGGAAAAGCGCAGCCGTCAGCAGGTTGCCTGGATGTGGGACATGCTGCAACAGCGGATGATGATGACCTTGAAATCGAGTTCCAGGACAGCCGAGCGCCTGCAGGCCCTCGAAGCGGAAGTCAGGGACGGCCGGACGGCCGTGTCGCTGGCCGTCGACGAACTGGCAGACCTGATGGGGTTGAAGGAATGACGGCTGAACGGCCCAAAACCATTCTGGTCACCGGTTTTTCCCCCTTCCCCGGCGCGCCGGTCAACCCGACCGAACGCCTGATGCGCCGCCTGCCGCAACGGCTTGGGCATCATCAATCCGGTGTCCGTTTCGTCTTTGAGGTCCTGCCGACTACCTGGGCGGGACGCCAGGAGGTGACCGCGAAACTGCGCGACGCCCTCAGGCCCGACGCCATCGTGCATTTTGGCGTCGACGGCACGCGCCGCACGATCAATGTGGAGACAAGAGCGGTCAACCGGGCCGTTCGCGTGCGCCCGGATGCCGCCGGGCTTTCCCCGGATCGGCCCGAACTTGCGAAATCGAACGAGCGGACCCGATCCGCCACCCTGCCCGCGGAGCCCTTGCGCGCGGCGGCCCGGACCGGCGGCGCTCCGGCAAGGCTCTCCCACGATGCCGGGACGTATCTGTGCAACGCGACGCTGTGGGATTCCATCGGCTCGGGCATTCCAAGCATCTTCATTCATGTACCAGCCCTTCCCAAAGGGCGGAAAGACACGCGGCCGGGATACCCCGTCATCGAGGAAGCTGCCGTCAGGCTGCTCAAGGAGGCAGCGCGACGGCTGCGCTGAAGCCAAAGGACTGCCCGATCCGATTGCGGACTACGCCGTCAGCTCGTTTTGACCTTCTCCAGAAGCCACGCGACCTGCCGGATGCAGTCGTCCGCCATCTGTGAAGCCAGCCCCGCCCGGCCCAGGACTCTCAGGCCGAAATAGGCCGAGAGGACGCCCCGTGCCGTTTCGCGGGCCGCCGCCTCCTTCAAATGCGGGTCTTCCCGAAGCGCCTTGAAAAAGGCGGTCTCCAGCCGCAGCACCATGACCTGGAGCTTTGCCTCCGCTTCCCCGCCTTCCGCCGCCTTGTCGACCAGCGCATTGCACAGGAAGCAGCCCAGCCTGTCGCCGTCCTGCCGCACAGCGTCCGCGACCCGGTTGAAGAGACCGAGGATGCGATCGGGGCCGTTGCCCTGGGTCCTGTCGCCCAGATACGCAACCGTCGCCGAGATGACCTTTTCGTTGTAGCGGTCGAGCGCGGCCAGATAGACCGAGTGCTTGTCGTGAAAGGCCTTGTAGAACGAGCCCTTGGTAATCTCCATCGCCGCCAGCAATTCTGCCAGCGATGCCTCTTCGTAACCAACATCCCAGAAAAGGCCCATGGCCTTGTCCATGGCTTCTTCAGTGTCGAATTCGCGCGGTCTTGCCATTTCTGCTCCGGGGACTGCGTCACATCACAGCCGCATCACGTTTCCCTCACGCGCTTGTGTTTTGTACCGATTGGTTCCTAACCATATCTTCTGTGCACCGGCGGGAGAGAGCACTCGTCTGATTTGTTTGGAACCGAATGGTACCGAAAAAAACAGGCAAGAGCAATCACCACCCCGCCGGCAAGAAGTTCATAGCGCTATTCCGACTTACTGGGAGTGTTTCCATATGCTGAAAAATCTGATCCGCGGTTCCGTTGCCGCTCTTGTTGTTGTCACCGGCCTTGTTTCCAACGCCTTTGGTGCGGGCTTCGACGTCAACGCCACCATCACCGGCCTCGCTCTTCGCGGCGTCGATCCGGTCTCCTACTTCACCAAGGGAGCACCGCAAGACGGCGACATTTCCATCACCGCGGTTCACAACGGTGCCACCTACCGCTTCGCTTCCGAAGAAAACCGCGACCTCTTCAAGCAGAACCCGGACAAGTACCTGCCCCAGTACGGCGGTTTCTGCGCCTTCGGCGCCGCCATGGGCGTGAAGGTTGATGGCGATCCGGACCTTTGGAAAATCGTCGACAACAAGCTCTACCTGAACCTGGCTCCGTCCGTTCAGGAACGCTGGAGCAAGGATGTTAACGGCTTCATCGCAACGGCTGACGAAAACTGGGTGAAACTGGAAAACGTCGATCCGAACGAACTCTAATCGGTCTTACGCCCCTGAAGACCGATAGGAACGGGAAGCCTGTCCCGTTCCACCAGACCGGCCGGGACCTCTGCCCCGGCCGGTTTTTTGTTGCAAAACCCCTCCGCAGGCATGTCGGCACGCCACTTGCTCCTTCCAGGCCAGACACTGGAGACGCATCCCGATCCGGGACGCATTCAAGCAATTGGCACGGCTCATGACATTAAATCTCGCAAATCTGAACCGACGTGCGTTTCTTGCCGGGACAGCCCTGTGCCTTTCCGGGACAGTTGCCTCCGCGCAGATGAAGGTGGCCGACCTGAGGGGATCCATCGATTCCGCCGATCTCGGCCTTGTTCCGAACGCCGCGAACGATCAGACCACCCAATTCCAGAATGCGGTGAACCGGGCGGTCGAGCGCGGCCGGGCGCTGTTCCTGCCCGCCGGGACCTATCCAGTTGCCAATCTGCGCCTGCCGTCGGGAACCCTGATAGTCGGAGTTCCGGGTCGTACCCGACTGGTCTATCAGGGCGGTGGCGGCCAATTGATCCGCGCGGAGGGCGTCAGCAACGTCGGTCTGACCGGCATCACTTTCGACGGCGCCAACAGGTCCATCGGCGATTTCACCGAAGGATTGCTGCATTTCATCGGTGTCAGGAACCTTTCCCTCGACAACTGCCAGATTGCCGGCTCGGCAAAGACCGGCCTCGTGCTGGACCGCTGTTCCGGCCGCGTGGAAAACTGCCTGATATCGGGGTCGGCAGAAGCCGGGATGCGCTCGAACGAAGCGGACGGGCTGGCGATTACCGGCAATACTGTCACCGATTGCGCCAATGGCGGCATCTGGGTGCACCGCTGGCGCGAGGGCGAGGACGGGACCATCGTCTCCGGCAACCGGGTGGAGCGCATTGGCGCCCGCTACGGCGGCACGGGACAGTTCGGCAACGGCATCAACGTCTTCCGGGCACATGGCGTCATTGTGTCGAACAACCGCGTTGCCGATTGCGCCTTTTCCGCAATCCGCTCCAACAGCGGTTCGAACGTGCAGATCCTGGGCAATTCCTGCATGCGGTCGGGCGAAACGGCCATCTATTCCGAATTCGGTTTTCAGGGGGCGGTGATTTCCAACAACATCGTGGACGGCGCCACCACCGGCATCTCGATCGCCAATTTCATGAACGGCGGCCGCATGGCAGTCTGTTCCGGCAACCTGATCCGCAACATTTCCGAAGACGGCCCTTACCCTCCGGAAGTCGCCGGATTCGGCATCGGCATTGCCGCCGAAGCCGACACGGCACTCACCGGCAATGTGATCGAGGGCGCACCGAAGTTCGGCCTGCTGCTCGGCTGGGGTCCTTACATGCGCAACATTGCGGCCTCCCAGAACGTGCTCAGGGAATGCGGCACCGGCATCGCGGTGACCGTGGTGGATGGCGCAGGACCGGCCATCATCACCAACAATATCGTGCAAGGCGCGAAATCCGGCGCGATCAACGGCTTCCGATGGCTGGAAAAAGCCACCGGAGAACTCAACAACGCCTCCGACTTCGCCAATCTGACGGTTCAGGGCAATCAGGTCATGGCCTGATTGCCCCCTTCCCTGTCTTTGTTACGCCGCGGGAGCGAACCGCAGGGACAGGCAAGACAGCCCGCCGTCGACCTTCCGCGCCTCATGGGTCGGCACCACGACGGTCTTGAAGCCCGCGGCCTCGATGGCTGCCAGCGTCTTCGGATAGCCTTCCGGCACCAGAACGACATCGTTCACCCGGATGACATTGGCCGCATAATCTTCGCCTTCCGGCACCACCACCAGGGGCCGCTCGCCGAAGAAGCCACTGTCGGCCATTACTTTCGTCGCCAGGATCACGCCGTCGCCGAGCGTGGAACAGGCGGTCTTGAAATGCAGCACGCCTTCCGGCGTTTCGCAGATTTCCGCGTTGTAGCCCCAGTCCCCGAGAACCTGAGCGAAGGCTTCGGCGCCATCCCTGTCGGTACGCGCGGACAGGCCGATCAGAATGACATCGTCCAGCATCAGGACATCGCCGCCGTCTACATGCCCATTGCCGGGAAGTTCGACAACCTTGCCGAAGACCTTGTCCAGCGCCGGGCGAATTTCCCTGCCCTCGCCTTCGCGGCTGTCGGTGCCTGGCCGAAGCTGGATCGCCCCTTCCGGCAGGCAGAAGGCGGGATCCTCGACAAAGCAGCTGTCCGGAAAGGCTTCCAGCGCCGGCAGAACCTCGACGGTGAGACCTGCCTCTTGAAGAGCCTTCACGTAAAGCTCATGTTCTTCCCGGAACTTTGCACCGCTCGGATCTCCGGTATCCACCGCCCGGATGCCACCGGCAACGCTATCGGCGGGCGTTCTCGTGATCGCGTGTGTGAAACGGAAAGACAGACCTTTGTGGTGCGCCATGGTGGAACTCCAATGAAAACGACAAGCGACCAACCAGCCATCCGCCGTGCGGAAATGCAAGATGCCGCTGCCGTGAAATCCTGTATCGACCGCGCCTATGCACCGGTAAAATCGAAGATCGACGACCTGCCCGACGTCTCGGCAGGCGTGGAAGAGGACATTGCCTCGAACGTTGTGTTTGTCGCCGAGACCGGAGCCGGGATTGCCGGCTGCGCCATTCTGGGCCTCGCCAGCGGCTCGGCTCATCTTTCAAACGTCGCCGTCGATCCTGCCTTCAAGGGCCTAGGCTTGGGCAAGGCGCTTATCGGGACTGCCGAAACCCATGCCAGGAACAACGGCGCCAGGGAAATCCACCTGGCGACTCACATCCGCATGCCGGAAAACGTTGGCCTTTACACTCATCTCGGCTGGCATGAAACTTCAAGAAACGGCAACAAGATCCTTATGAAAAAGAAACTTTGACCTTTTCAAGAGCTCTTACCCTAGTTGCTCTTTCAGGAGCGATACAAAGTCGCTCTGCGGCTTCACCTGCCCGGCCTCGACGCCACGCCGGGTCAGGATCGGCGGGTTGACAAGGCTGTCCAGCAGCCTGGCTTCGTCGTCGTTGAGCTCCAGCATTGCTTCCAGCACCGTTGCCATCATCACCTCGGAGGCACGGGTCGCACCGTCGTCGCATTTGAGGGCGACACCGAAGCCGAGCTCCGGAATGGAAGCGCAGAAGACCCCTTCCGCGCCCGTCTTGACAAACACCCTTCCCCGGAAGCCTTCCATCACCCTGGTGCAGAACCGGCCGGCGCCGGCGACCATGTAGGGTTCGTTGATGCAGGCGTCAAAGATCCTCTCGGCAGATTCCGCCCGCAGCGGCTCCAGCCCGTCGCCGGTTCCGAAGCGGGCGAAGGCCGTCGCGAAGCTTTGCAGCGGTGACGCATAGGTCGGAATGGAACAGCCGTCGGTACCGCAGACATCCTCCGACAGCGTGTCGCCGGTCAATTGCTCCATCACCAGGCGAACTTCGCGCTGCACCGGATGGCCGGCCTCGACATAACCACGGGTATCGACGCCCATCACCTTGGCAAGACCCAGGAACCCGGCATGCTTGCCCGAACAGTTGTTGTGGAGACCGCAAGGCGTCTCGTCCGCCAGAATCAGTTTGGCCGCATCCTCCATGCGATTGGGCCACTGCGGACCGCATTCCAGGTCGTCTTCACTCAGCCCCGCTTTCAGCAGCATCACCCGGGCAGCATTGGCGTGGATTTCCTCGCCGTTGTGAGACGCACAGGCAAGGGACAGTTCCGCGTCGGTGAGGTCGAGCGCGTCGGCGGCACCCGATTCCACCAGCGGCAGGGCCTGTAGCGCCTTGATGGCAGATCTCGGAAAGACTCGCATGTCGACATTGCCGATGCTGCAGACGAGTTTTCCGGACGTGTCGGCAATCGCCACGCTGCCGCGATGGCGGCTCTCGGTCACGGCGCCACGGGTGACGTCCACCAGAACCGGGTTGTCCATGTCGTTTCTCATTTCCGTTGAGTGTCCTGTCAGGCTATGCGGATTCGGCCCGCTCGGCAGTCAAAAAAGCGGACAGACGCGCCCGCGCCTCGTCGATGACAGCGTCCTGTTTGCAGAAGCAGAAGCGGATGTAGCCGGTCGGCGCGTCCGCACCGTAAAACGCCGAAACGGGAACGGCGGCGACCCCGGCCTCCTTGACCAGGGTCTCGCAAGCTTCGACATCGGTCTCGCCAAGACCGAGCCCGTCAATTCCGCAAGTCAGGAAATAGGTCGCCGCGCAGGGCAGAACCGAAAAGCCGAGACCTTCCAGCCCCCTTGCCATCCTGTCGCGTTTTGCCGTCAGGTCCTGCACCAGGCCATCGTAGTAGTCGTTCCCCTTCTTCAGGCCATAGGCAACCGCCTTCTGCAGGTTCGGAGGCGTGGTAAAGGTCACCCACTGGTGGGCCTTGGCAATCGGATCCATGAGATGCGCCGGACCTGTGACATAACCGACCTTCCAGCCTGTGAGCGAAAATGTCTTGCCGGCCGATCCGATCCTGACGCTGCGCTCGCGCATGCCCTCGAAGGTCATCAGCGGCCGGTGAACCTTGCCGTCGAAAACGAGATGCTCGTATACCTCGTCGCAGATCGCATAGGCATCATGCCGGACGCAAAGATCGGCGATGAACTGCAGCTCATCCTCCGAAAACACCTTCGCTGTCGGGTTCATCGGATTGTTGAGGAGGATCGCCTTTGTCTTGTCCGAAAAGGCATCCGCCAGCGCCTCCCTGTCCAGAGCCCACTGCGGCGGTGTGACCCGCACTCGCACCGGAATGCCCCCGGCGCGCCTGACGAGCGGCAGGTAGCAGTCGTAAAGCGGCTCGATCAGCACCACTTCGTCGCCGGGCGAAATCAGCGAAAGAATGCAGTCGGCCAGCGCCTCGGTCGCCCCGGATGTCACCAGCACCTCGGTCTGAGGATCGACATCAAGACCGTAGAAGCGCAAGTTTGCTTCAGCGACCGCCTCGCGAAGCTCCGGCAAACCGAGCATTGGCGGATACTGGTTCGGCCCATCGATCAAGGCTTCCGCCGCAACCTTGCGGATATCTTCCGGCCCGTCCACGTCCGGAAACCCCTGCCCCAGGTTCACCGCGTAATGCGCTTTCGCCAGACGCGACATGGTTTCGAAAACGGTGGTGTCGATGCCGGTAAAAACCGGATTGGTCGGTTTCATTGTCTCTCCCGCGAGCTTTTTGCGAGTTCTAATCCTCCTCTTCCGGTCCGTCGAGCATTTTCCACTTCCGCGGCGGCGGCCGGGGAACCGGACACCATGCGTTTTTGCAGAACCTTCGTTTGACTCTCTCCGCCCGTGAAGTTCTGATGTTTTCAGGACTATCCGGGAGGGCAGACCATGATCGGCGTAATCATCGGAATTGTGGCAATCGCTTTGGGTGTCAGCATTATCCTGCGGCGCACGGGGGCGCCCGTCGGCAGTCACCGCATCGTGCGGGTTTTCGGCAGCAGGATCATGGGAATCTTCCTGACCGTGGTCGGCGTCTTCCTGCTGCTGTCCACTTCCTTCATTTTTGTCGATGCCAATTATGTCGGCCATCTGAAGCGCATCTACGCCTTCAAGGAACTTCCCCAGGGGCGGATACTGGCACTGGATGGCGAAAAAGGCCCGCAGGCGCAGATCCTCGGTCCCGGTTTCCATTTCATTCCGCTTGTCCGCGTTCTTTATGATTTCGAAGAATGGGAAATCGTAACCATTCCGGAAGGCTACTACGGCCAGCTGACCACTCTCGACGGCCAGGCGATGCCCTCCGGCATGTTCATGGCGCCCTCCATTCCGGACGACCGGGTGGCGGACATGCTGAATGCGGACAGTTTCCTGACCAAGGGCGGCTTGCGCGGCCCACAGGAAACCGTTCTCAAGCCCGGTCAATACCGGCTCAACCGCTATCTTTTCGACGTGACCCTGAACGAAAACACCAATGCCACCATCATCCCCGCCGGGCACGTCGGCGTGGTCAAATCGAATGTCAGCCAGCCCGGCATCAACTGCGTCGAGGAGGAGGTCTCCGCCTCCAACGTCTCCCGAGAGGCATTGACGGTCCCGCTGGTGCCGCGCGGCTGTGTCGGCATCTGGAAGGAACCGCTGTTTCCAGGCGCCTACTACCTCAACCGGCAGGCCTATGAGGTGACCCTCGTCGACACGCGGGTCCAGACCTGGGAATACAAGGGTGGCTACACCAAGCGTATTATCGACCTGTCCGTGGACCAGCAGGGCAACATCCAGCAAAACGAACGGTCCGTTCAGGAGAAAATCCCCGATGATGCGGCCGACCGGGCGGTCTATGTGAAAGTCGAGGGCTGGGACATCCCTCTGGAACTCAGGGCCCTGGTCCAGGTCGACCCGGACAACGCCCCCGTGGTTGTCGGCTCTGTCGGCGGGCTTGAGGAAATCGAGAACCGGATCCTGACCCCGGCCATCCGGTCCATCGTCAGGAATGTCGCCGGAGCCTCGATCCGGGTTCCGGACAAGAACCCCGACGGAACGCTGGTTCAACCGGCTAGTTTCACCGTGCGCCCGACCCGCGTGCTGGACCTCATCGAAAACCGCGATGCCCTTGAGCAGACCATCGAGCAGCAGATCAAGGTGGAAGGCAACAAGGCCGGTGTCGACATTCGCGAAATCAGACTCGGCGAACCGGCCATTCCGCCTGAGTTGCTGGTCTCGCGCCTCCGCGTCCAGCTGGCCGACCAGCTTTCCATCGCCTATGAACGGGAAACGGACGCCCAGCAGAAGCGCATCGAAACCGAACAGGCCCGCTCCACCGCCGATGAACAGCCCCGGCTCGTCGAAGCCCAGATCGCCGTGCAGGTGGCCAACCAGCGCGAGCAGGAACGCGCGGCTCTCGGGCGCGCGGAACGTCAGTACCTGGAAGAGTTGGCGCGCGGCCAGCGGGCGCAGGTCGACGTACTCGGCCAGGACAGGGTTGCCCTTTTGCAGGCGCTCGAGAAGCTTCTGAATTCCCTGGAACGCAAGCCCGAACTCGTCGGACTTGTCGGCAAGCTGGTCCCCAACACCGTTGTCGGCGGCGACACCGGCTTTGCAGGCGCCGCTGCCCTCCTCGGCGCCAGCCTCGGCGGAATCCAGGGGCAATCCGGGTCGCAAGGCCGGACAACAGGCGGTCAGTAACAAGGCCCTTCAGGACAAACCGTGGCGGGCACTCCCCGCTACGGTTCATCCGCATGCTGTGTCGCCTCTTTCCCCCGGGCCTGTTTTCCTCAAACCTGTTCAAGAGCACCTGTCGGGTAGAAGGCGGGCAGAGACGATTGCCAGTCAGGCCGGACAGGCCTTTCTGGTCTCCGCTCCAACCGGGATTGTTTCTTGCCGGTTGAGAAATCGATATCCGGGTCAACCATCAGGCGCCTCAGAACCGCTTCGATCCTGGGCACGAGATCTGCATGCCGTTCGTGCAGCAGGTGATAGAAGGCAACCTCGCGCAAGGACGGCAACAGCGGAAAAACACCCTTCAACTCCGCGTCCCGGATGATCCGGCGGCCGGTTTCTTCCCCCACGATGACAAGATCGATCCGGTCATGGTGCAGCATCTCGAACAATTGCTCGGGCGTATCCGCCTCCCAGATTTCTGCAAACCCGACGGCGGCTTCGCTCGCGAATCTGGCACCTGCAACGTGTCCCACCCGCAGATGCTTGAGTTCAGCCAGCGCCTTTCCTCTGAGAGGCTGCTTGTTCGTATAGGCGAATATGCGCGCAACGACCAAGGGAACATCGACCCGTATGAGCGTCTGATATTTGTCGGCGACACTGCTTACGCGGACCAGTTCACCGTCGGTCACGCCGGAGGCGGAATCCAGAAGCGCCCTCTGCGGATTTTCGACAACCGTTTCAATCCGTATTCCCAGTTCCGCATAGGCTCTGACAAGGATCTTCCTGGCAATAGGTGTCAAGTTCGGCGCTTCGAAAGCCGAGAAACGAAGTTGCTGCTGCGCGGATGCGCCGGCAACAGAAAGCATAAGTGCGAGAAGAGCACAGACGGTAAGCCGGCCCATCTTTTCCTCTTCAGTCAATTCGGCGCACAGAATTTATAGAAATCACAGCCTTGCCGAGAAAAACTTGGAATCACATCGCAATAGTAGAAGCAACTTTACGTAAAGTTAACCCCGTTTCGCAACCAATCGGCCAAAATGCACGGCGATAACGGGGAATTGAATTTCGTGGACCATCGGAGGAAGCAACTTGAACGGCTCTTGGGAACGGAGAAGTGCCCGTGACGCAGCCACAAGGCAACGCCTCCAGCGAGAAACGTGAAGTTGAAGCCGGAATTGCAAGTCCACGCGCTTGGTGTCAGGTCTGGGCGCCGTAATACTCGCGGGCGATCCTGTCCACGAACCCCTCGTCAACGAGTTCCTTGACGATCCTGTTCAAGGTTTCGACTTGCTTTGACCAAGGCGATTTCTTTGAAATGCCGAGGTAAAGATCGACGGAATTTCCCGGGTTATATGGCGTTTTTTCGATCTTGGACGTGAGCCCTTGCCGCTTGATGAAATAATCGACCTGGCAGTCCGTGCCAATCATGACACTGATGTGCTGCTTGATCAGCATGTCGATCAGGGCGTCTTCCTGCGCAACGCCGACCTTTGTCAACGTTTCGTCCTTGTCGAAGCGTTCAAAATAGGCCGAATGCAGGACAAACCCGATTTCCCGATCTGCGAGATCTTCGTAGGTTTTGATGGAACCTGCTTCGCCGTTGAGCATGTAGAAGGCCGTCGTGCACTTGAAATAGGGCGTTTGCGTATAGGTGATGTATTTGGCCCGCTCGTCCCGGTATGCCAACCCCGTCATGACATCGACGGCGCCACTTTGCATGGAGGTCAGTCCACGTCCCCAGGGCATCTTGACGACCTGCAGGTCCGCCTTCGCCCTGCGGGCGATTTCATCGATCAGATCGAGATCCAACCCCACAAGCGCGCCCTTTTGGGTGATCCGGAACGGAGGCCAGTCATCGGTGGCCAGGACCATTTCTCCGGCATCCGCCGTGGGAGCGGCCAGAAAAAGGGCAGGAAGCAGGACGAGGAGCCTGAAGCGAGCATAAAACACAACAACAACCCCAAATTAAGAAGAGACTGAAAGTTGCTACACGCAAGCATCAAATAGTATCATGTTTTCATAATCAATATCGTCACTTTTCCCAAGAAACGAAGTTGATTGAATACGTTATTTTATTTCGTAAATCTCGCTCCCGAGCGCAACTTTGAGCTGAAAATATTTCTTTACTTCACGCACGCCCCCGGACGCAGCCTGAAGAATCAATCACGAATGACTGATTTCTTTCGGAATTCGCATGGCTGCCATCCGGTACACGGCTTGCTGCATTGCAAAAAATACTTTAGAAACCCAGCAAATTGATCCAGGTCAAACAGCCGGTCCGGGCAGACGTGGCGCTGACCGTTGCAACTCAATACAAATTCTGGAGCTTGACTTGTCTGCAAGAGCCGCGGCCTCTGCGCCTGCAAAATCGATTAAACTGGATGCCTCGCGCATCAAGACGGAGCTTCTGGCCGGTTTGACCGTTGCTCTGGCCCTCGTGCCGGAAGCTGTCGCTTTTGCCTTTGTTGCCGGTGTCAACCCGCTGGTCGGCCTTTACGCCGCCTTCTTTGTCGGACTGATCACCGCCTGCATCGGTGGCCGGCCCGGCATGATCTCAGGCGCGACCGGGGCACTTGCGGTCGTCATGGTGACACTGGTTGCGCGCCACGGTGTAGAATATCTCTTTGCAACAGTCGTGCTGATGGGGCTGATCCAGATCGGTGTCGGTCTTCTGAAATGGGGCAAGTTCATCAGAATGGTCCCTCACCCGGTCATGCTGGGTTTCGTGAACGGTCTGGCTATCGTGATTTTCATGGCCCAGCTCGGCCAGTTCAAGGTGCCGGACGGAGCCGGCGGTCTCACCTGGATGAGCGGGTCCCAGCTTTACCTGATGCTGGGCCTTGTCGCCGTCACCATGGCCGTTATCTGGTTCCTGCCGAGAATCACCCGCGCTTTCCCGGCGCCGCTGGCCGGTATTCTCGTCGTCACGGCCCTGGTGCTCGGCTTTGACCTCGACACGCGTTCCGTCGGCGATCTGGCGTCCATTTCCGGCGGCCTGCCCGCCTTTCACATTCCCATGGTGCCCCTGACCTGGGAAACCCTGGAAATCATCCTTCCGTACGCGATCATCCTGTCGGCGATCGGCCTGATCGAATCTCTTTTGACGCTCAATCTTGTGGCCGACCTTACCAACACCAAGGGGGGCGCCTCCAAGGAATGCATCGCCCAGGGTACGGCCAACGTCGTCACCGGCTTCTTCGGCGGCATGGGCGGCTGCGCCATGATCGGCCAGTCGATGATCAACGTGAAATCCGGCGCACGCACGCGCATCTCGGGCATCGCCGCTGCCCTGTTCCTGCTCTCCTTTATCGTGGTCGCATCCGGGTTGATCGAGCAGATCCCCGTCGCCGCCCTGGTCGGTGTCATGTTCATGGTGGTGATCGGCACCTTTGCCTGGGCCAGCCTGAAGATCGTACACAAGATCCCGCTTACCGACGCCCTTGTCATGGTGGTGGTCACCTGCGTGACCGTCTATTCAGACCTTGCGGTCGCGGTCGTCGTCGGCGTGATCATCTCCGCGCTTGCCTATGCCTGGAACGCGGCCAGCCGCATCAACGCCCGTATCGGAACCAGCAAGGAAGGCTGGAAGGTTTACCGGCTTTCCGGCCCCCTGTTCTTCGGGTCCACAACCGGCTTCACCGACCTGTTCGACCCGCAGAGCGATCCGGAGGATGTTGTGGTCGACTTCATCGACAGCCGGGTTGTCGACCACTCCGGCCTGGAGGCCATCGATGCGCTCGCCTCCAAATACGAGGCTGCCGGCAAGCGGCTTCATCTGCGCCACCTTTCTCCGGACTGCACCAGGCTCCTCGCCAAGGCCGGAAACCTTGTCGAAGTCTCGGTCCTGGAAGACCCGGACTACGAAATTGCCGTCGACTACGGCCACACATTCGAGGAAGCGGAGCCGGAAAAGACGGCTTGAGGTCAGCGGCCCCTCGGGCCACAACCGGAATCAGGCTTTCAGGAAGTCCCGCAAGGCGATTGATCTTGCGGGACTTTTTTTGAACCGCCTTGCCGTCCTCGTCCGGCTCGCCGGACATCCTGACGAGATACGGATTGCTTTGCTCTCAATCGGTGAACCCGTTATTGGTAATTTGACCGATTCAGATATTCAGGCAGGAACGTGTCCCTCAGACGGCGCCTTCACATCACGCCAACGCTGACAACAGTGATCGGCGGTTTCGTCTTCGTGACTGCCGCACTGGTGCTGCTCGTGCAGGCCTCCACGTCCGAGAAGATCGTTCGCAAGCTGGGCGGGTCCCTGATCAATGTCGGCATGCAGTCGCTCGACCGGGCCTTCAGCTCACAGATCGAGGCCGTGGAGGAAGCCGGAAAATACACCGCTTCTGCCTTGCAAAGCGGCAGCATCCTGATGCGGCATCCGCAGGAGGTCGCCGACTATCTCTACGGCATGCTTGCGCCGCTCGAATTTGTTTCCTTCGTCATCATCGCGGACAAAAACGGGAATTTTGTCCAGATCAACAGGTCAACGGACAACAGCATTCTGATTCCGCAGTTCGTTCCCGTGACCGACAACACCCACCTGCTGACCGGCCTGATTGCGGAAACAGCCGGCAAGACGGATGCCTTCTGGATCGGCCCGGACTACTATCCCCAGCGTCAGCACACATACATCGCCCACGTGCAGCCGGTTGCCACCGGCGGAATATACGAAGGCCTCGTCATCGTGGCGATGTCGATGGAACGTCTTTCCGAAATCACACGCGAGATCTCCACGGACCTGGTGAAGGTCTTCATCATCAATCCGGAGAGCCACGAACTGATCGCCCACCCCCAGCTTGAGGAGGTGTTCGACCAGTTGTCCCCCACCTCCCCCCTGATCGGGTTGGAACACGTTCCGGACGATTTTTTGAAAACCCTCAAGGAAACCAGCATTGTCGAGGAAGATGGCTATGGCCTCGCGAGCGGAATGGAGCTGCGGGCCGGTTTCGATTCTCTCGGCAAGAAACGGTTTATCGTCCTGCAGGGTCCCGAATTCGGCCCGACAGGATTGCCGATCTCCATCGGCGCGCATTTTCCGGGAAAGATTCTGGAGCAGCCTCTGGAACAGCTCACCGATGCTGTCCTCATCGCCCTTGCCCTGCTCGGCCTGTCTCTTGTCGGCGCCGGTCTGCTGGCTTACCGGATAGGACAACCCATCCGCAGGGCTGCCATGGGCGCGCGGGCGGTTGCCAACCTCGATCTGGACAAGGTCAAGCTTTTGCCGCCAAGCTTCGTGCGCGAACTCGACGACCTGGCAAGCGGGTTCAATTCCATGGTCGGTGGCCTGACCGCTTTCAGCAGATATGTTCCAAAGACGCTGGTGCAGAAGCTTCTGCGTGAAGGCCGGGCCGAGGCGCCACCCGAAGAACGGGACGTGGCTGTGCTTTTCACCGACATCGCCGGCTTCACCTCCGCTTCCGAAGGCATGTCGGCGACGGAAACCGCCGCCTTCGTCAACCGGCACCTTTCGATACTTGGAGCGGAAATCACCCGGCAGGGCGGGACGATCGACAAATACATCGGCGACAGCGTCATGGCCTTCTGGGGCGCACCGGAACGCCTGGAAAACCCGGCAGAGCCGGCCGCGCGCGCCGCCCTTGGAATGGCGAAGGCCATCCACGAAGACAACAAGCTGCGCACAGCCCGGGCAGTGGCGCCCGTACGCGTCAGGATAGGCCTCCACATGGGCCCGCTCGTCGTTGGCGATATCGGCGCGCCGGAGCGCGTCAATTACACGGTCATCGGCGACACCGTGAATGCGGCCTCCCGGCTGGAGAGCCTCGGCAAGGAAATCGATGCCAACGCCGAAGTGATCATACTCGCCTCCAGCGAGATCGGAGAAAGACTGCCCCCCGACATCCGCCGGAAGTCTATCGGCGTCCACTCGGTCAAGGGCCGCAAGGAACAGTTGGAGGTGGTTCGGCTGGAGACCTGACATCCGGCGCGCCCGACGCTGTGCCAAACTGGCTTCCAGCCGCTTTTTCCGGCCCCGAAATCACTCCACTCCAAAAGGGCGGACACTGTAAAAATCGCGGATCACGACGCCCTGGCTCACGCAAGTGCCACTTCTGCTAATTTGTGGACTACGGCAAAAAATGCTATATGGTTCAAAGCGAAACACTCCCTTAACTCCCTGTTTTTTATGTTTTACGGTGTCTTATGGCCAAAGTTACCAAACGTAAGCTTTTGAATTTGTTTTCATACCTGGCATCATTGATGATTGCCTGGCTTACAGGAGCTACGAGCATCGCACGAGATTCCGGCCAGGAAGTGACCTCTCCGGTCGAAAGCAGCTCTTGGCAATATTCCCGAAGCGGCCTCAAATCCACGACAAGCTATCTTTTGCCTCTCGACGAATCCCTGGACCCGTCCAGTTCCTCAGCCGTCCTGGAACGCGCCCAGGCAGACGACGCGATTGTGGTCGCCTCCTACGGTGGAGAGTCGCCAAGTGCGACGAAAGGCTCGGGCAAACCCATCATCGAACTGAACCCGTTCGTCCCGAGGACCTATGGAGAGCTCGTCTTTACCGCTCCGCAGGAACGCCGGTTTCTCCAGCAGTTCCTCAACAGCAAGGCAGGCGTCGTAAAACAAGCGAACAACTGTGAACGCAGGGTCAAGAAGGGTGTCAGCCCCTACATCTGCTATGCCGAGGTACTGGATCAACTGGAGCGCCGTCTGGCCCGGGAGGCCGACCGCGGCAGCACGGTCGCCAAGCAGGCGCTTCCGGTCGTTCGCCAGATGGCTGAGGAAGTCCGCAATGCCCAGAGCGGTCAGGCGGCGATCGCAGCGGTGCAAAGAGGCATCGGCAAGGTCCAGCAGATCAGTCTTGTCCGCTCACAGGACACGGTAATCGTGAACCTTCAGCAGCAACAACGCGCCGTGCTCGCAGAAACCCTGCAGGCCGTGGAAATCAGCCTCGCGAAATCTGTATCGATTTGAGTGGATTGCAATACGTGAGCAACTGGCTGAGAGACGAACAAGGCCGACTGCGGGAAGGTCTGCTTTTCCTGGTGGGCCTTTTTGCCGTCTGTCTTGTCCTTGTTCCCGGCAATGCACCTGCGCAAGGGCTTTCGTCCGGAGCGCGAATGGCGCTTGTCATCGGCAACTCCGACTACAATTTCCAGAAACTTCCCAATGCTCGCAACGACGCGGAGAGCATTGCAGCGACATTGCAAACGCTCAAATTTGACGTCCGGCTCGTGCTGGACGCGACGCGGGAGACATTTCGACAAGAGCTGGAAACATTCTCGGCCGAGACCGTCCAGAACAACGCCAGTGCCGTACTCGTCTATTATGCCGGGCACGGCGTCCAGTTGCAGGGGAAGAATTATCTCATACCTGTCGACGCAGACATCGAGGGCGTCGAAACCCTCGTCAGCGAAAGCCTTCATTTCGACGACCTGCTGAAGAAAGTGGGAAGCAGTGAGGCCTTCAAGATGGTGTTTCTGGATGCCTGCCAGAACAATCCGTTTCACGAGCAGATCGACAACCTTCAGGCCGGCCTTGCACCGCCACCTGACGTCAGCGGGTTCCTGATCGGCTTTGCAACGCAGCCGGGCAAGGTGGCCTTCGACGGTGCCGGCAACAACAGCCCCTATGCGACCGCACTGCTGTCGAATTTACGCACGCCCGGCAAGGAAGTCCTGTCCGTGCTGGCGAAAGTCAATCAGAACGTGCGCAAGGAAACGGGCGGCGCCCAGGTTCCCTATGTCCAGTTCTCGGTCAAACCCGAATTTTTCTTCAACCCCGGCGCCGAACCGGACGGGGATCTGGAAAGACGGATGTGGAAGCTGGCCGCCCGGCAGATGGATCCGCAACTCCTTACCCTCTATCTTCAACGCTATCCGGAGGGACGTTTTGTCAGCGAGGCAAAAACCCTGCTCAGGCGGCATGAACAGGATCCCGAAGGAGCACTCGCGGATTTGCCCGTCAACCTTGCCAGCCTGGAAGAGGAAATCTGGTCGAGCGCGCTGGATGCCCGCAACCGTCCGCTGCTCGAATATTACATCGAGCGCTTCCCGAACGGCCGGAACGTGGAACAGGCGCACAAACTCGTCACGCAAATGGTTCCCGACAACCCGGACAGCCTGACCTCGGCGGAGCTTTGCAGGAAATTTGCCACACACCCCAATGATTCCACCGTGATCTATCAGGGCGTGTCACTCAACCGTTTGGCCAAGAATGCGGGTGCGGCGGTCAACGCCTGCGAAAAGGCGGTCGCGAAATTTCCGGAAGACGCGCATTACCAGGCGCTGCTCGCCCGCGCCTATGCGGCCAACGGAAAGACCGACGAAGCCGTCGAGCTTTACAGGAAGGCGGCAGCGGCCGGAGACACGCGGGCGCTCGTCAGCCTTGGTCTACTTTACGAGCTTGGCCAGGGCCTGCCCAAGAACCTTGAAAAGGCCAGAGAACTTTTCGAACAGGCCTATGCTCACGGCAGTGCCGACGGAGCGATCAACCTGGCCGTTTCGCTCTATTCCGGCGCCGGGGGGCAGCGCGACGTCCCGCGCGCGATCACCTTGCTGGAATTCGCGTCCTCGGAAGGCGCGGCCCGGGCAACCTACAATCTCGGCGTCTTCGCCAAGGAAGGCATCTACGAAACCCCCGAAAGCGCGGTCGGCTTCTTCGAGCGCGCCGCCCGGCAGGGCTATGCGGAAGGAGCGCTTGCCGCCGCCGCCATTTATGACGAAGGATTTCATACCGAGAAGTCGCCTGCCAAGGCGTCCGACCTGTTGCTGTCGGCCCTGACCGCCGACAGCGGCGAGACCCTGGCCAAGGTCACGGGCGAGGCACGCAGCTGGTCGAAGGACACGATTACCGAGCTCCAGTCCAGAATGAAGACGGCGGGTTACTATGACGGCGCCCTGGACGGCCTTCCTGGACCGCGCTTCAGTCGCGGTCTGGAACAATGGCGTCTCTACGGCGGCTCTCCTTCCTGAACCTTGCATCCACGATCTGAATTTGTTCTTCTTTTCCGTGGCCTTACCCGGCATTATGGAGCCAGCCCCGTTCAGGACCCGCGGATCGAACCATGGAATTTGATGTCCTTTACCTCGCCGATCTGCGCTTTCCCGGCGGTACGTCTACCTCACTTCGGTACGATCTGCGCGCCTGCCGGACGGCCGGGCTGAAGGCCGGAATCATTCCCGTATCCTCGCCGATATTTGCCAGAAACCGTGTTCTCAACCAGACCCTGCTTGCGGAAATCCGGGCGACCGGAACCGTAATCGTGCCGCGCGATGAACGGCCGAAAGCGAAAATCGCGCTGCTCAATCATCCCTCCATTCTGGAAAACAGCGTCCGGACCCGGACCGGTTTCGACGCAGAAACCTGCTGCATGGTCGTTCATCAGCCGACCCGGAACCGCAGGGGACAACCCTACTACAAGGCAGACCAATGGCCGGATCTGGCCGCCGACTGGTTCGGACATGACTTGCATCTGTTGCCTGTCAGCAATGTCGTTCGAAATGATCTGGTCGCCAACGGCCTGTCGGCCATGCTCCACGAAGCCAACTGGCCGAACCTGATCGATCCGTCCGATTTCCCGCAAAAGCCTCCCCGGGAAGCAGGATTGCCGCTGGTCATCGGCCGTCACAGCCGCCCCAGCCTGGACAAATGGCCGTCTCCGGAGATCGCTCTCTCGTGTTATCCGGAATCACCGGTCTATTCCTTCCGCATGCTGGGAGCGCCGCAGGAGTATCTCGACCAATTCGAAACGCTTCCCTGGAACTGGCATGTCCTGCCATTTTCGCACGAACCCGTTTCCGGCTTCCTCCAGGGTCTCGACATCTACAGCTACTTTCATTCCGACACCTGGATTGAGGCCTTCGGTTATAGCGTGCTCGAAGCCCTGGCTACCGGACTGCCCTGCGTTGTTCCCCATGGCATGGAAGAGATCTATGCCGACGCCTGCTTTTATGCCGATCCCACCCAGGCACCACAGGTCTACGAGCGCCTGCGGTCCAACCGCTCCTTGATGGAAAAGGCGTCCCAAAGAGCCCGCGCGCACGTGGAGGCCCGCTTCGGGCTCGACGGTTTCAAGACGAAATTCGGCGCGGTTGCCGGAAGACCGGGCCCGCTGCGCCGGAAGCGCGCCGGCAGCCCGGCACCGGCAAAAACCTCCGCCCCGGTTGTTCTGACGGTCACATCCAACGGTATCGGGCTCGGACATCTGTCCCGCCAGCTTGCCATCGCAAAAGCGCTCGGGCCAAGGGTCAATGTCGTCTTCTTCTCACTTTCGGAAGCCATCGAAATCGCCCGTTCGATGGGTTACGCCGCGGAGTACCGGCCATTCCACCGAAAACTGCAGGCGGATATCGAGGCGTGGAACGCCTATTTCTTCCAGGAACTGCGCGAGGCCCTGGGCCATTACAATCCCGCACTGACCCTGTTTGATGGCAATCTCCCCTATGGAGGCCTGGTGGACGCGCTCGAATCCTACGGGAAGTGCACCACGGCCTGGATCCGGCGGGGCCTCTGGCGAACACCGCAACCCCAAAGCATCGCCCGCGAACGGGTTTTCGATGCCGTCTTCGAACCCGGCGAACTTTGTGAAGCTCTCGACCCCGGCTATTCGCGACCCGACCCGGACGGCGTCGCCCGGGTCAATCCCGTGCTGATGACGCAACCCCGACACCTCTTTAGCCGGAACACCGCCAGGCGCGCACTCGATCTGCCGGAAGACGCCACGCTCTGCCTCGTCCAGCTTGGCTCGGAAGCCAATTTCGATATGTCGCTGCCCAGACAGCTGTTGCTGGAATTCCTTGAACGACACCCGCATGTCATAGCGGTCGAAGTCCGCTCCCCCCTGCATGCCGGCAATTCCGCGGGTCTGCACGAGCGTCTGATCATGCGGAAGATGTATCCGCTCGGACAGGCCCTGAAGGCATTCGACTTCGCGGTCTGCGCCGCCGGTTACAACACGTTTCATGAAAACATCGCAGCCGGGCTGCCGTCGCTTTTCGTTCCCAACAGCGCTCCGGAAATGGATGTTCAGGAAGCACGGGCGGACTATGGTGCCCGTTCGGGCTGGAGCCTCACCTGTTCTGCGGACGACCCCTTCGCCTTTGAAACGGCCCTGGAACAGATGCTCGATCCGGACCTTCGGCAGGACCTGTCAGCAGCCTGTCTGCGCAAGACCGGCTGCTGGGACGGCGCCTGGCAGATTGCCCGGCAACTGCAGGTCCTGGCGCAGCTGCCAGAAAACCTGTTGCCGGAACACTGACGGGGTCGAATTTGGTAACTCGGGTCCTTGCTGTTTACTGACTTGCGGCGGCGCTGATGAATCGAAAGGTGGACGGAATTGATCAAGGAGCATCTGGAAAACGCCGGTCTGCGCTTCGCCCTTCGCAGTCTTCGCGCCTTCAGGACGTCGGACAAGTCCGGTGCCGTCCTGCTGTCGGATTTCAGAAAGGCCGGAAATGTCGCGTTGGTCTGGGCCCTCGACCAGCATGACGATGCCCTGTCCGATGAGGCAAGCCTGCAATTGGAAAAGCTGGAGGGCTTTGACACGGTCGTCGTGGTTTGCCCGCCGCGGTATTTTGGCACTCTTCGCAGCCGGGGTTTGTTTTTCGAATGTCTGCCGGTACCCGCCGACCGGGCCCTCAGCGGGGTTACGACCAACTGGGACCTCTACCTGAAACGCCGGGTAGCGCGCATACGGGAGAACTGGGCCCCCGACTTCGAGTTCACGGTCGGCCGGCCGCCGGAAGTCTACTGCAGGGACTTCCGGCAATCGCTTCAAACGTAGCCGTCTGACGAAAAAACCTGCGGTTCGTCAAAGGCATAACCGCGCAACGATGCTTCCGTCAGGGCAGTCCTTACCTCCCCGGCATTCGAAATCGACTTGTAAACGTCCTTCTGCCGGTCCTGCTTGAATTCCTTTATCGATCCAAGGTCCATCGCGGGGAGCCCGCAAATTCCGGAAAGGGCCCGCTGCAAGCCAAATTGAACGGTTGGTGGCGACTGGTTGAGCACCGCATCGTAGGACACCCGTCGGGTCTTTGCGCCCGCGGCCACGGCGGTCTCCGAAACCGCCTGAAACCAGCCGTCGGTCTGCTCGGAGTCTTCCAGAAACGAAGCCAAGTCGACGCTCACCTGCTCAGCCGTCGTGTCGACCAGCCGCCAGGCACCCAGTTGCTCTGCCTTGAGCAGCGAGACATAGCGCTGAAGCCGCCTGCGGGTGAGAAAGATGCAGGAGCATTCGTTGCCGTAAAGCACGGACTGAAGAACCTCGGCTGAAACATGCCCCGGAAACAGCGTGTAGGACAGAAACTCAAACCCCAGCCGATCGCAGATACCGGACAGAACCTCCAGAATGTAAAGCGGGTTTTCCCTGAAGAACGCCGCCAGCTGCGCCCGTTTTTCCCGGGAGACCTCGAAGCCGGTTTCCTCTTCAAAAAGTTTCCTAAAATCCTTGCCGTTGCTCTCAAGTCCGTAGGGAGCCGCCGGATTGAACATTTCCCGGAAAACCGCCGCATTGCCCAGGCCCTGCTGCAGGATCGCCTGATGGAAATTGGAACCGCTGCGCGGGGCCGACACCAGAATGAGATGGCGAGGCATCACATGACCTCCAGCGCAGTCTTGTCAACCTCGGGAGAGGAGAGGACCGGATCCTCCAACACGGTCCGCAGGCGGTCATGATCCGGATGCTCCGGATTGGCGATATCCCGATTAAGAAACTCCTCCTCTGTGAACGTTCCCCAGTTCCTGAGCCGCTGGAAAAACACACTGTCTGCCCCGACCTGCCGCGCCAGCCGAACGAAGTCGGGCATTTCGGCGTAATTGTCCCTCTGCACCAGAAAATCCATTCGAAACACGTCAATCATCTGAAGCCTGCGCAAGTGGCCGAGAAAATGGAGATTGGGGAGCAGCCGGTCGAACCGCCCTCCCTGCCGGACCCGTGCGTAGGTGCCCGGGGTGGCGGCATCGACGGACACGCGCACGCTCGACACATGTCCCCACAGGTCCAGCCGGTTCCAGAGCGCCTCCGTCAGCAGCAGGCCGCTGGTCTGGATCTGCAGGGTTCCGGTCCGCTCCGTCCGTGCGCAATAGGCTTGCAGGAAATTCAGGTAGTGCCTGCTGGCAAACGGTTCGCCATCCCTGGCAAGGGTGACCCTGGCCGCGGAGGAAAGAAAGTCCGCATAATTGTCGTTCACGAGCCGGTCGAGCCGGTCCCTGTCATATTTGCGAAGCGTGATCCGTCCCGGCCTGCAAGACGGGCAGGACTGGTTGCAACTGCGGTCATGAGACAGGTTCGCCCGGAAAGGTTTCGTGTCCAGCCGGATTTCCTTGCCGGCGATGATCCTGCCATAGCGCTCCATGGCGGGCGACGCGGGGTCTGCGGCGAGATAGAAGTCACGGGACCGGAGACGGCGGTCTCTGATGTGCGGGCAATGACGGCGGCTGCAGTGGGAGAAGTCGCCATCCAGGATCGAACGCCGGATTTCCTGCGCGGCCGGCCCATTCCAGATGCTCCCCGGATCCTCGGACAGATCACCGATCGGAACCGGTTGCCATGCCGCCGGGCAAAAATGGACCGATTGATCTGCTGCGGTATCAATCTGATCGAACGGCATCGGGCAGAACCGGTCCTTCAGCCATTCATCTGCCGGATCGCCCAGATCCTGCCGCTCGTGTTCTGCAGCCTCGGCAAGCCGCTCGACAAAGAGCCACCGTCCGTCCTGCGGCGGAAGAAAAGCCAGAAGGTCCCGGGCCACCTGCCACAGGCCCTGCCGGACGGAAACAAGCGCCAGGGCAAGCAACGTACAGCTCGCAAGCCGCTTTTTTCCCTGCTTCAGATCGCCAATGAGCGAGTTGGCCCGCTCTTCGGTCCATTCCGCGGAAAGCTCGCCCGCGAGCTCCTCGACAATGTCGGCGGCGCGATGCGACGAACCCGCCGGATCAAGGCACGCAGCCGCATAGGCGGATTGCCGGGCATCTCCTTGCCGTAAAAGGTCGTCAAACAAGTCCATCCTGTCCATCGTCTGAATGGCGCTCCGGCATCTGGAGGGGCAAGGTCCTCAACAAAGCATAAAAAGCCAGCCGATATAAGCCGTTACGCAACCAACTATCGACACTCTTCGACAGAGATGCGTGACGCCGACATCAGCCGGACTGGTGTTTCGCATATTCCCGGAACGCGGTTCTGGTCAGCATCTTCTGTGTTCCCTTGTAATCAAGGTATCGGTCTGCGATCGAAAGCCGTTCCACCTTTTTCTTCCTGTCCTCATCGCTGCCGGCGTAATCGTGGCGCAAGGTCGCCCCGGGTTCATAAAGGAAACGGCCGGGCGCAAGTTCCCGCAGCATCCGGCAGCAAAGATCAAGTCCCTCGTGAGCGGGAAGAAGCGGATCGAAACCGCCGTATTTCTTGAATTGGTCGCCTTCCCAGACGCAAATTCCCTCCGTTACGGGAGGCGCGGCATGCAAATTGTCGCCCAGGTCGTAGTGCTCAGCTCCCTGCCCTTTTTCGGATCTGGGCACCACCCGGCCACGAACGGCAATGGCGTTCTTCTCGGCGCAGGTCTGAACGAGCCGGAGGAGATCTTCCGGCCCCGTTTCGCCGTCGTCGTCGAGGAAGAGCAGATAGGTACCGCGCGCCACATAGGCGCCGATATTGCGTGCCGCAGCGCCCCCGATGTTTTCAGGCAGAGCGAAGAGTCTCGCGTCGAAGCGGTAATCTTCAGACGCCGCCCCGCTGGTCTCCAGCCCGTTTGCAACGAAGATCAGTTCAACGCCGGGCGTCTTGAGGAAGTCAGCTAATCCGGCGGCGGCTTCACAGGCAGAAAGCCAATTTCGATGAGAGACGACGATGACCGATACCTTCACGTCGTAAATATTGCGGGTGTTCTCCTTGAGACAACATGCGTGGATCCGCTCGTGGAGACCGTGCAGATATTCGGAAGCGGCCTGCTGGGCCGCTGCGAAATTTCCGTTTTGGAATTCGCTAACCGCTTGAGAGAACAATCCAGGCGTCACCTTTTCCTTCCACCTCCCACCTAATTCGTCCATCGAGCATCTTCGAATGGAGGACAAACTTCAACAATTAGGTGTCGGATCAAAAAGGAGGCCCCGGAGATTGTTCTCCGAGGCCCCGGAATTTTTCTGCCTCACGACGTTACCGCACCAGAATGTTGCGGAACTGCCAGGGGTCCGTCTTGTCGATGTCTTCCGGGAAGAAGCCGGGGCGGTTCTCAAGCGGGGTCCATTCGGTGTAATAGCCCTTGACCGGACCGAGATAGGGCAACTGGATCTCCAGGCAACGCTTGTAGTCCATCTCGTCGGTCTCAACGATGCCCGCTTCCGGGTTCTCAAGTGCCCAGACCATGCCGGCAAGCACGGCGGAGGTCACCTGCAGGCCGGTGGCGTTCTGATAGGGGGCAAGCTTGCGCGTCTCTTCGACCGACAGCTGTGAGCCGTACCAGTAGGCGTTCTTCTTGTGGCCATAGAGCAGGACACCCAGCTCGTCGATACCGTCCTGGAGTTCGTTTTCTTCCAGGACATGCAGCTTTTCCTGGACCTTTCCGGCGGAGCCGAAGAGTTCGTGCAGGGAGAGAACCGCCACGTTTGCCGGATGGTACGCATAGTGGCATGTCGGCCTGTAGCTGACCTTCTTGCTGTCTGAGACCGTGAAATAGTCAGCGATGGAAATCGCCTCGTTGTGCGTCACCAGGAAGCCGTACTGGGCACCGGGGGTCGGGCACCAGGTCCTGACGCGCGTATTGGCGCCCGGCTGCTCCAGATAGATCGCGGCCTTGCAGCCCTTCTTGTGTTTCCTGGCGTTGGCGGGCTTCCAGGTCTCATGCGTGCCCCAGCCGAGTTCCGCCGGCTGGAACCCTTCGGACAGGAAACCTTCCACGGACCAGGTGTTCCAGAACTCGTTCGCCGGTTTCGGCTCCTTGGCCCGCTGGGTGTCGCGCTCGGCGATGTGGACACCCTTGACGCCCGTTTTCTTCATCAGCTTCGCCCAGCCCTTCTGGCTGGCCGGTTCCTTGAACTTCACGCCAGTGTCGGTGGCGATGTCGATCAATGCCTTCTTGACGAACCAGGAGACCATTCCCGGATTGGCGCCGCAGCACGAGACTGCCGTGGTTCCGCCCGGTTTCCTCTTCTTTTCCTTGCGCACGGTTTCACGCAGGGCATAGTTTGTGCGGTCGGCGGCAGAGGCCTTTTCGTCGAAGTAAAACCCCGGCCACGGCTCGACGACCGTATCGATGTAAAGGACGCCGAGCTTGCGGCAGAGTTTCATCAGGTCGAGTGAGGACGTGTCGACCGAAAGGTTCACCACGAAGCCCTGCCCTTCGCCTTCGCTCAAAAGCGGCGTCAGGACGTCCTTGTAGTTCTCCGGCGTCAGCCCGACTTTCAGGAACTTGTAGCCTTTGTCCGTCACCAGCTTGGCATCGTTATCGACCGGATCGATGACGGTGAAACGGTTCTTGTCGAAATTGAAATGCCGCTCGATCAGCGGCAGCGTGCCCTTGCCGATGGAGCCGAGACCGATCATCACCAGAGGTCCGGTGATCGTGCCGTGAACCGGCCACTTCCTGGCTGCAGCTGCCGGTCTGGCTGCCCGTCTGGCAGGCGCCTTGCGCGCGGGAGCTTTTCTTGCTGGAGCCTTGGGTGCAACTGAAGCGGCAGCTGCCGGTTTGGCCACCGCCGGTTTCGCTGTCGCAGGTTTCGCGGCGGAACGCCTTGTCGTTGCCGGTTTTCGGGATGCCCCGGCTTGCCGGGCCGTTGCGGGTTTCGCTGCCGCCCTGTTGGAGGAAGCCTTCGTGGTAGACGCCTTGCTGGAGCTTGCCGGTTTTGCCGCTGCACTGGTTCCGGCTGGCTCCGGATTGGTGACCGACGGCTTTGCGGCGGGACGGCGCCGGGCCGCGGGTCTGGAGGCCGTTTTTGCTGCCGGTTTCTTCGGCGCGCCGCCGTTGGTTTCGTCGGTCATTTCAAAACTCCAATCGTTTCCGTCTGTGCCGCCCGAATTGCGTCAGCGGGTCCGGCTTGCGGTGAATACCCTCAAAAAGAAAGCGCACATATTGCGCTTCAGCTGTGACCGGTTTTACCCGGAAATTCAAGTCGGCCGTACGTTTATTCTGCAGCGGCCCATGATGTGGCAGGTAAGAGCGCTGGTTGAATGAACAAGGCTCCGGGCAAAATTCCAAAAAAGGGCGATGGAAGACCACCGCCCCTTCAAGATGGCGCATTCATGCAGCTTTGGAAAAGAAGAAACTGTCTTCTGCCCTTGCAACGGCCAACGTCGGATCCGAAGCTCCGGTTCCGGACATAAGGCCATCGAGCCGGGACAGGGAGCCCGTTTCGAATTCGGTCCCGAGAAACCGGTGATACTCCACCGGCCCCGGCAGCATGACCTTGTCCAGCAGCCCGGCTGAAAACCCGAAACGGGAATAGTAAGGCAGATCCCCGACCAGGATCACCGAGCCGTGGCCGTGAACCGCCGCCTGGTTGAGTGCATGACGCATCAGCCGGTCGCCGACCTTCAAGCCACGGCAATCGGGGGCGACGGCCAGTGGTCCGAGCAACAGGCTTTGAAACCCGTTGCGGTCCGCCACGGACCACAGACGCACCGTCCCCACCAGCTTGCCGGTATCGTCGAGCGCGACAAACGCAAACACCGGCAGGCGGCCTTCCCGCAGGCGCTCGGACGTCTTGGCGAAACGCGCCTCGCCGAAGCAGAGGTCGAGCAACGCCTCGCGGGCACCGACATATGCCGGCCCCTCCTCCACAATGTCGATCATGGCTTCAACGCTTAGATGACGAAGGAGGCCAGCGGCGCGAAGCCGTTGAAACCGACCGTCGAATAGGTCGTGGTGTAGGCACCGCAGGCCTCGATCAGCACCTTGTCGCCAATCGACAGGCTCACCGGCAGTTCGTACGGCGTCTTCTCGTAAAGAACGTCGACGCTGTCGCAGGTCGGGCCGGCCAGCACGCAGGGTGCGGTCATGTCGCCATCGCGCGGTGTACGGATCGGATAACGGATCGCTTCGTCCATGGTCTCGGCCAGGCCATGGAACTTGCCGATGTCGAGGTAGACCCAGCGGATCTCGTCTTCCTTGTTGGATTTTCTGGAGATCAGCACCACTTCGGCTTCGATCATACCCGCGTTTCCGACCATGCCGCGGCCCGGTTCGATGATCGTGGACGGCAACCGGTTGCCGAAATGCTTGGAAAGCGCCTGGAAGATCGCGTCGCCATAGCTCGGCACGCCCGGAACGTCCTTCAGGTAACGGGTCGGGAAGCCCCCACCCATGTTGACCATTTTCAGCTGGATGCCCCGGAGCGCCATTTCCTGGAAGACGCCTGCCGCCATGGCGAGAGCGAAATCCCAGGCTTCGAGATTGGCTTGCTGGGAGCCGACATGGAAGGAGACGCCATAGGCTTCGAGTCCGAGCCGGTGGGCGTGTTCCAGGACATCAGGTGCCATGTCGGGGTCGCAACCGAATTTTCTGGAGAGCGGCCATTCGGCTCCGGCGCCGTCGCACAGGACCCGGCAGAAGACTTTGGAGCCAGGGGCGACGCGGGCGATTTTTTCAACTTCTTCGATGCAGTCGACGGCGAAAAGCCGGACGCCAAATTCAAAGGCACGCGCAATGTCCTTCTCCTTCTTGATGGTATTGCCGTAGGAAATGCGGTCGGCGGAAGCCCCTGTTGCCAGAACCATTTCGATTTCGCCGACAGAAGCGCAATCGAAGGAAGATCCGAGGCTTTCCAGGAGGGACAGGATTTCAGGCGCCGGGTTGGCTTTCACGGCGTAATAGACGGAAGTGTCCGGCAGGGACCGGGCAAAGGCGTGGAAATTCTCGCGCACGATGTCGAGATCGACAACGACGCAGGGGCCGTCGTCATCGCGTCGTCGGAGGAACTCGCGGATACGCTCGCTCATGGGGATGTCCCCTTTCTCAATCTGGCCGCAGACGCGCCTCAATATCGGCTCGCGCGCTGCAGTTCGCGTCGCAGGGTGCTGCAATACGCACCGGGCCTCCCCCGGGATGGAACCGGAGGCCGGGTTGACTGCAGCGACGGTTGGGCAATGCGGCTGAAGACCAGGCGCAGAGCTTTCCCGCGTCGGGAATGCCGTTGATTGGATCGGGAAAAACCGAACCGCACGTCGGGCAATGATGTAACAAGTGCCTCTTCAGTGACGCCGGAGGTTGGATACCCCGGCAGAGACCAAAAAAGCCCTCTTACGTCGTTGCTTTAAGCCGTCCGGATCATGCTGCCCCGCCCCTTGGCGGATTTACTGGCAGCGGCCCCTTAAGAGATGTCTTACAAACACCCCATGAACGACCTCGGGCACGTGCGAATTTGGGCGAGGCGTATATGCGCCCGTTCGCTTTTCGATGCAATAGGAAAAATCCGGTTGCCGAAACTTTTTTTGAGAGGGTCCAGATCCCGGGACCTTTTCGCGGAAGGCTTTGCCGTGCTTTAACAATTGGAGAGAAATTAACGCCTCGCCGACTGGCACCCATCGGTGGATGCTGGCCGCCGGTGAAGCCTGGCTACCATCGGAAAACACGCCGGATGAGGTCAAGATGAGGGACCTCGCACACCGGTCCGCATCGCTGACCGGTCCAACGCCAATTTCCTGCGGAAAGGGACTGGATGCATATCGAAAAACTCGACCACGTCAATCTGAGAACGACGCAGCTCGATATTCTCATCGCCTGGTACGGCGATATCCTGGGCATGCAACCCGGCCCGAGGCCGGACTTCCCTTTCCCCGGAGCTTGGCTTTATGCGGGTGAGGCTGCCGCAATCCATCTGGTCGGCATTGAGGGCGACCCGGCCGTCGGCTCGGAAAGTAAGCTCAAGCTCGAACATTTCGCCTTCACGGCGACCGGTGCAGAGGAGTTCGAACAGCGTCTGATCGCCCGCGGCGAGCACTACCGCCGCTCGGTGCAGCCCGGCACCGGCGCCATCGCGATCAATGTCTGGGATCCGGACGGCAACCACATCCACGTCGACTTTGCCCCTGGCACGTGAACTCACGTGGCTGCACATTTCCAGGCTCAACTTTGCGTCAAAGGAAACACCGACTTGCCCTCTCCCCACCCGAGATGGAGAGGGGTACCAGTTAACGGGTTCGGGTTTCACTATTCCGATTCCGATGCTCCAATCAGATTTCTTTGCAGCAACTCAAATTCAAAAACTCTCCTCGAGAATCCTGCTGTCCGGGATGCCTTCCCGTTCCAGGCCCGCCTTCAATTCCGCCAGGAACCCGGCAGGTCCGCAGAGGTAGAAGCGGGCGTTTGCCGCGCCTGTCAGGGCGACGAGGCCCTCCGCCGTGATGCGTCCCGCATGGTCGTAGTCCCGGCTTCTGACATCCGTCTCCAACGGGTGGCTGTAGTGAGTCAGCAGGCGGATGGACGGCTTGCCTGCGGCCAGCGCGCGAACTTCGTCCCGGAACGGATGATGAGCACCGTCCCGGGCACCGTGGACGAACCAGACCGGCCGGCTATCCCCCTCCCCGGCCACCGCATGCAGCATGGACAGAAGCGGCGTGATGCCGATGCCTGCGCTGACGAGAACAATCGGATCCCGCGTGTTGGACAGCCCGAACGTTCCCGCCGGCATTCCTGCGTCGATCATGGCGCCAACGTGCAGCCCGTCATGCAGAATGCGGGATACCAGCCCTTGCGGATCCCGCTTCACGGATATCCGGTAACGCCCATCCCTGGGCGCCCCGGAGAGTGAATAGCTGCGTTGCACCTTGCCCATACCGCCGCTGAGGTTCAGCTCGATGGGAAGATGCTGTCCGGCCGCGAAGGTCTTGAGCGGTCCACCGTCACGTGCTTCGAAGATGAAGGAGGTGACATCGGCGCTTTCCTGAACGCGCTCCACAAGACGCAGCGAGCGGGCAGGTGCCGCATCTTCCTGCCAGCGCAGGCGCAGCACAGAGGACAGCTCCACGATCGCGTCAATTTCCAGCGTCACGAGCTGCCGGGCGCCTGGCACACGGGCGACCGCTTCGGAGTCCCAGTCGATGCTGGCCCGACCTGTCAGTTGCAGCAAGCTACCTGAGGCAAAGTCGACAAACAGGAGCCCGGCGCGCGGGTCGCTCAGGATGTTGCCGAGCGTGTTGTAGAAACGGTTCCCGGCATAATCGGGAAAACAAATCGTGCGGTCGTCCAGGACCTCGATAAAACCCCGCTCACCGCCGCGGTGGGAAATATCCATGCCATAGGCCGGATTGTCGCCCTCGCCCCGGTAGCCGGTCGCGATGAAGAAGGTATCGGCGGATGTGATCCACTCCTGCTGGGAGGCGGTGAGATATGTGCCCCGAACCGCGGTACCCGTTGGTTGCTCCGGGCTCCACCAGCATCTGCGCGCACGGATATATTGCGGACAATTGCCGAAGGACTGGCTGACCGCAAAGCGGATGCCACCTTCGTCTCCTGCCGCGACCGTGCCATTGACCCGGTTGCGGCGGCGGGTGGCGGGCTCAATGCCGATCAGGCCGATATCGGAACCTGCGGCGAGTGCACCGTCAAGTGCGTCGCCCGGCACCGGCCGCGCCGAGATTTCAAGAGAAACGGAGTCCGGCGAGCGCACAAAACCAGGCCCGCCCTCGAGAAATGTAGCCCAGGTCCGCCCCTCGGCATCACGAGCAGCCGCAATCAGAAAAGGCTGTTCCTCAAAGAAGATGCGGTGCTGGTCGGGCATGAAGCTGCGGATGGCGCCGCGAGCCCAGCGTTCAACGCCCCGGTCACCAAGGCGCTCCTGTGCCTGACGTTCGCCGGCGTGAAACGGTGACAGGTTGTCCCTCTCACGAACGTTGGCATCAGTCTCAGGCATCGTGATCTCCCATGTGGCAGGACAAAAGAAGCCACGGACCGGCACTCGCCAGGTCCGTGGCCAGTTTCTCGTCAGGCGGCAAGGCCCACCTTGGTTGCCTGCATCGGCGCAAAACCCGGAAGACCCTCAACGCGCTTCAGGAACGCAACGATGTTGGGATAGGGCTCGAGGGAAACATTTCCTTCCGGCGCATGGGCCGTATAGGTGTAGATAGCAACATCGGCGATGGACGGCTTGCCGCCGACCAGCCAGTCGCGCCCTTCCAGATGCCCTTCCAGCAGATCGAATGCTGATTTTGCGGTCTGCTTCGCCCGCTCCGCATCGAGCTCCGCCCCGAAGACAGTCACGAGACGGGCAGCAGCCGGACCATTGGCGATTTCTCCGGCCGCAAGCGACAGGAACCGCTGCACCCCGGCCTCCGCCAGTGGATCGGCCGGCAGCCAGTCGGGGGCGTATTTGCGAGCCAGATAGACAAGGATCGCATTGGAATCGGCAATAACCGCTCCATCATCCTCGATCACCGGCACCTTGCCCGCCGGGTTCAGCTTCAGGAAAGGCGCCTGCTTGTGCTCGCCCGCCGCCAGATCGACGAATACCGTTTCGTGGTCGATGCCGGCTAGTTTGGCGAAAAGCTCGACCCGGTGGCAGTGACCGGAGAGCGGGAAGCTGTGAATGCGGATGGCCTTGGACATTGCGGTTTCCTCTAGATCCAAATTTCCTGTGGCACCGGAACTCTTGTTCCCGGCCCATGTCCCGCAATGTGTCATCAACTCGATCTGGAAATAATCGCCCAATTCATTCAATTATTATGTACAAATTGAAGACAAAATATTCTCAAGGCACACGCCCATGGACAAGATTGAAACCATCCGCGCCTTTATGGCCGTTGCTCAGGAAAATTCCTTCACCGCGGCGGGGCGGCGGCTCGGTATCTCGACGAAACTCGTCAGCAAATATGTCCGGCACCTGGAGAGCGAGTTGCAGACCCAGCTCTTCAACCGCACCACCCGCAGCGTTTCGCTGACCGATGTCGGCTCCGCCTACCTGGAGCGTTGCCGGCCGGTGCTGGAGCAGCTGGATGAACTGGACTCGCTGGTGCGCGAACGCCAGGGCGCCCTGGCAGGCCCGATCCGTCTCACCGCACCGACAGGTTTCGGCAGCACGCGGCTTTCCCAGGCGCTCGCCCCGTTCCTGCGGCAACATCAGGAACTCGAACTCGACATGAAGCTGACCGACAACCGCGTGGCGCTGGTCGAGGAGGGTTTCGATCTGGCGATCCGCATCGGTGCCCTGCGGGATTCCACGCTGATCGCCCGCAAGCTTGTCGACATGCCGCTCGTCCTTTGCGCATCGCCGGATTATCTGGAGGGGCATGGCCGCCCACAGCATCCCCGCGCGCTCACCACCCATGTCTGCCTCACCGACAGCAACCAGTTGGAAGTCAATGTCTGGCGGTTCAGGTCTAACGACGAAGAACATGTCATCCGCCTGAACGGCGCCGTCCAGACGAATTCTCCCGGTGCTCTCACCCAACTCGCCATCGGAGGCCTCGGCATTACCCGGTCCCCCTTCTATGCCGTTGAAGAGGCGCTGGAAAACGGCCGGCTCGAACGGGTTCTGCCGGATTATCAGACAGACGTTTTTGCCGTCTATGCCCTCTACCCGCCTAACCGTCATCTGACCCGAAAGGTCCGGGCCCTGATCGATCACCTGGCGGGAGAATTCGGCAGATGAAGGCGGCAAAGCCCCCTACTCCTCTGCCCCTGAGGACGGAAAAACCAGCTCAAAGCAGGCACCGGTTTCGACCTCCCGAACCAGCCGTAACCGGCCCTTGTGGGCCTTGAGCAGTGCCTGCACGATCCCGAGTCCCATGCCGGTGCCGCCGTTTTCCCGCCGGGTGGTGAAAAAAAGATCGAAAATCTGATCCGCATTGCCTGTCGAAACGCCTTCGCCGTTGTCGGTCACCCGGATGGCCAGCGCGTCTTCCGGCCGTGCTACGGTCACGACCACCCGGTCCGCTCCATGCTTTTGCGCATTGTCGATCAGGTTTTCAAAAACGATCCGCGCGTTTTCCGCCGAGAGCGGCAACCTGCAATCGTCCGGGCAGTCCAGGTCCAGGATCTCGTGGCGGCCACGCAGGCTTCCGACGACCTCCGACAAGCGGCAACTGCCGCCGATCTCGACACTATCGGCCCGGGCAAGATCCCGCAGCCGGTTGAGGAGCAGCGAGGCCCGCTCCGTGTCCTTCAGAATGTTTTCCAGGAACCGCGCACTCTCATCCCGCGTCAGTTCGCCATCGCTGTCCTTGAGCAGTTCCGCTGCACCCTGGATCGCTGTCAGCGGCGTCTTCAGCTCATGGGTGACGTGATTGGCGAAGGTTGAGATGTAATCGTTGCGCTCAAACAGCTTGCGCGACATCTCCAGCATGCTTTCCGAAAGCGCGTGAATTTCCCTGTTGCCGTGAATGGCAAGTGGTTTCAGGGCTTCGCGATCCCCGTTCCCGATCTTGAGCGAGCGCTGCGTCAGCGCCCTGATCGGCCCGGAAATGGCACGGACGAAGATCAGCCCGACGACAAAGGTTGCCCCGAGCACAAAGGCAACCACCCAGAACAAGGCTTCCCTTTTGAGAAAAAGCTCCTTCAGGATGTTGCTGGGTGTGCGCGAAGCGTAAACGACGCCCGCGACCCTGTCGCCCACGATAATCGGCAAGGCGACAAAAACGCGAACGCTTGTACCGCGGCTGATCGAATAGATCGGCTGGGGATTGTCGATCACCCGTTCCCGCAAGGCGCTGGCATAGTGCCCCGCCAGAGCTTCCCGAACCTCATTGACATGTGCAAGAGACAGACCGACGTCCTGCCTGCCGGCAATCACCGCGCCATTGAAATCAAGAATCCGGAACCCCGCCAGCGTAAGCTTCTGGGTCTTCAGAAGAATAGGATCGAGTTGCCTGCCAACGTCGAAATAGGCAGGGTGCGGTTCGATCTGCGCAGCTTCAGCCGCCGGACGCCCGGGCAGGATGGGCGTTTTGTTGAGATCCAGCGTGGTCAGGATCGGGGTCCAGTTGCCCGTCACATATCGATCCGCCGGGCTGCCGTTGTAGGACCGTTGCAAAGGTCCGTCGATCGTGTTTCCAAGGGGCAGACTTCGGACGCCGGCCTCCTCAAGCCTCTCCGCTGCAATGGCGGCAATCGCGGCCGACTGGGCAATCAGCTCGGCCTCGGTCGTCTCGATCAACTGGTTCTCGTAAACCCGGAAGAAGGCAATCCCGGCCAGCGGCACCAGCAGCATGATGCCAAGCACCAGCGCCACCACAAGGCTGAGCGGCGGGCGCCATCGGTCACGGAAGGAACGGGACAACAGTTTCAATTGATATCGCCTTCGCAGGCCCCCAGCCGGAACCCCACGCCGTGCACGGTTTCGATGGCATCAATGCAACCGGCCGCCCCGAGCTTGGCGCGGATGTTGCGGATGTGGCTGTCGATAGTGCGGTCGGACACGTGGATGTTGTCCTTGTAGGCGCTGTCCAGGATCTTCTCACGGGTGAAGACGATTTTCGGGCGCGCCAGAAGCGTCGCCAGAATGTCGAATTCAATTGCGGTCAGTGTCACGGCATCGTCCTTGACGGACACCAAACGCTGGTCCTTTTCCAGGGTCAGAACGCCAAAACTCAAAGCCGATGGCTCGGTTTGAGCGGCAGGCGCCTGCAAAGCCCCAAAGCGTTTGAGAATGGCCCCCACCCGCGCGATCAGCTCGCGCGGGCTGAAGGGTTTGGTCACATAATCGTCCGCCCCGAGCTCCAGGCCGACAATCCGGTCGATCTCGTCGTCACGTGCCGACAGGAACAGGATCGGCACGTCGGAAGACCGGCGCAGATACCGGCATACATCGAGACCGTCCATCTCCGGCAGGCCTATGTCGAGCACGATCAGGGCGGGCTGAAACAGATGCGCCTTGTCGATCGCCTCCTTGCCGTTGGTCGCGGTCTCGAAAGGATAGGAGGCCTTTTGGAGGGCGAAACAGATCACGTCCCGAATATGCGGATCGTCGTCAACGACAAGAATGGTTTTGTTCTGCAAGGGCATATTCCTGAAAGTCCTGATCGTGAAAGGGTAAGCTTTAACTGAGGCCGCATCACGTTTCCAGCCACCAGCCGTCCTTGCGCAGGGCTTTAGGCAGCGAGCGGTCGGTCTCAACCGTCCTGCTTGCCGTCGAAACCGCGAAGAACCCGGCAATCCTCGTCCGGACAAGACGGACATACCCGGCAATGGCCCTGCGGAACCGCGCAGCCAGAGCCATGAGAACCATCAAAAGTCCGAAAATACCTTCAGGTTCCGGTGCGGAACTGCCGCTGAGGTTGAGCGAAGGATAGGCGTTGCCGGAAACGTTGGAGACCTGCGGCAGGGGAATGTTCCTGTGCCTTGTCGAGGCCGGGTCGTCGTTCACCCGGCTTTCCGATACCGCCACGAAGGAGGTGAACCGCGATTGCAGCGAATAGGCCAGGCCAAGCTGCGTGATCTCCCGGCGTAGGGTTTCATCTTCGCTGCCGCCGATCGTATAGGCCCGGTTCTTGTCGAAGATCTGCTCCCTGGCCCAGATCAGCGGAAGGGCATTCGGCGCTTCTGCAAGATCCTGTTTCTCGGCAGCAAGATCGATATCCAGCGGCATCCTGGCTGTCCGTCCATTGACCTTGCCGACAACATGAATCCGGTGCTTGCCGCCAGTCCGGTAGCGGCCCAGAACCCGCACGGCACCGCCCTCAAAGAGATCCGGAATTCTTGCCGGCGCCGGGTCCGTCACCGCAAGACCGTTCCAGTCGATGGAAATATCGGTCAGAAGCGGTGATTTCAGCTTCGCCGCCAGACTCTCTGCGACCTCATGCGCATCCCCACCCACCGGCACGTACCGGGCATACCCTCTTCCCTCCTTGGCAATTGCGTCGAGCAGGAACCTGTTGACGGCATCGCCGACGCCGAAAGCGTAGATGCGGGCATTGCCGATACGCTGATTGACGGTCTGGATAACTGTCCGTTCAAAGCCGATATAACCGTCGGTGAGAAAGACCACGATCCGGGTGGTGTTGTCTGGCTGCGGCATGTCAAAGGCGGCGTTTATGGCATCATTCATTTCCGTGCCCCCGCCGGCACTCAGTCCGGCAACAAAGTCGAGGGCGGCCCTCTTGTTCTTTTCCGTTGCCAGAACCGGACGTGAGGCGAACTGGGAGGAATTGTCGGAGAAGCGCAGGATGCGGACATAATCGTCCGGCCTCAGCGCCTTGATGGCCGCCTTCATAAAGGTTTTGCTAGCTGCCATCGGTAATCCGCTCATGGAGCCGGAGGTGTCGAGAACGAAGACCATTTCCCTTTGGCCGATCATGTCCTCGGCGGGCAGCTTCGGCGGCTCGATCATCAACGACAGGTAACCACCATTCTCGACATCGAAAAAAGAGGTCACGCCTGCGGCAACATGTTTTTCCGAGGCCAGTTCATAGCGCAGCACGAAATCGCGATTGTCGACCTCCCGGCCTTCCCGGAACCGTATGGACTTTTTTCTCTCGTTGCCGTCGATGGCGAGGGAATGGGTGTCGCTCCAGACGGCTGAAACCGGGATGGGAGACTGAAGCGACAAGGCAAGCGACACCCGGTTCTCGTCGATCCCGGCCGGAGCGTCCTGGCCGATGACTTTCGGGTAGTCCGGAAGCCTGTCTACCAGCGATCCCGAGACGGCATCCGCATCCGGTGCAATCCGTGCGGTAGCACCGGTTTCAGGATCCTCCCCGCGAGCCTGAGCAACAACAACCCCGCCGTCTTGTTTTTGGGGGCCGTCATAGCGGGGGCCGACCACCATCGGCACGACCAGTTCGTAGGCACCATCGATCTTCGGTACGTTCTGCACGTAGTCGAGCGTGATTTTCACCTTCTGTCCCGGCAGCAGGTTGGCAATATCCTGTGTGAACATGTTCGGCCGATGCTGGGTCAGAAGCGAGGCAGCCTTGCCTTCGGATTTCGCTTTCTCGAAAACCGCCTTGGCCTCGCTTTTCTCCCTGATACGGGCAACGATTGTCCTTCCTGCCAGATCCATGCGCATGGCGTGGACCGCTGCTTTCTGGTTCAGGGGAAACAGATATGTGGCGTGCAGGGGATCGGGCGCCGGATTGAAAAACGTCTGGGTCACGGAGACATGGGCAACATCGCCTTCGATCGCGACTTCATAGTCGGCCTTCAGAAGCGGCAGGCGAATATCGCGGCCATCAACCCTGGCCAGGACTGTGCCGGACAGATCCTCCACATCCGGTGTTTTGGCCTGCGCGGGAACCATTAACGTGGCGGCGGCGGTTATTGCCGCTGACAAACAGACTGCGGGCAGACGGACAAGGACTTTCATCGGATTTCTCCTTCCGGTGCTGGGTTTGGTGAAAGGTCGAGCGCGGCCAGCGTGGCGGCTTCGAAAGCCGTCCGGTCGTGCTCCGCAAGGCTCCATGGAGTGATGCGCTGAATGCTGGTCCAGGAGGTTCCCGGCATTCGCAGCCACAGCCAGATCGCTTCGGCGATATTGTGGGTGACGTCTCCCCGGTCTGAAACGAACGTGACGGCTACCTGCCAGGCTTCGCCGGTCTTTGCGCGAGCGCGATAGAGCGCTGTCGGCACCGGGGTGAAGCGCGTTCCGAGGAAGTCGACGTCATAGCCGAGGCCGCGCAGGCAATCGTCCGGTGCATGGAGATGGCGCAGGGGGGATGTGGTCTGGACCAGTGTCAGCGCCATGGGCCCGTAGCGCCGCTTGCGGGCATGCCCGCCAAACTGCCGGAAGTAGCGCTCTTCGATCGGCAGCAGCTCTTCCTTGACGCCTGCCTCGCCGGCCAGTGAAAGGGGTAATGGTGCCGGTTCGGCGGCAGAGGACACGTCAAGTGCCTGCCGTGGCAGCGTGACGATGATCAGCGCCAGAGATACAAAAACCAGTGCCGCCATGTTCCGGTCGCGCCGCGAGACCTGCCGAAAGGAAAGATACCTCACTTCCAGGCGCTTCCGGGCGGAGTTCGGGCGGTAGAAAACAAGCACCGGCAACAGGGAAAAGAAAAGCGTCAGGTACCCTATGAGGCTGTGGACCGGCTCCGCCATGACATCGGTGCCGAACGCATAATCGGGATGCGCAAGCCCGATGGCGATGAGGCCGATGCGCAGAGCGTTTCCCAGGATGCCAAAAACGAGTGTCAGGAATATCCAGAGCGTTGCCGTTGAAAACCTCGGCCGATAGACCGCGCTCAGGATCACCGTGAAGGCGAGCGCCAGCATCAACCCGGACGTTCCGGAACAGGGCAAGTCCACCAGAACATCGCGGCCGGACAATTCGATCCGAATGCCGGAACAGGACAGGTCTGGAAAAACAAGACCGAGCCCGGCGCAGGAAAGCTTGGCTGAAATTTCCTGCAGCGGGTATCCGAGCAGCCGCTGTACGATACGCTCGACCGGCAGCGTGAACAGGAACAGGACCGACAGCCAGAAAGGCGACACCGGGCGCTTCCGCTCGCCGGTTCGAAGCAGCGTTGCAAGTGCGAAGACGTCGAGCGCGAGCGCAACCCCGCCGATCACATTGACCGCCAGCACCTGGGCCGCAAGACGCATCAGGGCGGAAGTGGCCAACAGCAGGACAGCCAGCGTACTGCTGTGGCAAGAAGAGCGTTCAGCGGAACTGGTCAGCGACCAGACCAGCAATGCCGCAATGGCAAAGAGATAGACCGCACCGGTCGAGGCGTAGGACGGATCGATCCAGGAGCCGATGAGCCAGCAAAGCGGTTCATAGGCCAATATGAGAGAGGCAAGCGCAAAACCCGCCGCGGACAAGGAAAAAGGGGCCTGACGTTTCATGGCCCCTTGATGACGTGCACAAGCGCAGACCCATGTCAGGACTTGTGCAGTTTTTGCGCAATTACCGGGTCAACCGCGCAGGCACGAGATAAAACCTAGGCGCTTTCCTCTTTGGCGAAGTCGGCCATAAGCCCCTGGAATTCATCCATTTCCGGAAACTTCTCGTAACTGCGTTTGGCCGGTGTCCGCGCCCAGGGCAGTTTTTCCGAGGTCATGGTCTCCATGTACGGCTCGGTCCAGCTCAGATCGTCGAGCAGCGTGGAACGCACATTGACGATCTGGTCGAAGCCCGGAATGCGCGTGAACATCCAGGTCTTGCAGTCGGGGCAGAAATAATGGTTCGCATCCGGTCCTTGCGCCCCGCCCTTCACCGGATTTCCAGCCACCACCTTGAACGCCGGTGCCGGCATGATCGCCGTCAGGGAATAGGCGCTTGAGCTCATGCGCTGGCAGCCACGGCAATGGCAGGCGCTCGTGATCAGCGGAGCGGACGAGATCTCGAAACGGGTGTTCCCGCAACGGCAGGCACCCTCAACCGGAAAACTCCGATGCCCATGGAGATGCTCCTTTCGCAATCGCTTTTCGGGACTGAAACCCTGTTTCATTTAACGATGTGCGATGACGATTCAACGGGGCATGCGAAAAGCTGCAGACTTGTACTGACAATCGCCGGCGGATTACCGTTGGCTGGACCGGATGGACGGAGGTTCCCGTCAGCCGATCTTTTCCATCAGTGGCTGAAGCGCGGGATGGATGTTCGGGCTTTCCTCGCGGATGAAACGAAGCAGTGCCTTTTCGTTTTCGTGAAGAATGCCGTCTCGGCCGATCCGGTTCACCAGCCAGCTGGCTTCGTCTTCCGTCACCACCTCATTGGCGGCAATTTCAGCGGCCATGGCCGCTCCCCGTTCGGCAAACGGATCCCGTTCCTCATAAACATCGCGCACCCCACCGATACCACCGCTGAACATCTTCCTGAAGAAGCCGCCAAGCCCACCGTCAAAGCCACCCGGCTGGTTCAGCCAGTCCTCGCGGGCAAGCGCCACGTCGCGGGAAGGCGGTGTGAAACCGGACATCGCCATCAGGTAGTTCGCAACCGCCTTGGCAAACAGCTCCGACCAGGAAGGGGCGTTTTCAGCTTCGACGGTCGCATCGTTCAGATCGAACAGGACTTCCGCCTCGTCTTTGGAAATCGCGATACCGCGGCTGCCGGAGCCTGCATAGAGGACCCTGCGAAGCAGCTCGACTTCGCCGTCTGCGATGACGCAGGGTTTCAACTCTGCGCCGGACCGGGTTGCGCCTTCACCGGAAATAACCGAATTCGCGACAGCACGAAGCGCGAAATGCTGCAGACGTTCCGGAGCCTGTTTCGCTTTTTCCAGAACATGCAGGACTGCATCGAGTTCGGTGCGGGTACAGATGTGACCGTCGGCGGTCACCTGCTCGATAAGCCAGTCGGCGTTTTCCTCCGATACATAGCCTTCCGGAACAGCCTGGTGGACCAGAATGTCACCGATCGCTTCGGGGAACAGTTCGTACCAGGTGTCCGCATAGTTCAAGTCGGCGTTGTTCAGCCGGAAAAGCGCTGCCCCCTCCTCGAGGGAAACCGCCATGTCGCCATAAATGTAACGGCGCAGAGTGATGACGTCGTCTTCAGTGACACGACCGTCAACGATCTTCGCGGACACAAAATCTTTCAATCCCGGTTTGGCCATAACAGTCCCCTCACAATTACCATGGCGACTATTGCCGGAAAATCTTGAGATTCCTGTAACGGCAGTTTCTCCGGTTGTATCGGCAAAAATCCGTTGCCGCGCCATGCTACAGACGCAAAAAGGGAGCCGTAGCGGGCACGGCTCCCTTTCTCTATCCGGCCCAAACTGTGGGTCAGGACCGGAAATCTGCTTCAACTGTCACTTCATATGCATCGGCAGACCATCAACCGCGGTGATGCTTGCCCCAGCCCTTGTGTTTCCAGCCACGTTTTCCGTGTTTGAAATCGGCCTCGGTGATGACTCCATCCCGGTTGCGGTCGGCGTGGTCCATCATCCGGTCCATGTGCTTTTCGGCTTCTTCCGCGGTTATGCCAAGGCTGCCATCGGCGTCGGCACGCTGGAACATATGAACGATGCGGCTTTCATTGACCGCCAGCCAAAGGGGGCCGAAGTCCGCCAGCGTGAAGGAGCCGCTGCCGTCGGTGTCGGCCAGGGCGAACAACTCGGTCCGCCTGGCGTCGAATTCCTCGCGCGTCACTTTGCCGTCAGCGTCTGTATCGAACATTTCAAGGAACATCCGTCCGTGGCCACCCCGGCCGGGGTGCATTCCATGCGGCCCGTGCTCGCCGCGTTCCGCGTGTTGCCAACCGCGCGGACCATGGCCACCACGTTCACCCCGCTGGCCACCACGCGGTCCCCGGTCGTTATCGTCATTACCGTGCCCCCGACCCATCATGCCACGCGGTCCCCGGTCATCGTCGTCGTCGCCCTGGCGCATCATACCGCGCGGTCCACGGTCATCGTCGTCGTCGCCGTGGCGCATCATACCGCGCGGTCCACGCTCGTCGTCACTGCCCTGGCCCATCATGCCGCGCGGACCGCGAACACGCTCAACCGTACCGTTGCCGTCCCGGTCCAGACGGTTGAACATCCGGTTCGCGGCAAAGTCGGCTTCCTCGGCGGTCACGGTTCCGTCGCCGTCCCGGTCAAGAAACTGAAAGGCGCGAACCATTCGGTCGTTGGAGCGGGTCAGGAATTCGGCCTTGAACTCCTCCAGGCTGATCTCGCCGTTGCCGTCCTTGTCGGTCTCAGAAAAATGGGTTGTCCGGACCTCGTCCATTTCCGCTTCGGTGATCACACCGTCTTCATTGACGTCGAAACGTTCAAAAAGGCGCTCCGCGTGACGGCCGCCACCTGGTCCGAAGCCTGGGCCAAAACCCGGTCCGCCCATTTGCGCGACCTGAAAGCCCGGTTTCTGTTGAACTTGTTGCCCCCCGTCCCCGTTTGCAGGCCCGTCCTGGGCCGAGGCGGTGAGGCCGGCCGTCAGCGCGGTTCCCGCGACGCCGGCAGCCAGGGCGGCAATTGCAATTGTCTTGAACGGTTTCATTCCAACAACTCCTTGGTTCGTTGATGAGATGAAGGTAGGTGGCAATTGTCGCAGGAATACCAGTGGCCAGCGCCGGAATTGTCACTGTGTGTCCCGCTGGGCCTTGCCGACACACTTTGTTACAAGTTCCGTTCGCGCCGGTTGCTCTCCGGTACTATTTTTGTAAACGAAACAGAATGTTCCCGGCTGTTACAGGCGATGCGAGTCCCGGCCGGCAAGAGTGGAGACTGGCGTGAGCGATCCGAGCCCGCACATCCTGGTGGTGGATGACCACCGCGACATCCGCGAGACCCTCGCCCGCTACCTCGTCAAGAACGGCCTGCGCGCGACGACGGCGGAAAGCGCCGCCCATGCCCGCAAGGCCCTGAAGGCGGCGTCCGTCGATCTCGTCGTGCTGGACATCATGATGCCCGGCGAGGACGGTCTGTCGCTCTGCCGCCATCTTGTGGAAACAGACTCCCTGCCCGTCATCCTCCTGACAGCCATGGCAGATGACACCGACCGGGTGATCGGCCTGGAAATCGGCGCGGACGACTATGTCACCAAGCCGTTCAATCCGCGCGAGCTGCTGGCCCGTATCCGCGCGGTCCTGCGCCGCACGTCGCAGGTGCCGAAGGAGCGTGACCCGATTGAGCAGGACATGCTGCATTTCGACGGCTGGACGCTGAATGTATCCCGGCGCGATCTGACTGATCCGGACGGGACCGCCGTCGCCCTTTCCAGCGGCGAGTTTCAGCTGCTGTGCGCCTTTCTGAAGCGGCCGAACATGGTGCTGAACCGGGATCAGTTGCTGGACCTGACCACCGGACGGACGCCTGCCGTCTTCGACCGGTCCATCGACAACCAGGTCTCGCGCCTGCGCCGTAAGATCGAAGCGGACCCGAAAGATCCGAAGATGATCAAGACGGTCTGGGGCGGCGGCTACATGTTTACCGCCGATGTGAAAGATCAGGCCGAATGAAGCTTGCCGACCGCACCCGAGCCGTTCTTGGCCGCCTCTGGCCGCAATCGCTGGCCTCGCAGCTTATCCTGCTGCTGCTGGCGGCCATCATCGCGGCGCAGGCCTTCAGCATCTGGATTTTTCACGACGAACGTCGCATCGCGCTGGTCGCCGTTGCCCGCGACAATCTTCTGCAGCGCGCGGTGTCGGTGGCCGGTCTTCTGGAGGACACGCCCCCTCCCCTGCAAACCCGTATTCTGGAAGCCAGCAGCAGCCGCTTCGCGGTCTTCTGGCTGGGAACCACGCCGCTGGCGCCCGAACCGGGAGAATCGCGATTCGAACGCCGTCTGCAGGGTTTTCTCAACGACCGCCTCGGGGGTGGCAAAAAAGCCCATCTAAACCTTCACTCGGACGAAAGACGGGGTCCGCGCGAGTGGTCCGAACACCATGACGACGACAGGCACTGGCATTCCGTCCCAAGGGATGAACGGCCCAGGAACCTGCGCAAGATCCTGAACCGGGCGGAAGATCTCTCCCTGTCGATCCCAATGTCCGACGGGCGCTGGCTGAACGTCGCCACCAGTTACCGCCCGCCCCCCGGCGCGTTTCTGCCGCTGCTGGTGCAACTGGCACTGACCGCGCTGGCGGCAGCGGCCATTATCGCGCTTGCCGTCCGCCGGGTGACACGCCCTTTGAAAAACCTCGCCGTTTCCGCCGAAAAACTGGGTCGGGGCGAGGATCTTGAACCGCTCCAGCCCAGCGGTCCCAGGGAAGTGCGGGCACTGACGACCGCCTTCAACGAGATGCAGAATCGGCTGACCCGCTTCGTGCGCGACCGCACCCGCATGCTGGCCGCCATCAGTCACGACCTCAGAACGCCGATCACATCGCTACGGCTGCGCGCCGAGTTTATCGAAGATGATGAAAACCGCGAGAAGATGATCGAGACGCTTGAGGAAATGGCGGCCATGACAGAGGCCGCCCTGCGCTTTGCCCGCGACGAATCTCAGGCGGAACGGGCCGAAAACGCCGATCTCGGCGCGATCCTGGAGGCAATTGCGAGCGATCAGCAGGACATGGGGAACGACTGTTCGCTGCAGCTCGATGAAAAGATCGTGTTGCCCTGCCGTCCGGTGGCGCTCAAGCGCGCCTTCAGAAACCTCGTCGAAAACGCAATTCGTTATGGCGATTCAGTTTCCATATCCGCCGCCCTTTCCGCCGGCGAGGTCGCCATCCGGATCCGCGACAAGGGACCGGGCATTCCCGAGGATCGCCTGAAGGACGTTTTCGAACCTTTTGTTCGGCTGGAGGAATCCCGAAACGAGGAGACGGGCGGCATCGGTTTGGGGTTGGCGATCACCCGCTCCATCATCCACGCTCACGGCGGCACGATCACGCTGAAGAACCTGCCCGATCATGGCCTCGAAGCGGAAGTCCGCCTGCCGGTCGGCGGTTGAACGCTCCGCAGGTTTTCCGGCCCCGGTTCACCGCCGGGATTGCAGCTTCCCGGCATAGGTCGCCTCATCCACCGGCTCCAGCCAGTCTGCAACCGAACCGTTCAGCGCTTCCTGGATGGCCAGATGAACGAGCGCGGTGTCCGGTCCCGCCCCGTGCCAATGCTTTACGCCCGGCGGGATCCAGACGACATCGCCGGGAAGGATCGAAAGTTTGTCCTGCCCCCACACATGCACAAAACCCGCACCGTCCAGAACCTGCAGGGTCTGGCCGAGCGGGTGCGTATGCCAGTGGGTTCTCGCTCCCGGCTCGAAGGTGACCTTGAGCGCCCGGACACGGGCCGGCGGAGGTGCCTCGATCACGGGTTCCTGCCAGACCGTGCCGGAGAAATAGTCCGGATTGGCGCGCCTCGAGGGCCGGGACCCTGCCTCATAGACGGTCAGAACGCTCATGACCTCTCCTCGCTTGTTCGAACACTTGCTTGCGGCTTGCGTGCCTGTGGCCAGTTGATCAGAACCACCCCGAAAATGGCAAGGCAAATCCCGGCAAAAGTTTCAAGGTCCAGCCGTTCCGACAGGAATACCACACCGAGAAACACGCCGACGCCGGAGCGGAGGTATGCCTGGCTTGCCGTTCCGAGGGCTCCGAGCGTTGTCAGCAGCCGGAAGTAGATCAGGAAGGCCAGCGCCGTACAGACGATCCCGAGCACCACCGCGGCCCCAAGTCCTCCAAGGCTTGGAGAAAGGGTCCAGGGCCGGTCGGCGATCAGGCTCAGGGGCACCAGCACGAGGCTGGCACAGATGAGTGTTCCGGTGGCTGTCACGATCGGCGGGTATTCGGTCAGGTGGCGTCCCCTGAGAGCGGCAATTCCATAGAGCGCCGCACTGAAAAAGACCGCGAGCTGAGGCACCAGGTTCCGGCCGATATCCTGAAGAGCTCCGACGCCGACGATCAGCACGATCCCTGCAAACCCGGCAAGCGCCCCCGCCAGCTGCCGCGGGCCGGGACGCTCACCGCTGCCCAGAAACACCGTCGAGATAACGAAAACCCAGAGCGGCGAGGTGGAATTGAGTACGCTGGAAACCGCTGTCCCTGCGTATTGCTGCCCCCAGGCCAGCAGCAGCCAGGGGCCGGTGCTGTTGACGAGTGACTGGATGAAGAACAGCCGCCAGCTGTGGCCGTCCTTTGGCAAGGAAATGCCCCGCAGCCCCAGGACCGCCAGAAGCACGGCGGAGGCCGATGCAACCCGGATCGCAATCAGCGTTGCGGGCGGAATGGTCGGCAGCGCCAGGCCGATCCACATGTAGGAGGAGCCCCACAGGAAAGCGAGGCAGCCCAGGAGCGCGAATTCGAATGTCCGGTTTTGCATAAAAATCAGATCGCGCCCTATCCGTGCAGCTCACGGCTGTCGTCCGGAGCCTCATCCCGTTCGTCCATGCCGTAGTCCCGCATCACATGGGCGACCCGCAGGCGGTAGTCCTTGAAATAGCTGCCCCGCCCCGCCTTTTGGGCCTTGCGGTGCTGTGTCAGCCGGCGCCATTCGTTCAGGGCGTCCTCGTCGCGGAAGAAGGAAAGGGACAGCAGCTTTTCCGGATTGGTGATGCTCTGGAAACGCTCGACGGAAATGAAGCCGTCGATCTGTTCGACCAAAGGCCGCATTTCCGCGGCCATGTCGAGATAGTTCTGCTTCTTGTCCGCATGCGGAATGACTTCGAAAATCACGGCAATCATCTGACACTTTCTCCCATGGCATGCGGTGCGGAGGCCAGTTTCAGGAAGGTGCGGTCTTCCCGCAAGATGAATTTCTCAGATTGGGCGAAAGTATAGTTCTCCTGCCCGATGGGATCGGCGGCGAGCCGCGCGCGGTAAGCTTCGTATGCGGCCAGGTTTTCGATGGAATAAACCCCATAGGCAAGGGTCGTGGAGCCTTCATGTGGTGCGAAATAACCGATCAGATCCGCTCCGCAGCGGGGAATCGCCCGCCCCCAGTTGCGTGCATATTGTTCGAAGGCCGCGCGTTTTGTCGGGTCGATGTGGTATCGGATGAAACAGGTAATCATGTCTGGTCCTTGTCAACTGTCTGTCAGTAGCCTTGCGGCCTTCTCTGTGCCATGCTCCGCGACAACAATGCTTCGATGCAGATCGAACCATGGAAGTTACCTGATGGAAGATACCCAATGAAAGACGGGCCAGACATTGCGCGGATCGGATCGCTGATCGGCGACCCGGCCCGTGCCAACATCCTGAGTGCGCTCCTGAGCGGCAAGGCATTGACGGCGAGCGAACTGGCAACCGAGGCGGGCATTACCGGTCCGACAGCCAGTTCACATCTGAAAAAGCTCATGGAAGGCGGATTGCTGGCCCAGGCCAAGCAGGGCCGTCACCGCTATTTCACGCTCGCCGGTCCGGAGGTAGGCGCGGTGCTGGAAGCCCTCATGGGTCTCGCCGCCCGCAAGGGTCACCTGCGCACGCGCACAGGCCCCAGGGATCCGCAAATGCGGGCCGCCCGTGTCTGCTATGACCATCTGGCCGGTGACATGGCGGTCAGGATCTTTGACAGCCTGCAAGCTCGCGGTTTTCTGACGGTCTCCTCGGACAAGGGCGGTCTTGCCCTGACAGGAGAAGGCATCGAATTCGTCACCGGGATCGGCATCGACCTGGAAGCCCTTTCGTCGAGCCGCCGTCCGCTATGCCGCCCCTGTCTCGACTGGAGCGAGCGGCGCAACCATCTGGCCGGCGGCCTTGGCGCCGCGCTGCTTGACAGCTTCATGGAACGGAACTGGCTCCGGCGGGAAAAGGACAGCCGGATCGTGCATATCTCGCCCATGGGGGAAGCCGAACTGAAGAAGCTTTTCCCCGCCGCTTGAAGCCGATTTGCCTTGTCCCGACATCATCATCCTTCGAGACGGGCCATTGGCCCTCCTCAGGATGAGGGTATTCGCGAAGGCGGGTTCCTGTGCGGCCGGAGTTCACCAGCTCAGGGGGCGGTCCCACAAGAGGGACAAACGCAAAAAACCCGGCCGAAGCCGGGTTTTGTAGTGAAGTGGGTAGACGTTAGGGGCATTCCGCACGTCTATTTGAAGGTATCTGCTTTTTGTTGGGGCCGTATCGGGCTTGGCCCGGATTTCAGAAAGCGCGATTGCGTTCCTGAAGGCTCGGGAAAGCTTCCCTGAAGCTGCGGTACAGCCTTGCGGGGAGCCAGGGAAGCCGGTCCCGGTTGTAGTCCTGGCGGTGCCTGACGAGAAAAATCCTTGCCGTGTGCACAGTCATTCGAATTCTCCTTTGGCGAGAGAGAAACTTCAGCGCCTCGCTCCTTATGATTGAAGGATAGCGCACATTGTGCACTTTTCAAGAGCGCACTGGGTGCATATCGCAAATTTAATCTCATTCTTCCGGGTTTGGTTAATGCGTGCAAAAATAAAGGGCCTCCCGCCATGACAAGGCGGGAGGCCCTTTGTTCCGGAACGTCCGAAGACGAAGCCTGGTTTATTCGGCCGCTTCCATCCGGGCCGGATCGTAGTTCAGGATCGGGGCGAGCCAGCGTTCGGCATAGGCCAGATCCCAGCCCTTGCGGACGGCGTAATCCGCCACCTGGTCCTTTTCGATCTTGCCGACGCCAAAATAGTGGCTGTCCGCATGACCGAAATAAAGCCCGGAGACCGAAGACCCCGGCAGCATCGCCCGGCTTTCGGTGAGTTGAATGCCGGTCAGGCGCTCCGCGTCCAGAAGCCGGAACAGCGTATCCTTTTCCGTGTGGTCCGGCTGGGCCGGATAGCCGGGCGCCGGCCGGATGCCCTGATAGCTTTCGGAGATCAGGTCTTCGACCGACAGCGTTTCGTCGGCGGCATAGCCCCACAGGTCCTTGCGTACGATCTGATGCAGCTTTTCGGCAAAGGCCTCCGCCAGCCGGTCGGCCAGGGCCTGGGACAGGATCTTGTTGTAATCGTCCCCTTCCCGCGCATAACGAGCGGCCAGCTCGTTCTCGCCATGGCCCGAGGTCACGGCAAATCCGCCGATCCAGTCGCTGAGGCCGCTTTCCAGCGGCGCCACGAAATCGCTGAGGGCAACATTGGCGCGGCCACCGGTGGTCCTTGCCATTTGCTGGCGCAGCGTATGGAACGTGCCGAGCGTTTCGCTCCGGCCTTCATCCGTGAAGAGCCGGATGTCGTCGCCGACGGCATTGGCCGGCCAGAGCGCGGCAACGCCGCGCGCGGTCAGGAGCTTTTTCTCCACGATCTCGTCGAGCATACGCCGCGCGTCGTCGTAGAGCGCCTTGGCCGCCGGGCCGTAACGGTTGTCCGTCAGGACCTGCGGATACCGGCCCTTGATCTCCCAGGTGGCGAAGAACGGCGTCCAGTCGATCACCGGCACCAGCTCTTCCAGCGGGAAGTCATCGAAGACGGTCCGTCCCGGCTTTTTCGGCGCAACCGGCGGGTGACCCGAAAAATCGCACTTGAAGGCGTTCTGACGGGCCGCAGCAATCGGCGTGCGCTGCTGGCTGCCCCGGCTTGCCGCATGTTTTTCTGCAATATCGGCATACTCGGAGCGGACTTCGGCAAAATAGGGCGTGCGGCCGCCTTCGCTCATCAGCTTGGAAGCCACACCGACCGCCCGGCCGGCATCGGTGACATAGATCGCCTGCCCGCGTTCGTAGTTCGGGTGGATCTTGACCGCCGTGTGGATCTTGGACGTGGTTGCCCCGCCGATCAGCAAGGGCACATCCAGGCCCTCACGCTCCAGTTCGGCAGCGACATGGCACATTTCATCGAGCGACGGCGTGATCAGGCCGGAAAGCCCGATCATGTCCACCTTTTCTTGCTTGGCCGTTTCCAGGATCTTGGCGGCAGGCACCATCACGCCGAGGTCGATCACCTCGAAGTTGTTGCACTGAAGCACGACGCCGACGATGTTCTTGCCGATGTCGTGCACATCGCCCTTCACCGTCGCCATCAGGATCTTGCCGGCCGACGACTGGCCGGTGAGGCCTTGCTCTTCCTTTTCCTTCTCCATGAAGGGCATCAGATAGGCGACGGCCTTCTTCATGACGCGGGCGGACTTCACCACCTGCGGCAGGAACATCTGGCCGGAGCCGAAGAGATCGCCGACAACATTCATGCCGTCCATCAGCGGACCTTCGATCACGTGCAGTGGTCGGTCGAAGGCCTGACGGGCTTCCTCCGTATCCTCGACGACATAATCGTCGATGCCGTGGACGAGCGCATGCTCCAGCCGCTTGGCGACACCCCAGGTACGCCAGGTGAGATCGGCTTCCCGTTTCTTTCCGCCCTCGCCTTTCCAGCGTTCGGAGGCTTCCAGCATGCGGTCCGTCGCATCGTCGCGGCGGTTCAGCACAACGTCCTCGCAAAGCTCGCGCAGTTCCGTGTCGAGATCGTGATAGACGGCGAGCTGACCGGCGTTGACGATGCCCATGTCCATGCCGCGCTGGATGGCGTGATAGAGGAACACCGAGTGCATCGCCTCGCGCACGGCCTCGTTGCCGCGGAAGGAGAACGACAGGTTCGATACCCCGCCGGAAACATGGGCGTGCGGCAGGTTTTCGCGGATCCAGCCCGTCGCCTCAATGAAGTCGACACCGTAGTTGTTGTGTTCCTCGATGCCGGTCGCGACCGCAAAGATGTTCGGATCGAAGATGATGTCTTCCGGCGGGAAGCCCACCTTCTCGGTCAGAATCTTGTAAGAGCGCGCGCAAATTTCGGTCTTGCGCTCGAAAGTGTCCGCCTGCCCCTTTTCGTCGAACGCCATGACCACGACCGCCGCGCCGTAGCGGCGCACGAGCCTGGCATGCTTGATGAACTCTTCCTCGCCTTCCTTCATCGAAATGGAGTTCACCACGCCCTTGCCCTGGATACACTTGAGGCCGGCCTCGATGACGGTCCACTTGGAACTGTCGATCATCACCGGAACCCTGGCGATATCCGGCTCGGCAGCCACAAGGTTGAGGAAGGTGACCATGGCCTCTTCGGAATCCAGAAGGCCTTCGTCCATGTTGATGTCGATGATCTGGGCACCGTTTTCCACCTGCTGGCGGGCGACGTCCAGTGCGGTGCCGTAATCGCCTTCCTTGATCAGCTTGCGGAAACGGGCCGAACCGGTGACGTTGGTACGCTCGCCGACGTTGACGAAGTTGGTTTCCCTGGTGATCACAAACGGCTCAAGCCCGGACAAACGCATATGCGTTTCGATCACCGGGATCTCGCGCGGTTTCTTGTCCGCAACAGCTTCGGCAATCGCCCGGATATGAGCAGGCGTCGTGCCGCAGCAGCCGCCGACCATGTTCACCAGTCCGGCGGAGGCAAATTCCTCGATGAGGCCCGCCATATGTTCCGGGCTCTCGTCATATTCCCCGAATTCGTTCGGCAGGCCCGCGTTCGGGTAGGCGCACACAAGCGTGTCGGCAACCCGGCCGAGCTCGTCGACATGGGCGCGCATTTCCTTGGCGCCAAGGGCGCAATTGAGGCCGATGGTGAGCGGATTGGTGTGGCGGACGGAATTCCAGAAGGCTTCCGGCGTCTGGCCGGAAAGGGTGCGGCCCGAGAGATCGGTGATTGTCCCGGAGATCATCACGGGAAGGATCTTGCCGGTTTCCTCGAACACTTCGTCGATGGCAAACAGCGCCGCCTTGGCGTTGAGGGTGTCGAAGATGGTCTCGACCAGCAGAATATCGGCGCCACCCACGATCAGTCCGCGCGCCGCTTCCGCGTAGGAGATCCTCAGATCGTCAAAGGAAACAGCGCGGTAGCCGGGATTGTTCACGTCGGGGGAAATCGACGCGGTCCGGTTGGTCGGGCCGAGGGCGCCGGCCACGAAGCGCGGGCGGGACGGATCTTCGGCCGTGACCAGATCGCAGGCCTCTCGGGCGAGCTTCGCACTTTCGAAGTTCAGCTCATAGGCCAGTTCCTCCATGCCGTAATCGGCCTGGGCAATGGTGGTGGAGGAGAAGGTGTTGGTCTCGATAATGTCGGCGCCTGCCTTCAGGTAGTCGACATGGATCTTCCGGATGGCGTCCGGCTGGGTCAGGCTAAGGAGGTCGTTGTTGCCCTTGACGTCACGCGGCCAATCGGCGAACCGCGCCCCGCGATAGGCGGCCTCATCCAGCCTGAGCAGCTGGATCTCTGTACCCATGGCCCCGTCGAGCACGAGGATGCGGGTCTTGGCGAGGTCGCGAAGGCGCTCGAAAGCGTCTGACTTGATCACGGGAGGGTCCTTCCGGAAATGTCTTTTGTGGTTGAGCAGGCTGACGCCGGTGCAAATTCGTTTGGTTCGGAACAGGGGTGTCTCAGCTTTCGGAGCCGGCGATCTCGTCGAAGGCATCCCATACCTTGATGCGCTCGCTATCCGCGTCGCCGCTGCTGCTGAAATCGCCATCCCGCGCCTGATAGACGGTGAGAAGGCCGAGGATCTCTATTGCCGAGCTGCCCTGGATTTCGTGTTCGTCGTTCTGCGCGACGAGCACGATCCTGCCCTCGCCCCTGTCGATGGCACGCAGGTTGAAACCCAGTTGCCTTAACAGGGAATGCGCGGCCGAGACCACGTTGTTGGTCGTGCTGATACTTGCCATGTCTAACACCCTTCCTTTTCTTCCGGGTGAAACCGTTGCCGAGGCCAGGCGTCATCGGCCGGGCAGCTCGGCAACAGACTTCATCCAATCACCCGGTCAGGCAGCCAGATCTTCCGGCTGGGGCCGGCCCATGCCGAGCATGTGGCAGATGGCATAGGTCAGGTCCGCACGGTTCATGGTGTAGAAGTGGAAATCGTTGATCCCACGGTCCACCAGATCCATGACCTGTTCGCAGGCGATCGAGACACCGACCAGTTTGCGCGTTTCCGGATCGTTTGTCAGGCCCGCGAAGCGCCGGGCGAGCCACTGCGGGATCGATGTGCCGCATTTGGCCGAAAACACCATCGTCTGTTCGAAATTGTGGATCGGCAGGATGCCGGGAATGACCGGGATATTGATCCCGGCAGCAGCGATCCGGTCCAGGTAGTCATCGAACAGGTCGTTGTCGAAGAAGTACTGGGTGATGATCCGGTCCGCGCCCGCGTCCACTTTGCGTTTCAGGTTGTCGATCTCGCTCTGCCAGCTTCCGCTTTCCGGATGCTTTTCCGGATAGCCGGAAACGGAAATGTCGAAATTGGCGATGTTCTTCACACCCGCCACAAGGTCGGAGGCATAGGCATAGCCGTTTTCATGCGGCACGTAGCGCGAACCGATGCCGGTGAGCGGATCACCGCGCAGCGCCACCAGATGGCGCACGCCCAGATCCCAGTAGTCTTTCACGATCGCATCGACTTCATCCGTGGACGCCCCGACGCAGGTCAGATGCGCAGCCGGAGCCAGATCGGTTTCCTTCAGGATCCGTTCAACGGTCCTGTGCGTCCGCTCGCGGGTCGACCCGCCCGCGCCATAGGTCACTGAGACCATGGAGGGGCTCAAAGGCTCCAGGCGCTGCACGGTGTTCCAGAGCGTTTCCGCCATCTTGTCGGATTTCGGCGGGAAGAACTCGAAAGAGGCCGTGATCGGCGAGGAAGCGGCGGAATGGGACCGGCGGGAGGAATTGGCAGTCATGTCAGGCGACCTCTCGGGACGTGTCGCGTGCCGGCAGATCGGTAACAATCCGGCGGTCACGGGCAAGCCACAGCGTAACGGTTAGGTTGTTGTCGGTGTCTTCGGACGGAACCAGGTCGGTGACCTGTTCCAGATCGAGATCAAGAGCTTCCAGCCAGCGTTCCATCTGGTCATGGGAAAATCCGAGCCGGCGGTGCGCATGCTTGTCGCGCAGGAATTCCAGCTCATGCGGAGCAAAGTCGATCACCAGCAGGCGTCCGCCGGGGCGCAGCGCCCGGGCGGCTTCCGCCAATGCGCGGGCCGGTTCTTCCAGGAAGTGCAGCACCTGGTGAATGGCGACCAAATCGAAGGAGCGCGGTGGCACATTGAGCGCATAGACGTCGCCATGACGGACCTGCGCATTGGCAAGACCGGACTTGGCAAGGTTGGCGCGGGCGACCGCGAGCATGTCGTGCGAGGCATCGATGCCGAGCGCGGAAGTGTACTGGCTTGCGAAGACCTCCAGAAGCCTGCCGGTTCCCGTTCCAAGGTCAAGGAAGGAATGGAACGGTTTGCCCCCCAGCGCCTTGCGCATGGCCGCTTCGACATCCTCTTCGGACACATGCAGCGACCGCTCCTGGTCCCATGTCAGAGCGCGGGCGGCGAAATAGGCGGCAGCTTCTTCAGCCTTGGCCTTGCGGATCGCCCGGAAGCGCTCCTGATCGGCCGCCAGGACCGGATCGTCCTTCGAGATGCGGTCGACAAGCGCGCGGGCAAGTTCCCCTTCCGGACCGTCGGCCAGACGATAGTAGACCCAGGAACCTTCCGGAAACCTCTGGATGAGATCAGCTTCGGCAAGGAGTTTCAGATGGCGGGAAATGCGCGGCTGGCTCTGGCCCAGAATGGCCGTCGCATCCTTCACCGTCAGCTCGCTCTCAGCCAGCAGGGCAATCAGCCGCAGACGGGTCGCCTCGCCAACCGCCCTGAGGGCGGCAAGGGTTTCGTCAACGGAAAGGATCGGTTCGTCTGTCATGCGCTCAACCATCGATGTCGATATAAAGATATCTTTATATGGTTTCGCAGCCATTGGCAAGAGCGGAGTTCAAATCCGACACGGATTTGTCCGGATACGCCGCTCTTGTACAGAGCAGGCGGTTTGTTGGAATGAATTTGGCAGAGCCCATCGAGCGGCAGAGAAGCAGAAACGGGCTTGAAACTTTGCCTTTGGAAACGTCGACAGGGTGATTACCTGATCAACGGCCGATACCGCTTGCGTGAAAATCTGGTTCCGATCACCAGTCCCGGTATCGCGAGATAGCCCAGCGATACGAGCATGACCAGGAACTTGAAAACCAAATCCCGCGTGTCGCACGAATAACCGCCAGCGATATCCTGAAAACAAGTTTTCGGGACATATGGCGTTGTCAGCGTCAGCACAATGCTGACCGTCAACCAGAACACGACGGCGGCAGCGCGGCCGCCAACGAAAAATTTGCGTGTTGCGGCAATCGCGCCCCCAATCACCGACAAGACCGCAATGCCCCAGGACAAAAGCGTCGACATAACGTCACCAAGCATCAGCTTGTGCTTGAGCGTGAAATCCTTCGGCCAGTGATATTCATGAAAGAGCCAGGCCCAAAGTACAGAGGCAGGCTGCATCCGCCTCAGATTACACCAGCACCCTCGCGACCTTCCGATGCAGACAACGGGCTGCGCAAGGCCTCACGCCAGAAGCTGGTTCCGCAAGTTGGAGACAGGCTCTTTTCTGGTCTTGAAGCTGATGCCTGCCTCAATGTGCCTGAGATGCTCGTCCATGCGCTGCACCAGAAGCTCGGCATCGCCGGCCTCGAGCGTGTCGACAATCACTGCATGTTCGTCTTCGGCGCAGCTCTTGTTCTGATCCTTCGAATAGAGACTGATGATCAGCGTTGTCCGCATCGTGAGCTCCCGAAGAAACTCCTCCAACACGGAATTTCCGGCAATGCGGGCAATCTTCAGATGAAATTCGCGAGACAGGCGCAGCGCAAGCGGCTGGTTGCCGTCGGCATGGGCTCGGTGTTCTTCCGCAACATCCCGGCGCAGCTCTTCGATATCAGCCGGTTTTACGTTGAGGGCAGCCTGACGGGCGATAGTGCGCTCAAGCGCCCGCCGCGCCTGGAACACATCCTTCGCCTCCTTGGGTGTCGGCGAGCTGACAAAGGCACCGCGGTTCGGGCGCAGTTCCACGATCCGTAGCGCGGCAAGAGTTGCCAGGGCCCGGCGCACGTTCGCCCGGTTGCAGGAGAAGACTTCACTCAGCTCCTGCTCCCCAAGCTTGGCACCTGGCGGAAGGCGCTGCTCCGACACCGCGCTGACAATAGCGGACACGATCGTCTGCTCCGGCGAGTCGCTCATCAAAACCTCCACGTGCCGCTCAGATCCAACCTGATCTAGTGAAGTCATAAGATGTTGACAATCCTCGGAAAAAAATTTCCTTTATTTTGTAAACAAAGTTTGTTAACAATTTTTGATGACAAGGAGGAGCAAAATGGAAATCCTGATCGTTAATCCGAACTCTACGGAATCGATGACGCGCAAGATCGTCGCGACCGCAGAAAGGGTTGCCAGCACCGGTGTCGTCATCTCGGGCGCAACCGCGAGCGGAGCTCCGGCGAGCATCGAAGGCCATTTCGACGAGGCAATGAGCCTGCCTGGACTGTTGTCTTGCGTCCGGGAAGCGGAGGAAAAGGGGGTCGACGGCATCGTTGTCGCGTGTTTCGACGATCCCGGCATTGGCGCTTGCCGCGAGACGGCGACCGGACCGGTTCTCGGCATATGCGAAGCTGCGGTGAAGGCCGCCAGCATGCTGGCAACGTCCTTTTCCGTGGTGACAACCCTGCCGCGCTCGGTGCCCGTGATCGAGCGCCTGATCCACGGCTACGGCCTGTCGCATCAATGCCGGCGCGTTCGCTCCGCGGAAATCCCGGTCCTCGCGCTGGAGGAGCCCGGATCAAACGCACGCGCAAGGATTCTGGCTGAAGTCCAGCGCGCCATCGATGAAGACCATTGCGAAGCGGTGGTGCTCGGCTGCGCCGGCATGGCGGATCTCACCGAGTGGCTCAGCCAGGAGACCGGGGTTCCGGTCATCGACGGCGTAAGTGTCGCCACACGCATGATCGAGGCCCTCGTCGGCAGCGGCCTGAAGACCAGCAAGATCAATGCATACGCATTCCCCAACGTGAAGTAGACTTAAGCTCTGGGAGGAGAAAATGACAGAGTCCCACACCCTGACCGACATGGCGGCAATCCCGCACGATGACCATGTCACCCATATTGAGGAGAAGGCGATCGGGGAGGAAAGCCTTGCTCCGCAGGAAACGCGGATCATGGACCCGTGGTCCTATCTGTTCGCCTGGCTTGGCGGCTGCGTATCGATCGGCACATTCACGATCGGGTCCGGCCTCGTCGGTACCCTCAACCTGCTGCAGACATTCGTTGCCATCGCCATTGGCTGTACCGTTATCGGCATCGCACTGATGATCAACGGGCAGGCCGGCCACAAATACGGCATTCCCTTCATGGTCCAGGCGCGTTCCGCGTTCGGATTCACAGGAACAAGAATTCCCGCGCTGGTGCGTTCGGTGCCTGCGATCGTCTGGTTCGGATTTCAGAGCTGGATCGGTGCCGGAGCCTTGAATCTCGTCTCCGCAACCCTGTTCGGTTACGACAACATGGTCGTCTTCTTTATCGGCTTCCAGTTGCTTCAGATCGGCCTGTCCGTGCTCGGGTTCCACGGCATCAAATGGCTGGAGAACATCGGCTCGGTCTTCATCATCGGTTCGCTGGTCTACATGTTCTTCAGCGTCATCAACAAATACGGCGCGGAGATCACGGCCAACCTTGTTGACGTCGAAGGCACCTGGGGTGCCCCGTTCTGGGGAGCAACCATGCTCTTTCTCGGCATCTACAGCACAATGATGCTCAATGTGTCCGACTATTCACGCGAATTGCGTCGCAATGTCGGGCCGCTGCGTCAGGTGGCGATCTATGCAAACTCCATCCTGCCCGCAACGCTGTTCATGGGACTGATCGGCCTGATGGTTTCAGGCGCCACCGGAGAAGTGGATCCGATCAAGGTGTTCTCAAGCGCGGTGGACAACAAGCCGCTTCTGGTCATCACCCTGCTGTTCATCGCCTTTGCGCAGGTCACGACCAACATCCTGAACAATGTCGTCCCGCCCGCCTATGCCCTGATGGACGTCTTCAAGATCAAGTTCCGGACTTCGGCGGTGATCGTGGGTCTCCTGGCATTCGCGACCTTCCCCTGGGAACTGGTGAAGGACGAATCCGCGGCCGGTCTGAATCTCTTCATCCAGACCTACTCCGCCTTCCTCGGCCCGATCTTCGCAATCCTCGTCGTCGACTATTTCATCCTGCGCAAGCAGGAGCTCGATCTCGACAAGCTTTACGATCCGGACGGACCGTACAAGGGCATCAACTGGGCCGCTGTCATCGCAATGGGCATCGGCGTTGCCGCAGCCCTCACCTTCTCGGCCGTGTCCTGGTACGCCAGCCTCTTGCCTGCAGGTGTCGCCTACTTCCTGCTGATGAAACTGCTGCCTGACGCAAAAAGGTTCCTGGAAAACTAAGCAACCGGAAAACCCTGGAGCCCGCATCACTGCGGGCTCTTTTGCGTCTGCCCCGGATGCCTGCAGCGGGACGAACTCATCCGGGCGGGACTGACGAACGGTCAGTAGCGGAGGTGCTCAGCCTTCCGCCGTTTCCATTGCCAGCATGTGATCGAACCGCCCGTCCCTCACACAGGCGGGCAGGCCACTTAGCGGGACAAGCTCCGTTCCCTGCAGTTCCCGCTCGTAGAGCCGGGCGATGTCGCTGGTGTCGACCGTCTGGCCGTGCACCACCGAATCCAGCTTGGTCCTGAAAGCTTCAAGACCGCCCATGGAAGAAAAGTGCCAGCCGGCATCGGGGATGATCTTCACCGGCCGGCTGATCCCGGAAAGGTTGTTGTTGCGGATTCTCAGGAACGGCTGTGTCAGGAAGTCCGGAATGTAGGACTTCTTGGTCATCCTGGCCTTGGTGCGGCGCAGCTGCTGCGGTGTCGTGAAATACTTCTTCTCGATCATCCGCGAGCCCAGCAGCCAGGTCTTGCCCGGCACGACGCGGTTGAGATGATGCTTGTGAAGGCTTTGTTCGAAGACCAGCATCCTGCCCCTGTAGAGCCGTTCCTTCAGCACCTTTTCAAGAACGCTTGAGCGCACGATTTCGTCGACGTCCGACAGGAGGACCAGGTCGTCGCCATCAAGCCCCTCCAGTGCCCGTGCAATGCAGTTGCGCTGGTAGTTCTCCCGTTCCCAGTCCTTCTTGCGCCGATTCTTGTAGACGCCCAGCGCCGGCGGCAGTTCTTCCGGAAAGGCAATCTGCAGATCGATGATCTTGTCCGCCCAAGGGGCGAACCGTTCCCGGTTCTCGTCGAAATAGTAGGGCTTGGGCCCGCCTCTCTGGGTCTGGTTGGCCTCCACCAGAACGAAGCGGTCCACATGATCGCCCATTTCCCGCAGTCGGATTTCCAGGAGATCGAATTCCTTGTGAAAGACAAAGCAGTCGTAAAGCTTCATGTCGTCCTGATCCTCATAGGCTCTTCCAGAGCCGGAATTTCGCCCGCATCGCTTTTTCCTGCAAAAACCGCTTTGCCTTGAACAACTCCGACAACTGCAGCCCGTCAGTCGAATAGGTGCCGGACAGGAACACCTCCTCGAACCGCTTCATGACCGGCTCGGGCCGGTAGCAGGCAACGGATGCCCGCGCCAGATCGCTGTCTGCCACCGAAGGCGCATAGCCCGTCAGCAACCGGACCAGCTCGCGCCGGGTGCGGTAGATCCATTCCCTTTTCGGGCTCATGGCCACGTGGTTCTGGTCCATGCCGCCCGCCCAGCTGAACACCGGTTTCCCGAACATCAGGAATTCCGCAATCGCGAGACCGAAGCTCTCACCTATCTTTTTCGCGTTGAGCCCGGCGTCGCAGCTTGCGATGAAGCGCGCCTTGTCTTGCGGGGCAACGACCGGCGGCAGAAACAGGGCGCGCGGATGGTCGATGAATTTTTCCGTGTTCACGAACAGGAAATGGAGGTTCGACCTTTTCGTCAGCGCTTCACCGACTGCTTCATGGGCGAATTCGAGGTTGAACTGGTCGTAGCCGCCGTAGCGGCCGACGACGAACGCATCACCGGGAATGCCCAACTCCTGCCGGAATGATCCGGCCGCCTCCGGCAGGTCCACGATATGCGGCACCGCCGGGGCCTTGCCCCCTGTCATCCAGCCGGCCAGCCAGTCCGACACATAGGCATAGACATCGCCGTGAGGCTCGAAGTGCCGGAACACGGCGTGAATGCCCGTGCGGTCGGCCGCAATACTGGTCGGCCGGACACGCCCGTCCCGGATGTAGTAACAGAAATCGAGCTTCAGCGGGGCGCTGACGGCAAGGCCGCCTGCTGAGGGCGGCACGGGAACCAGAGTGAGGTTCTGCCTGAACTTGTCGACAACCGCGGGTACGCTGCTGGCCTCACTGTAGAAGACAAAAACCTCGTGGCCGAGTAACGCCTGCGCGCCGAGCGCATAGTCGTAAAGCGCGACACTCATGCCGCGCTCGTTGATGGCCCCAGCCTCAAATCCGATCCGCATCCGCTACCCGTTCCGATTGATCGGCAGGAGCGATATCGGATTTCCGGCAGCAGGTCCATGGTCCGCAACCGGATTTTTGGGCCGATTACTGACTGTCGGCAGAGCCGGCCAACCCGGCCGCACGCCTCATTGAAACGAAAACGGTATCTTCACCCTGGCCGAACCGCCGCCGATCTGGTCGTTCACCGTCAGGTCGAGCACATAGTCGCCGGCTGGTGCACCATTCACACGGAGTGTCAGGTTGGCCATATATTCGGTGTTCGGAACATGGCTCTTGAAATCGAAACGGCCGAATTCCTTTTGTCCCGCCAGAACCGTGCCGTCTGGCGACGACAGGTCGAAATCGACGGTGAGCAGGGACCTGAAAAGCCCGTTCTCCTGCTTCCAGTCGAAGCCGACCGGCTCAAGGTAGACCAGCAACGGCTCGCCGATGGCAAACACGCTGTCGGCGCGTGCCGTGTAGATGCCATAACCGTCAGCCGGTGCGGTCACGAAAACGGCGGTCGGAATGGCAAGCGGAGCTTCTTTCCAGGTTTGAAACAGTGCCTCACGCATCAGTTTGATCGCAAGACCGCCGTCTTTCTTGCCCAGGGCCGCCTCAGCCTGCTGCGCCTTGTCCTGCATCGGACCGGCGAGCGCCACACCCGGCAGTCCTGTCAACAGGCTGGCCCCAACAACGAACGTCTTCAGCATCGGTTCCTCCCTTGCCGCGTCGGAACAACGCATGCTCGCCGCTGTTCCGGAGACCCAGGGAGGTTACTGTAGCAGCAACGGCCGGTCAGATCTGCTCTTCCGGACCGCCGCCGTTGCCATCCATATCGTCAAATGCTCCCGCGGAAGCAGCCGCCCCGGCCGCTGCCTGCGCCACCGCAGGAGAAATCCCCCCGTTCTCGTCTTCGGCACCGGCAACCCGGACAGTCACCTGGCGATGGGCGAACCTGATGCCGTTTTTCTCGAACAGATCCCTGAGCCCGGCATAGACCACCTTGCGCAACTCGAACTGCTTGCCCGGCTTGGTGGTGAACTTGACCCGGGCGATCATGGCCGAGTCTTCCATCGACATGATGCCCTGCGACTTCAGCGGCGCCAGGAACATCGGACCGTAATATTCGTCTTCCAAAAGCTCCTTGCCGAAGTTCTTGATGAGTTTGCGCATCTTTTCCACGTCCGTGTCGTAAGTGACGCGGAAGGCAAGTTTCATCACTGCCCAGTCACGGGAGAAATTCTCCACGTGCTGGATCTCCCCGAAGGGCACAGTCGTCAGGGCACCGCGATGGTGGCGCAGCTGCATCGACCGGATCGAGATTTTCTCCACGACCCCTTTGGCACTGCCGATGTCGATGTATTCGCCTTTCCGGAAGGCATCGTCGATCAGGTAGAACGCGCCGGAAAAGATGTCCCGGATCAGCGTTTGCGCGCCGAAGCCGACCGCAAGGCCGACCACGCCGGCTCCGGCGAAGAGCGGGGCGATGTTCACGCCCAGCTCGGACAGAACCACCATGGATGCGATCACTACAATGGTGATCAGCAGGAAGTTCCGGAAGATCGGCAGCAACGTCGCAATCCGGCTCTCGCCCGTTCCGCCGACCTCGGCTTCCTCGTCCTTTTCCGCAGGCGCCTCGCGGGCGATCTGACGGTCGATGACGATCTTCACTGCGTCGTAGGCCATATAGGCAAGGAACAGGACCAGGAAGATATCGGCGAAGGAACCGGCAAGCGAACTGCGGCCCAATGAAATGCCCCACAACGATGCCAGAACCCCGAGGGAGGCAAAGACGACCAGGATCGCTGCGCCGCGATCCAGCAGATCCCGGAAGGGGGACCGTCTTGCTTCCCGTTCTGCGGCCTCCGCATGCGCCTGCGCCATTGCGCTTTCCGGGTCTTCCTCGCTGCCTTCACGCTCTTCCGCCCGGCGTATGTCTTCCGCGATCCTGGTCTTGGAATCCTCCGTGTCGATGCGCGGCAGCAACAGTTTGTCGATAATCAGAATGAGCACGCCATAAGCGACCGCCGCCATCAGCAGAACCTGAAGCGGGGCGCCCACCAGTCCGGTCGCATCGGGAAGGTCCAGCAGGATCCGGACCGAGGAAATGGCCCAGGCGAACACGAAGTAGACAATCGCAATGAAGTGCCAAAGGCTTGCCAGCACGAGGCGCCATGAGGATGCGTTCTCGCCTTTTTTGCCGCGGATCAGACGGGCAACGGTCTTGCGGAAGGCAATGGCGATGGCGATCAGGATCAGCATGCCGATCGCGGAGGCGGCGATAAGCGCAATCTTGTGCGCCTTGTCCGACAGTCCGAGGCGCTCCATCCACAGGCAGAAACCGATCGCCGTCAGAGAGATGCCGCCTCCGAGGAGCAGCGCACGGTAAAGGCTGCGGGCTTCCTGTGTCTGAAGCGCGACCAACCGGTGGCTTTCCGCGTCGGGGGCAAGCACGTTGAGCCAGATGATCCGCAGAACGAGAAATACGGAAATGACGCTCAACACCACAAGCGCGGTCTGACTGGCCGCCTGCAATCCGGTATCGACAGAAAGATAAACCAGTGCCGAGAAGATGGCGAATGCCGCCACACCGGCGAGCATCAGGAACGCGCGCGAGAAAAGATAGATGATCTTGTCGGCCCGGGTGTCGGCATCGGGCCGGAACAGGGCCGCGAACTGATGGCGCCCCCAACGTTGAAGCAACGACATCGCCGCCAGCCCTGCCACGACCGCCAGCGCAATATTGACCAGCGCGGCCGGCATCCAGCCTAGGCCTTCATCCTCGCCGTGCATCTTCAGGACGGAAAGCACGGTCTCGTGGATGGTCGGAATTTCCCTGACGATCGACTTGAAGGTGTCGCGGGCTTTCAGTGCGTCCAGAAAGAAGGCGTCGAGCGTTTCCACCGCTTCCGCCTCGTCGTCGCCTTGTTCCGGGTCGGTGTCTTCCGCGGATTGACTGCTCCCCTGCTGCTCGGCTGCGGTTTCTCCCCCATCCCCACCGAAGGAAAACAAACCCGAAATTCCCTGAGCCTGGACCGGGGATGTCATTTCGAGCGATGAAAAGGAAAATGCGAAGGCAACTGCAACTACTATGAATACCGCCCGGGCGTGTCCCCCCCCCGGCAAGAGACGGCAAAAAATGTTTTGCGAAAAGCTCATATCTGCCCCACCGCTGTCGCGACAAATCTCCGCGCATGTCTTAAGCATGGATCGGGCGAGATGGAAAGAAGCAGCGGTTTGCGGTCCGGAAACTGCGATCGCTCCGGCTGATTTCAGCTCAACGCAAAAAGACCCGGCCTTGAAGCCGGGTCAACTTGTTAATCTGGACAGAGGCTGCACCTCAGTTCACGGCGGTGTTGTTCCAGTGGGCCATCTTGCGCCGGGCTTCGGCGACGGTCATGCGCTCGAAAAGGCTCATCGCATCACTGCGGGTTTCCGGTGTAAGTCGATGGCGCCAGGGGCCGATGGCCAGCAGAGAGCCGACGGTGATTGAGGTCAGGCCGGATGCCTTTGCCAGAACCACGAAGGGTTCGGGGTCCGGGCGCACCATCCAATGGCTGACTTCTTCCACACCGCAGCGGACCAGCCAGGCGAAGGTGGCGACCGCCTCGGCAAATCTGTCCTCCGAGGCAAAGCGGCGCAACGCGGCTTCATTGACCATGCCCCGCTTGGCGAGAAGCAGCACGCGGCTGCGCGCTGTCTCGAAATCATAGCGGCCGAGCCAGTACTGATTCGACATGCGCTGAGCCGCGATATCCGCAGCCTCGACGACGCGTTCAGCTTCCTGTTTCTGACCCGCCGCAAGGAGCTTTTTTCGCACTTCCTCGCTGGCGACCGCGACAAGGCTGGCAATTTGCGTTTCCGCCAGGTCGGAACGGTCACTCAAGAAGAGCTGCAGGGTCGCATCCGAGGCAGCATCGCTGATCAGCGTGGAGACCGATGCTTCGGAAAGCTTGGCGCCGTCATTGCCGGCAACCTTTCGCTTGACCTTGAGGTCGCCGCGCTTGACCAGAACATCCGTCACTTCCTCGGAAAGCACTTCCCTCTGCGCAATCGCAAATCGATGCGCGTTTCCGTGTTTCTCGGCAAGCCTGGTCAGGTCCGCATCGCGCAGGACAGTGGATCGGAGAAGGATCGGCTCGGCAACCTCGATGTCATCATCCGCAAGACGGCGGATGGTTTCCTCCGGTCCCCGGCGCAGGCTCGACATCTGCTCGGCCACATATCTGCGCACTTCCGCCTCGACCATGTCGACGAGACGCAGCAGAACCGAGTCGTAGATATCGACCTGTTCGTCCGAGCAGCGATCGGAAGTCAGAGCGAACAACGTTGCAACATGACGCGCCAGCTCAGCCTTCCGGGCATTTCCGGCTTCGCCGTTCAGCTCCGAGAAGTTCACCAGTTCTGTTTTCAACGCTTCTGTCATATTCGATACCAGCTCTCAATTTGTGCCGATCCGGCAGTGCTAGCGAGAATGGACCGCAGAATTAAAGAAGAGCGAAACGCGTTTTTTCAGAATGTATTCGTCTTTTTCTAAAACTTGCCGACAATTGTATTTAATTGCCCAAAAATCACCACAAGGCACTGAAAACAATAATTTATTTCAGAAAGAGCCTTTTCCGGCAGGTCGCCTTCCGCTCCGGAAATTTCGGACAAATTTCCCAAAAAAGTTTTCCACCGGACGCCATGCCCAGCCCCGTCATCAATCGTCATTCCGGCAGATTCCGGTGATTGGAAAATGGCCGAATTTGATGACTTTTCATCGGCAAGGCGAGTGGGAGGATTGCGTTTCCCGTTATTTGTGTCCTTCGCTCATTGCCGCTAAGTGCAAGAAACATCAAGCAAACAGCCATATTCCAGATAAAAAAATAATTCTCTTTCTATATTGAACTCCGTCTCTTTTTCCCCAAATAAAGAAAGCGGATTATTTTTTTATTGGAGAATGTCATGTCCCATCAGGTGATTCCCCTGCCCTCCCGTCACACGCCCGCACCGCAAAAACCGAAACTCTTCGCCGCCATCTACACGGTCCTGGCTGCGTGGAAGCGCCACGGAAGCCTGAAGCAGCTGCCGCACTGCCTCCTATGCGATGTTCTGGCGGACAATGGCCTGAGAGCTCGTGAACAGCAGCGCCGCCATCGCTATATCAGCGGCTCCCCCTGCTGAAGCAAAGTCTTTTGGTGAAAGAAAAACCGGCGCGAAACGCGCCGGTTTTCTTGTTTCTGACTTGTCCCGGTGCGGCTTACTCGGCAGCGGCCAGGAAATCCTTGGAGGCATCGGCATCGTCGCTGCCGCCGTCGTCGCGCTTGGTCAGCTGATCGAGCAGCTGCTGGCGCTTGTCGGCCGCCTTCTCCAGATTGGTTTCCTTCACCGGTCCGAAGCCGCGCACGAGGTCCGGCACACGGGCCAGTTCCACCAACAGGCCGTAGTTGCCATCCGGCAGGCGGTTCAGGATCTCCGCGATATCGCCCTCGTATTGCGAAATCAGCGCGCGTTCTGCCTTGCGCTCGGCCGTCCGGCCGAACGGATCGTACCATTTGCCGCGCGCGCCCTTGAAGCCGGCCAGCACCTTGAAGACGTTGAACACCCAGGGGCCGAAGGCGATCTTTTCCGGACGGCCCGTCTTCGGGTCCTTGCGGTGGGCAAGGAACGGCGGTGCCAGATAGACCTTGAGTTTGCGCGGGTTTTCAAAGCGCTGCGCGATCTTCTGCTTGAAGGCCGGATCGGAATAAAGCCGTGCGACCTCATACTCGTCCTTGTATGCCATGACCTTGAAAAGCATATCGGCAACGGTCTGCGTAAGCCGCATGGTGCCAGACCCGTGCGCCTCGTCGGCGGCCTTCACCCTGGCAACCAGATCGAGATACCTGTCTGCATAGGCGGAATTCTGGTAGGCCGTCAGTTCGTCCGCATTGAAGGCGATCTTCTCGTCCAGGCTGAACGAACGGGGCTTTTCTTCCACCGGCAGGGAGTTCAGCAGCCTTTCGGGATTGGCCGCAAGAACCCGGCCGGCCCTGAAGGCCTTGATGTTGTTTGCGACCGCTGCCCCGTTCAGCTCCAGAGCCGTCTCAAGCGCATAGTCGGAAATCGGCAGCGCCCCGCTCTGGAACGCCATGCCGACCAGCAGCATGTTGGCATAGATGGCATCGCCCAGCAGTTTCTCGGCAATGTCGGCCGCGTTCATGGCCAGGTAGGTGCCGGACGCTTCGCGCAGCGCTGCGTCCATCCGCTTTTCGTCGAAGGACAGCGTCTGCTTCAGAACAAATTCGGCGGTCGGAGCAACCTTGGTATTCGCGACAGTCAGCATCTTGCCGCGGTGGGCAAGCGCAAGCTGGTCTGCGTTGGTGGCAACAACCATGTCGCTGGCAATCAGCAGATCGAGGCTGGCGGCCGGAACGCGCGGGCCTTCGATCGACCGGTCGCTGGCGGCGAAACGGACATGGGAGGTCACCGGACCGCCCTTCTGGGCAAGACCCGTCATGTCCAGGGTCGAGGCCTGCTTGCCGTCGATATGGGCAGCCATCGCCAGCACGGCGCTGATCGTGGTCACGCCCATCCCGCCGATGCCGGCGACCAGCGTGTTCCAGGTGCGATCAAGCGGCGCCAGGGCCGGCTGAGGCAGCTCCCGGACCAGGGTATCGACATCGACATCGGCCTTCTTCGGCTTCTTCAGGGCGGCACCATCGATCTCGACGAAGGACGGGCAGAAGCCCTTGATGCAGGAGAAGTCCTTGTTGCAGCTCGACTGGTTGATCACCCGCTTTTCACCGAAGGGCGTCGCGAGCGGTTCCACCGACAGGCAGTTGGACTGGACCGAACAATCACCGCAGCCTTCGCAGACCCGGTCATTGATGAACAGGCGCATGTCCGGATCCGGGAACTGGCCGCGCTTGCGGCGTCGGCGCTTTTCAGCGGCGCAGGTCTGGTCATAGACGATGACGGAAACACCGTTGAAGGACTGCAGTTCCTCCTGCACGTCCATCAGCTCGTCACGATGGTGAACCTTCGTGCCCGGCGCGATCGGTGCCCAGCTGCCGTAGCTCTCCGGGTTTTCCGAAACGATCGCGATCCGCTCCACCCCTTCAGCCTCGAGCTGGCGGGTGATCCGCGGCACCGACAAGTGACCATCGACCTTCTGGCCGCCGGTCATCGCGACGGCGTCGTTGTAGAGGATCTTGTAGGTGATCGGCACGTTGGAGGCCAGAGCCTGCCGGATCGCCAGAATGCCGGAATGGAAGTAGGTGCCGTCGCCGACATTGGCGAAGACGTGGCTGTCGCCGGAAAAGGGCTGCTGGCCGACCCAGAGCACGCCCTCACCGCCCATGGCGATCTGGCCTTCCGTGGTGCGGCCTGCCATTTCGGTCATGGCGTGGCAGCCGATGCCCGGCATGGAGCGCGAGCCTTCCGGCGTTACTGTGGACGTCGAATGCGGACAGCCGGAACAGAAGTAGGGAATGCGCGCGGCCCGCTCCGCATGGCCCTGCGCCCACATGGACTGACGGGTCATCCGGCTGGCGACGGCCCGCATTTCCTCCGAAACGACTTCGGCCGGCAGCCAGGCCATCAGCCCCTCGATCAGCTCCGCGACCGAGATTTCCAGGAGGTCCGACAGGAAGGGCGTGCCGTCGGGACGGCGCTTGCCCCAGATTTCCGGACGGCTCATTTCCGGCCAGTGGTAGGAAATATTCTTGATCTGCGGTTCCATGAAGGCCCGCTTGTGCTCAACGACCAGGAGACGTTCCGCGCCGCGGGCGAAATCCCTGAGGCCCAGCGGTTCCATCGGCCAGGTCAGGGCGACTTTGTAGACGGCCAGTCCAAGAGACTTGGCAAAGTCCTCGGAGATCCCCATCAGATCCAGTGCCTGCAGCAGGTCGCGATAGGCCTTGCCGGACGTGACAATCCCGAGTTTCACATTCTGGCGCGTGCCGAAGGTCACCCGGTCGAGCCCGTTGGTGCGCACATAATTCTGCGCCGCCGGGATACGCAGTTCGCGAACAAGACGTTCCGTTTCAAGACGGTTGCCGAGCAGCAGGTCGCGGTTCTGGTGGTAGTCCTTGCGCGGATCATCGTCGAGCGGCCGCACCAGACGCAGCCGGTCGGGTGAAACGTTGATGGTCGCAGACGCATCCATCGTGTCGGCGATACAGATCAGTGCTGTCCACAGACTGGTGAACCGCGACATTTCCAGCCCGTGCAGGCCGAAGTCCAACACGTCCTGAATATCGGCCGGGTTGAGTACCGGGATTTCCGCGTGTTCGAAATAGAATTCGCTCTGCGCCGGCAGGATGGAGGACTTGGCAAGATGGTCGTCGCCGGCAAGGGCGAGCACGCCGCCATTGCGGTCGGTACCGGAGGCATTGGCCTGCCGCAGGGCATCGCCTGCCCGGTCGACTCCCGGCGCCTTGCCGTACCACACGCCGAAAACGCCGTCATATTCGGTCGGCCGACCGACGCCGCCTTCGCCGCGCAGTTTCTGGCTGCCCCAGACGGCGGTGGCGCCAAGCTCCTCGTTCACGCCCGGCTTGAAGACGATATCGTAGCCGCGAAGATGCCTGCGCGCGCGCATCAGTTCCGTATCGTAGCCCGCCAGGGGCGAACCGCGGTAACCGGACACGAAACCGCCGGTCTTCAAGCCGGCTTGCCGGTCGAGCCGGGCCCGGTCCAGCAGCAGGCGGACAAGCGCTTGTATGCCGGTCAGATAGACCCGTCCTTCTGTCGCGACATATTTGTCCTCCAGGGTCACTGTTGGCATATGCACATTCATCCGATTTCCTCCTCATAAGGCACTTGGTGCGGCCGCGCCTCAGGGCAACCTAGTACGTCAGATAAATATCATCCTTTTCTCCGGCAATTTCTGTGCTATCGTCACCCCCAATCACCCAGAGGCAGCATAAAAATTCCTAAAATTACCGATGACCGATAAATATCTTCTCGACCCGTCCGACATCCGCGTTCTGCGCGTTCTGCAGCGGGACGCTTCGCTCTCCATCGCCGAGGTGGCCAAGGAAGCGGGCATGAGCCAGACCCCGTGCTGGCGGAGGATCAAACGCCTCAAGGAACAGGGCATAATCCGCCAGATTACCGCCATCATAGACCGGGAATCCGTCGGCCTCGGCTTCGTCGCCTATTCCTTCGTCAAGCTTGCGGTTCCCAGCCGGGAAAACATGGAAACCTTCGACAAGCTGGTCCATCACTGGCCTGAGGTCGTCACCTGCGAGCGTATCACGGGTGCCGTCGACTACCTGATCAAGGTCGTCACCGATGATATCAAAACCTACGACAATTTTCTCCGGTTAAAGCTTCTGGACAACACCCTGGTGTCCGACGTGCAGTCGCGCATTGTGGTCAACACGGTCAAGGACACGGTCGCCCTGCCCCTGCGTGAAAGCTGAAAGGCCGGGCTCTCGCCCCGCCCTCACGCCATGAAGCGCGCTGGCGCCAGACCGGCGATATCCAGAAGCGGTGTCTTTCCGGCGATCCTTTCGGCCAGCAGACGGCCCGTCACCGGCCCGAGGGTAAAGCCGTCGTGGGCATGCCCGAAATTGAGCCACAGCCCGGGAACGGACGGCGAAGCACCGACAACGGGAAGGGAATCGGGCAGGCAGGGCCGGCACCCCATCCACGGCGTGTCCTGCAATGGCCGGCCGAGGGGAAAGAGCTCTTCCGCTCGCCGCCTGGCCAGCTTGACCACCCCCGGATTGGGCGGCAGGTCGCGCCCGGCCAGTTCCACCCCGGTCGTCAGGCGGATACCGTTGTCTGTCGGCGTCAGCGTGAAGCCGTTTTCGACATCGACAACCGGGCGGGATAACGACGCGCCGGACAGGGCCCGGTAATGCATGTGATAGCCGCGCTGAACGGCCAGCGGATAGCTCTCCCCAAACCCCTTCATCACGTCGGCTGACCAGGCCCCCAGGGCAATGACGGCGTTCCTGGCAAAGACCTCTCCGCGCTCGCCCTCAAGCGAGAATCCACCGCGCTCACGCCGGAGCTTGCCGGCATCGCCGCGGAAATAACCACCACCCTCCTGCACATACCCCCGCCAGAAGGCATCGACGACGGCCCCGGGATTGCTCACCGAACAGCTCTCGGGCCAATGCACCGCTTTCAGGGACGGCAGCTTCAGCCCAGGCTCGAGCTTGGCGAGGTCGCCGCCGCTCAACTCGTCATAGGACACTCCGAAAACGCGCGCATAAAGCCGTTCCGTTTCGCTATGGCGAAAGGAGGTTTCCGAGCGGAAAAGATGCAGCCAGCCGCCCTGGCGGTAGAACCGGTCGGCGTTGGTCGTTCTGGCAAGTTCCAGGTGCTCTTCGACGGCAAAGGCCCTCAAAGGTGCGATCGTCCGGGAATAGGCCTCAATTCCACGCCCGCTGTTGCAGGCATGATACCGCCGGATCCAGGGAAGCAGGCGCAGCACCGTTCCGAGGTCATAGGAGACGGCACTCGACTGTTTCAAAAGAATGGGAACCAGATCCTGAAGACGGTTTGGCACCGCGTACGGCACAAAGCCGTTGCGCTGCACGATCCCGGCGTTGCCGAAGGATGCCTCCGCCCCCGGATGCTTCCGGTCGATCAGGGCAACGTCGAGGCCAAGGCGGCGCAAGTGAAGCGCCGTGCAAACGCCGACGATCCCGGCACCGAGAACCATGACATCGAAAGCGTGAACCTGCCTGCCTGCCAAGCCCTCAGCTCCCTCGCCCGTGAAATCCCGCCTGTGACCACATTTGCGTGACCAGCCAGTTGCCGGCCATCGAAACGGAGACTGAAAGGCTTGGCGGCAACGAGAAAAGCGGGCTAGTCTCCGCCGTCTTGCCCATTCCAGTCGAAGCCGGGTCAGCCATGGGATGTGAAACCTTGAAGCGCGGCCGGACGCCGTCCCGCGATCGAAACGCAACGCCTGCTGCCGAATGAATTTTTCAGGAGACAACTTTAGATGATTCGAGTGATCGGGGCAGGTTTGGCATGGACGGGACGCCACGGCACCGCTGCCCTGGCTGTGAGTATCTTCATCGGCATGGCACTACCGGCCCTGTCCGCCTTCCTGCGCCCCTATCTGACGTTGGCCGTTTTCAGCCTGTTGACGCTCGCCTTTCTGCGTGTCGACCAGAATGCCATCCGCATGCGGCTGAGACGTCCCGCGCTGCTGGTCGCCGCCCTCGTCTGGATGATGCTCGGCGCGCCGCTCCTGACCTGGCTTGCGATAGAAGTCACCGACCTGCATGCCTTCGGCCCCGACGTGGTCCTGGCTCTCTTCATCGCGACCGCCGCGCCGCCGGTGATGGCCGCGCCCGCCTTCATCTACCTGCTGGGCCTCGACGGAACGCTGAGCCTGGCCCTCTCCGTGGCGGCCCTCATCATCACGCCGCTGACGGCCCCCTTCATCGGCGAACTGATGCTGGGGCCGTCCCTGCCGCTCAGCGTCGGCGGCCTGGCGGCCCAGCTCTCGCTACTGCTCGCCGGCGCGTTTCTGGTCTCTACCCTGTTCCGCAAGCTGGCCGGTCAGGAGCGCCTGTCGCGCGGCACGCTTCATATCAGCGGGCTGAACGTGCTGCTGCTGCTCTTCTTTGCCATCGCCGCCATGGACGGCGTGGCGGCAAGTTTCGCGGACAAACCGTTCTTCACCCTTGGCCTGACCGCGCTCACCTTCTGCCTCGCACTCCTCCAGATAACCCTGTCCCTCCTGATTTTTGCCCCTGCCAGCCGGGAAGACGCCTATGCGATTGCCCATACCTGCGGCACAAGGAACATGGGACTGATGGTAGCCGCCTTCGGGGGCACCCTGCCGGAGTTCACCTGGCTCTGGTTTGCTGTCGGCCAGTTTCCGATCTACATGCTGCCGATGATGCTGAAACCCTTTGTGCGCGTCTTCTGCCGGCAAAACGTGAAATCTGTGACGCCGCAGACCTGAATTTTGTTTCCCGTTATGCTTGTCTTGGTCGGTCCCGAACTCAGTCGGAGGAAGAATATGTCAGTAATCCCTTCCCGTCTCGCAAAGCTGCCAAGGATTGCCACACGGAGCTTCGCCACGTTTCTGGCTATCCTGTGGTTCGCTCCGATTGCGCAGGCAGCGGACACGGCGGACCTTCAGGTCCTCGGCTTTTCCAGGGACGGCACCACCTTCGCCTTCGAGCAGTACGGCATTCAGGACGGGTCGGGTTTTCCCTATTCGGAGATCTTCGTTGTCGACGTGATCGGCGACACCTGGGTTGCCCCCTCGCCTTTCCGGTTCCGGACCGACGCCGAAGCCGGTTTGGGGGAACAGGGCGACAGGGCACTGGCGGCAACGCGTGCCGAGAACCGGTCGGCGGCCCAGCCGCTGCTCCAGGCCAGGGCTATTGCCGGAAAGGGGCGGATCGTCGGAATGAACCCGCCGACGGAACTGGGCTCCGATCCGCACAGGATGAACGTTGCACCCCGCCTGCCCTTCCTGTCCGGCGATGAACCGTTTGAACTTGCCCTCTCCGAATATCCGCTCCCCGGGGGCAGATGCGAGAGCTATGGCGCCGACACAAAAGGCTTCCGGCTGACCATGGTCCGTGGCGGCGTCACCCGCCTTCTCAACGATGACAAGAGCCTCCCGAACAGCCGAAACTGCCCGCTCGGTTACCGGATCGAGCGTGTCCTCACCCATTTCCCGGACGACGCGCCGCCGGTCTTCGCCATCCTGATCCAGATGGAGAGCTTCGGCTTCGAAGGAGCGGACCGCCGATATCTGGCAATAACCGGGCGGCTCTGACACCCTAAACCGATTGAGAGGCTATGCGGCATCTTGCTCTCGCTGTTGAGAAGTGTTAGCGCGGCTGAACTATCAGGAACGGTCCTTCTTTAACCGTTCAGGCCTGTCCGGGAGAACGCCATGCCGCGCGACATCAAAATCGCCCCTTCGATCCTCGCCTCCGATTTTTCCAAACTCGGCCAGGAAGTCCGCGACGTGGTGGAGGCCGGCGCCGACTGGATCCATCTGGACGTCATGGACGGTCACTTCGTGCCGAACATCACCTTCGGCCCGGACGTGATCGCCAAGCTCCGCCCGCACACCGACAAGGTCTTCGACACCCACCTGATGATCGAGCCGGTCGACCCCTATCTGGAAGCCTTCGCCAAGGCGGGTTCGGACATCATCACCGTGCACGCGGAAGCAACGACCCATCTCGACCGCTCGCTGCAGGCCATTCGCAACCTCGGCAAGAAGGCCGGTGTTTCCCTGAACCCGGCGACGCCGGAAAGCGTTCTTGAATATGTGCTCGACCGGCTGGACCTGATCCTCGTCATGACGGTCAACCCGGGCTTCGGCGGGCAGAAATTCATCCATTCGCAAGTCGAAAAGACCCGCCGCCTCAAGGCCATGATCGGCGACCGGCCGATCGACCTGGAAATCGACGGCGGCGTCACCCCGGAAACGGCCCCGCTGGTGGCGGCTGCCGGTGCCAACGTTCTGGTGGCCGGTTCCGCGGTCTTCAAGGGCGGCACGGTTGATAGCTACGCGGGGAACATTTCCGCGATAAGGAAGGCAGCGGAAGAGGCTTGATTACTCGCTCGCGGCCCATCCTTCGGGACGCGCACAAGTGCGCTCCTCAGGATGTGGAAGAGCGAGTTGATAGTCCGCCTGGTGCGCGTCAAACCCACGCCTCATCCGGAGGAGCCGCGCGAGCGGCATGCCTAAGGCTGGGCTCCTTGCTCCCCGTTCACCCCAGAACGCCTGGAACAGGGGAAACTCCGCCACATACGTCTTCCCGTTGAGACACTCCCTCGGCTAAGCTTCCTCCGACTTGACCGGGGGGAATCGTCTTGGCGCATATGCAACGCAGCATCGGGCTGCTCAGTCTCACCTTCATCGCCATCAGCGGCATTCTGGGGTCCGGCTGGCTGTTCGCGCCCTTGCTGGCCGCCCAGGAAGCCGGCCCCTCGTCGCTGATCGCCTGGGGCATCGGCGGTCTTGCCATGCTGCTGCTGGCCGCCACCTTCGCCGAAATCGCCACCATCCTGCCCGTTGCCGGCGGCATCGGAAGGGTGCCGCATTTCTCGCATGGCTCTGTCGTCTCCATGACCATGAGCTGGACCGCCTGGGTCGGCTACAACACCACCGCGACCATCGAGGTCGAAGCCGTGCTGCGCTATTCCAAGAGCCTCGCCCCCTGGCTTTACGGTTCGGACGGACTTCTGAGCGTGGCCGGGCTGGCGGTTGCCTGCCTGCTTTTGTTCCTGTTCACGGTGCTGAACGCCTTTGGCGTCCAGTTTTTCGCACGCATCAACACGGCGCTCACCTGGCTCAAGATCGTGGTTCCGGGACTGCTTGCCGCCGTCATCCTGACGTCCGACTTTCGCTACGACAATTTCAGCGCCTATGGCGGATTTGCGCCCGAGGGGCTGAAAGGCATCCTGTCGGCCATTTCCACCGGCGGCGTCATCTTCGCGCTGATCGGCTTCCGCCATGTGATCGACATGGCCGGCGAAGCCCGCAATCCCAAGGTCAACGTGCCCATCGCGCTTGTCGTCAGCCTGGTTGTCTGCCTGCTGATCTATGGCGGATTGCAGCTCGCCTTCCTTGGAGCCCTGAAGGAAACGCAACTCGAAAACGGCTGGGCCGCCTTGAGCTTTCCGGGCGAACTCGGGCCCATGGCGGCACTGGCAACGGCTGTCGGGGCGCTCTGGATCGTCAGCATCCTGGACACCAGCGCCCGCATTTCCAGCTTTGCCTCCGGACTTGTCTCCGTCGGCTCCAACGCCCGCCTGGGCCTGGCAATGGCGCAGAACGGCCTCTTCCCGAAATTCATGGAAGCGCTGTCAAACCGGGGCGTGCCGCTGTTCTCGCTGCTGGTGAACTTCTTCGTCGCCGCGCTGTTCTTCGTGCTGTTGCCGTTCCGGGAAGTGGTTTCGCTCAACACCTCCTCGATCGTGCTGTCCTTTGTCGTTGGCCCGGTGGCGGTTCTGGCCTTCCGCAGCCTGCTGCCGGATGCGCCCCGTGCCTTCGTGCTGCCCGCAGCCCCGGTCACCGGCACGCTGGCCTTTGTCGTCGCCAGCCTGATCATCTACTGGAGCGGCTGGAACACGATGCTGCATCTCGGCATCTGCCTTGCCATCGGTTTCGCGCTGATGCTCTTCCGCAGCATGCAGGGTGGCTTCGACCGCCTCGACTGGCGCGAAGCGGCCTGGCTCGTCCCCTATCTCGCCGGACTGGTGCTCCTGTCCTATCTCGGCTCCTTCGGCGGCGGCGCGGGTCTGATCGACGTCGGACCGGACATCCTTGTCGTCGGAGCGATGGCAACGGCTGTCTACATCCTTGCCGTCCGCCTGCGCCTCGACCAGGACAAGTTCGACCTCTACATGGCCGAGGAAAAGGCGGACGAGCGGATGGAGTACGGCGAAACGGACTAGGGTCAGGACTCATTAATTTGACTGAAATGGCGCAACAAGCGGCAATGAACTGCAAGGAAAAGCGCGAAAAGCGGGCTTCTTGCCCGGTTGAGCGGTTTGACGCCGCAGATCGAAGCCGTTTTTGCGTCCCTTCGGGATAGGGTGAATTCGCCCGGCAACATCGTTGCAAACCTTTGGAAACCGGACGGTTTCCTGCAGCTTTGCGCCTCGTATCCGACCAAATTCATCCCTACCATTTCATCCAAATTAATGGGTCCTGACCCTAGGGAAGTTGCGTCAGGCTCTGCAGGAAAAGAACGCCTTCGTAATCCACGAACTTCGCCAGGATGCCCTTGTCGTAAAGATCGTCCCCTTCTTCCCATTCAGGGTCGTACTGGCACCCCACGTAGACGTGGTTGGGATTGTCGGCGCCGATGTCCGGGTCGTAGCTGAGCGACCAGGCCGGCGTCGTTGCGCAGGCGCCAAGGCTAGAAATGGCGGCGCTCAGCCCTGCGGCACCAGACGGCGACGCCATGAACCTTTGAAAATCCACTTCCGTTGCATGAGCCGGCAGAACGCCGGATGCCGAAATCAGAAAAACCGCACAACAAACAGACTTAAAGTTCATTCTTTACCTCAAAACCTCGATAGGGTTCATGCTTGCGCAGCCATCCCTGCATGGCGGTTCTCAAGAAAAGATGAACGATGACGGGTCGTGACGGCGTCAGCTGACGAAGCGGCCGGTGCGGTGACGGCTGCTCACACGCCTGAGCCGTGCCTCAAGCCCTGACGGGTAAAGCTCGAGCTGCTTGGCGGCCAGTTCGTCCAGCGTGACCCATTTGGCGGTTCCGGTCCCGCCTTCGCTCAGGTCATAGACGATCGTGTCCATGCGATAGTAGCTGTTGTCCTGAAAATGCGCCGGGCACAGGAACACGACCTCATGCCCGGTGACGCCGTGATGTTCAAAGATGTTTTCCATCACGAAATAATCGTCGAGCAGCGTGATCCGCGCGCCGAGCTCATCCAGGAATTCCCGCAACAAGGCGTCGCGCCACGGTTCGCCGAATTCGACCGTCCCTCCGATCGGGCGCATTCCCGTCACCCGTCCGCTGTCGTCATGGATATTTCTGAGAAGCAGCGCGTCGTCCTGCCAGATGAGGGCAAGCGCTTTCACCGTGATCGAATTGGCCGGACGCCAGATCGTCATTTCTGCCTCCAGGTCCTCAAGAGTCCCACCTGCGAAGATCCGTAAAATTCACCTTGTCGCGCGTGCTCGCAAGCAAAAACCGCACTGCCGCATTGAAGGGACCGCCCCCCTCTGCTATTCCGCAGCCAGATTCTCCAACATCACGAGGTCCTTTCTCAGATGATCCCGCGCTACTCCCGCCCTGACATGGTCTCCATTTGGTCGCCGGAATCGAAATTCCGCATCTGGTTCGAGATCGAGGCCCATGCCTGCGATGCGCTGGCCGAACTCGGCGTCATTCCGAAGGAAGCCGCCAAGACGATCTGGGAAAAAGGCGGCAGCGCCACCTTCGACATCGACCGCATCGACGAGATCGAGCGCGAGACCAAGCACGACGTCATCGCCTTCCTGACCCATCTGGCCGAAATCGTCGGCCCGGATGCCCGCTTTGTCCACCAGGGCATGACCTCGTCGGATGTTCTGGACACCTGCTTCAACGTGCAGCTCGTCAAGGCGACCGATCTCCTGCTCGCCGACATGGACGCGCTGCTGGCCGCCATCAAGCGCCGCGCTTTCGAGCACAAGGACACGGTCTGCATCGGCCGCTCCCACGGCATTCACGCAGAACCCGTCACCTTCGGTCTGAAGATGGCCGAGGCCTATGCCGAGTTCGACCGCTGCAAGACGCGCCTTCTGGCCGCCCGCGAGGAAATCGCCACCTGCGCCATTTCCGGCGCCGTCGGCACCTTCGCCAACATCGACCCGCGCGTCGAGGAACATGTCGCCAAGGCGATGGGCCTTCAAGCCGAGCCGGTGTCCACCCAGGTGATCCCGCGCGACCGTCACGCCATGTATTTCGCGACCCTCGGTGTCATCGCCTCTTCCATCGAGCGCGTTGCCACCGAAGTCCGTCACCTGCAGCGCACGGAAGTTCTGGAAGCCGAGGAATTCTTCTCCAAGGGCCAGAAGGGCTCTTCAGCCATGCCGCACAAGCGCAACCCGGTATTGACGGAAAACCTGACCGGCCTTGCACGCCTCGTTCGCGGCTATTCCATTCCGGCCATGGAAAACGTAGCGCTGTGGCACGAACGCGATATTTCGCATTCTTCCGTCGAGCGCATGATCGGACCGGATGCGACGGTTACCCTGGACTTCGCTCTCGTGCGCCTCACCGGTGTCATCGACAAGCTGATGGTCTATCCGGAGCGCATGATCGGCAACATGGACCGCCTCGGCGGCCTGGTGCATTCCCAGCGCATTCTGCTGGCCCTCACCCAGGCAGGCTCCTCCCGAGAGGACGCCTACCGCCTCGTGCAGCGCAATGCCATGAAGGTCTGGGACAGCTACCAGGTGGCGGGCGCCGCCTCCGTCGACTTCCTGACCGAACTTCTGGGAGACGAGGACGTGCGCAAGTATCTCTCCGAAGAAGAGATCCGCGACCGTTTCGACCTCGGCTACCACACCAAGAATGTCGACGTGATCTTCAACCGGGTCTTCGGGGAGGCCTAAGCCTTCCGGCTTGGACCAATGCTGACTTTGCAATTTCACACCTCATCTTGAGGTGCGAAGCGCAGCGAAGCCTCGAAAGATGGGCGGCAACTCAGAGAGTTTGCTGCCCCCCCTTCGAGACGGGCCTTCGGCCATCCTCAGGGTGAGGTTGTTTGTTGGGTTTCACCAACAATTTGCGGAAGACCAGGCCTCCCGACTTTCCTGAGCAGGAGATCCTCTGATGACCGGCGAAAAGTCTCTTGTTGGATGGCTGAAGGCGGAAGCGTCGTTCATCTTCCTCGCAACGCTCGCCCTCTATGCCTGGACCGGTGCTTCCTGGTGGCTGTTCCTTCTGCTCTTCCTGGCCCCCGACTTGTCGATGTTCGGTTATCTGGCGGGACCGCGAACCGGCGCACTCGTCTACAACCTTGGCCACGCCTACATCGGCCCGGTACTGCTGATGGTCCTTGGCCTTTGTCTCGACAGGTTCGGCCAGTCTCCCGCTGCCTTTCAGAAGATTTCACCCATCGCGGTCATCTGGGCTTCCCACATTGCCTTCGACCGGGTTCTGGGCTACGGCCTGAAGAGCCCGGAAGGCTTCAAGATCACCCACCTCGGCCGCATAGGCCGGCAGGATAGCTAGATCAAAAAAGTGTTTTAAACCATGAAAATTGCTGTCGTTTCGGACATTCACGGCAATGTCCTGGCGCTTGAGGCCGTGCTCGCGGATCTCAAGCTGGAAGCCCCCGACGTCATCGTCAATCTCGGCGATTGCCTTTCCGGTCCGCTCTGGCCAGAGGAAACCGCCGCGATCCTGCGCGAGACGAACTGGCCGACCGTGCGTGGCAATCATGACCGCATCCTGATTGAAAGCCCGGCGGAGAAGATGGGACCGACGGATGCCTTCGCGTCCGGGCGCCTGTCGGCGCAAAGCCTCGACTGGCTGAAGACCAGCCAGGCCACCATCCGCCTCAGCGACGAAGTGTTCCTGTGCCACGGCACGCCGGACAACGATGACCGCTACCTGACGGAGAAGGTCGAGGGGCCGAAGGGACACCTGCCGGATGAAGAGACCCTGTTGGCCGAGCTCAAGGGCGAAGGCGCGCCCGTCGTCTGTTGCGGCCACACCCATATTCCCAGGGTCATCCGGCTTCAGGCAACAGGACAGATCATCCTCAATCCGGGCAGCGTCGGCCTGCCCTCCTACGAAGACGATCATCCGCACCGCCACGTCATGGAAGCCGGCAGCCCGCATGCGCGCTATGCGCTCATGACCAACAACCGGGGCGCCTGGAACTTCCTGGAAAAGATCCTTGCTTACGACTGGGACGCGGCCAGCCGCGAGGCGGAGAAAAACGGCCGGCCCGGCTGGGCGCGCTCCCTGAAACACGGATTTTACGGCCCGCTTTCATGACCAATGGAAACAGATCGGTTAAGGTCGCAGCATGAAGATCTCAGAAACGGACATCCTGCTCATTCCCGGCTACGGCAAGACGCTGCCGGGCCACTGGCTGCTGCGCTGGCGCGACAAGATGCCGACCGCGCGCGTGGTCAAGCAGGCCGAACTCCACCGCCCGAGCAAGAAGGAATGGCTGGAAACGCTCGTTAAAGAAGTGGACGCAGCAACGAGGCCCGTGGTTCTCGTCGCCCATTCCCTCGGCTGCATCCTGGTCGCGCATGGCGCCCATGCCCTGAAGGGCAAGATCAAGGGAGCTTATCTGGTCGCCCCGTCGGACTGGGACCGGGATGGACTGGTGAAGGAGTTTAACGGCGGCGACTTCAAGCCGATCCCCCATGATCCCCTGCCCTTCCATGCCCATCTGGTCGCCAGCCGGAATGACCCTTATTGCGATTACGAACGCGCACAGGAACTTGCCAAAATCTGGGGCACGACCTTTCAGGATGCGGGCGAAGCCGGTCACATCAACCTGGAAAGCGGCCACGGCCCCTGGCCGGAGGGCATGATGTCCTTCGCCTATTTCATGAAACGGCTCGACTGAGACGACGCTCAAAAACAAAAAACGCCCGCCGTTTCCGGCGGGCGTTCTGAATTCCGGCGCGGATTAACCCGCTCAGCCTTCATTCTGGACCTGCTCGACAGCCTTGTGCATCAATTCGTCCATGGTGCGGCGGATCTGGTGGTCGGACTGGTCGACGTTGTTGGCGTCGAAATCGCCGCGGATCTTGCGGAAGACATCTTCATCGCCCGGCTCGTCGAAATCGGCGCGCACCACCTGCTTGGCATAGTCTTCTGCCGCATCGCCTTCATGGCCCAGAAAACCGGCAGCCCACAAACCCAGCAATTTGTTGCGCCGTGCGGTCGCCTTGAACCGCAGCTCCTCGTCATGCGCGAACTTGTTTTCAAATCCCTGTTCGCGCTTGTCGAATGTGCTCATACTCATCGTCTCCTGAACTGCGCTAATGCAACATTCCCCATATGGGGTTGATTTGGTCTCTTGCATATCCCCGAGTGCGACGCAAATCAACGCAGATACTGCGCCCCTGCGTCAAAAGCATAACAGGCTCCCGGCAGGTCGAAAAACAGACGATTGTACTTTTTGTCCGCTTCGGGTAAGTTCCGCGCCGCAACACGAGGGCCTGCAGCCTGATAGCCTAGGCCGGTCGACAGCACCGGACCTCGCTGAAAATCACACTAAGGTAAGCTGGACCCCGTTGGACGCTTCTCTAAACATTACGGTATTGCACATGAACCGCCGCCGTCGCATTTACGAAGGTAAAGCCAAGATTCTTTATGAAGGTCCGGAACCGGGAACCCTGGTCCAGCACTTCAAGGACGATGCGACCGCCTTCAACAACAAGAAACACGAGATTGTTGACGGCAAGGGCGTGCTCAACAACCGGATTTCCGAATATATCTTCAATCATCTGAATGCCATGGGCATTCCGACGCATTTCATCCGCCGCCTGAACATGCGCGAGCAGCTGATCCGCGAAGTGGAGATCATTCCGCTCGAAGTCGTCGTGCGTAACGTTGCCGCCGGGTCAATCGCAAAGCGTCTGGGCCTGGAAGAAGGCACCCAGCTGCCGCGCTCGATCATCGAGTTCTACTACAAGAACGACGAGCTCAACGATCCGCTGGTCGCCGAGGAGCACATCACCGCCTTCGGTTGGGCGGCCCCTCAGGAACTCGACGACATCATGGCGCTTGCCATTCGCGTCAACGACTTCCTCTCCGGCCTGTTTCTCGGCGTCGGCATCCGCCTGGTGGACTTCAAGATCGAATGCGGCCGCCTCTTCGAAGGCGACATGATGCGCATCGTCGTTGCCGACGAGATCTCGCCGGACAGCTGCCGCCTGTGGGACATCGAGACCAACGACAAGATGGACAAGGACCGCTTCCGCCGCGACATGGGCGGCCTGCTGGAAGCCTACCAGGAAGTCGCCAGGCGGCTCGGCATCATGGTCGCCCCGGAGCGTCCTCAGGGCACCGGCCCCAAGCTGGTGCAATAACGACACAGACGGGACACAATCGGCCAGACCGGCCGCAACGTCACGATTGATATCGTTAAAACTACCAATTATCACGCCCTCTTGTACCACAAGGGGGCGTTATGTCTTTTAAGCTCAATTCCATTGCAAAGGCCGCATCGGTCATTTTGATCTGCGGTCTCCTGGCAGCCTGTCAGTCCACCGGACTGAAGCCGGGCAGTCTCACTTCCAGCTTTGCACCCAAAGGCTGGGTCGCCAGGCAAAACGGCACCAAGGCCATCTATTTTTGCTCACCTTCGGTCTGCAAATCGCCTGAAGCGGTGATTGTCGGCCCGATGAAAATCAACGGGGACGTTGAAACAGCCATTCGCCAGGGCCTGCTCTCCAAGGAACTGATGAACGCCCTTGAAAACGTGATCAACGTTGCCTCCAAGGGCGAGGTGCGTTTCACGACGGAGCGCCGTATTGTCACCAAGACCTATTCCGGATTTGACCTTGCCACCCGCTTCAAGACGGACAAGGGCTATGTCTACGGCTCCATGCGTCTCCTCATACAGAACGACCGCGGGTCGATGGTCGCCTCGTTTGCCAAGTCCCGCGCAAAGGCAAAAGCGAACCTCAAGCGTTTCCTGAACCGGACAACGGTCCGCCGGCTGCGATAATTCGCGGCATTTCTGCACACAGCACTTTCACATTCGGGGCTCCTCGTGTATGGGGGGCCCCAAACTGTTTGTCACCGAAGAATCTGCAAACTGGTGCGGGGACCCAACTCATGAAAGCACGCGTGATCGTCACCCTGAAAAACGGTGTTCTCGATCCCCAGGGAAAAGCCATTGAAGGCGCGCTCGGCGGCCTCGGATTTGGCGATGTCGGCTCCGTCCGCCAGGGCAAGGTGTTCGACGTCGAACTGACCGGCTCCGACAAGAACGCGGCCCGGGCGGAACTGGAGCAGATGTGCGAAAAGCTGCTCGCCAACACCGTGATCGAGAATTACGCAATCGAGATCGCGTAAGACGGTCTAAGGCCATGGACGAAGACACACGCAAGGCAATCACCTTCATGGCGGTCAAGGCCGTGGTCTTCATCCTGGTGCCAGCTCTTGCGGCCGCTGCCGCTGTTCTTGTTCTGCTCTGAACCTGCGAGATTGTTCTCATGAAAACCGCCGTCATCGTTTTCCCAGGCTCCAACCGCGACCGGGACATGTTCCATGCCCTGGAGATGATCACCGGCACGCGTCCGCAAAGCGTCTGGCATACGGAAAGCACGCTTCCCGAGGTGGATCTGGTCGTCATTCCCGGCGGGTTTTCCTATGGCGATTATCTGCGCGCCGGTGCAATCGCGGCACGCTCGCCGATCCTGAAGGATCTGGTCGCCAAGGCCGATAGCGGCGTTTCGGTTCTGGGTGTCTGCAACGGCTTCCAGATCCTGACCGAAACCGGCCTCCTGCCGGGCGCCCTGATGCGCAACGCAGGCCTCACCTTCGTCTGCAAGGAGGTGATGATGGAAACCACGAACAACGCGACCCGTTTCTCCTCGAAGTTCGAAAAAGGCCAGGTGTGGCGCTGCCCGGTTGCTCATCACGACGGCAACTATTTTGCCGACGAGAACACCTTGAAGTCCATCGAGGACAACGGTCAGGTTGTCTTCCGCTATGCCAACGGCACCAACCCCAACGGCTCGATCAACAACATTGCAGGCATCACGAATGCCCGGGGCAACGTTCTCGGCATGATGCCGCATCCGGAAAACCTGATCGAACCGCTCAACGGCGGTCTTGACGGCCGTCTGCTGTTCGAAAGCCTGACCGAGATTGCTGCCTGAGGGCAACTCGCTGCCACAAAGCCGGCAAAAGCGAATATCCCCTCGACTGACACAGGAAGGTGAGAACGGCATGTCCGAGATTGAACTTTCCCATCAGGACCGTGCCGCACTGGGGCGCCAGGTTCAGAAATTCGTCCGCGAAGAACTGGACCTGGACATCGGCAACATGGATGCCGAGCAACTTGTGGAGTTTTTGCTCAAGACTGCCGGCAACCACTGCTACAATCTTGGTCTTCAGGACGCGCAGACCCTGGTAGAGCGCAAGGCCGAGGACATTTCCAGCGAACTTTCCGCACTGGAGAAATCCGTAACGGGCAACTAGGGCCGCGACACAAGTGGCAAAAAACACGCCGTTGTGGGCCTCCAGCACTGGATTGCAGTATCAAAGGCCCGCAACCAGCAAACTCATATGCTTATTCATATGTTTTAATTGGTTCTTCACACCTCCTGTCAAAAATCACCATCATTGATCCGGCTTGTTCCGACTGATGGGGGTTCATAATGAACAGGACAAAGCTGCTCGACCGCATGACGTTGAAACTGAGGGTCACGATACTGGCCCTGGGAGCGGTCGCAGGCCTGACCTTCATCGGTGCTGCCAACCTTGTTTCCGGCCGGGTGATTGAAACCGCCACGTCGGATTATCAGAAAGCCAATGAATCCTACGCAAGGCTTGCCGGTTTCCAGCGGCGTACGCTTGCCCTGCGCGTTGCCGAGCAGGCCCTTCGGGCGGAACGCAAGGCCAGCGCGCTGCCGGTGCTCGGCGACAGGATCACCGACGCTCAGGATGTATTTTCAGGCGTCGATGCTCCCAAGCCCGTACGCAGCGCCTACACCGATTATCTTGAGGCCATCGAGGGATACAATTCCGCACTTCGGGAACTCGGCTACAGGGACCGCCTTTCCGTTGAAGTTGGAGAAGAAGGCAAGGCCGGTATCGACAGTCCGTCCGGACACATTGTCGATGTCAGCAACGCCATTTCGAAAACGGCCTCCAGAATTTCCGAGGAACTGGAATTCGACGATCAGACCGCCGTCTTTCAGGTCGCACTGGCCTTTGAAGATGCCCGCAGGGACATCCAAAAGCTGCTTTCGCTTTCCGATGTCTCCTATCTGACTTCGATCGACCAGGGCCTGTCCCAGCTTCACGGTCTTTTGGGCGACGCAGATCTCGATCCGGATTTCAGCACGGCAACCGGAAACCTGTTGCAGGAACTTCAAGACAGGATCGTGCTTCTGGCCGAAGCCGAAAGCACGCTGACCGGGTTCGAGGAAGGCGTAAACGCAAGTTACACGCAGTTGGAGGCGGCCCTCACCGCGCAATTGGAGGAAACCACCGCCAACGCCCAGGCGATCAAGTCGTCCCTGGCTTCAACCCAATCGCTCATTTCCGGGCTGATCCTTGCTGCAGTCCTGGCAACTCTGTTGATCCTGGCGGTTGCCAGTTTCCTGATAACCCGCAGCATTGCCCGCAATCTCGGCGCCATTACGCGTGCGACCGGCGATCTGGCCCGTGGCCTCTATGACCGCGAGATACCATTCACCGAAGTCAAGACGGAAGTCGGCGAGCTTGCCCGTGCCTTGCTGGTTTTCAAGGACAATGCCCAGGCCCGCCACCAGCTCGAGGCGGACGTGGAGACGGAAAACACGATCAAGGCCGAACGGCAGGCAGGCATCGAGAAAACCATTGCAGCATTTAGACAGGACATTGTCGGTCTTCTGGAGACGGCCAACGGAACGATCAATTGCGCCCGGGACACCGCCGAAAAACTGCGGGATGTGAATGTCCGTAACAGCGCGCAGGCCGAGGCGGCCAACAACGCCTCGGTCCTGTCGTCGGAAAATGTCCAGACCGTTGCCTCCGCCACGCATCAGCTCAGCAGTTCGATCAATGAAATCTCCGAACAGGTGAACATGACATCGGACCAGATCAAACTGGTCAGCGAAAGCGCGCGGCACACCAACGAGGATGTCGACCAACTGGCGAAGGCAAGTGCCAAGATCGACGAAATCATCGCGCTGATCCAGGCGATTGCGGAACAAACCAATCTGCTGGCCCTGAATGCGACCATCGAGGCAGCCCGCGCGGGCGAGCACGGCAGAGGCTTCTCCGTTGTCGCGAGCGAGGTAAAATCGCTTGCAAATCAGACGGCCAGGGCGACGGAGGAAATTTCCGGCCAGATCAAGGCCATCCAGTCGTCCAGCCAGACGACCGTCAGAGCCATGGCCGATATCTCCCGCATCATCACGGACGTACAGACCAGCACATCGATGATCGCCGGGGCCGTGGAAGAGCAGACGGCAGCCACCAACGAAATCAGCCACAACATCAACGAGGCGGCGACGCGCACCCAACAAGTGGCCGAGAATGTTTCAGACCTGCTGTCCACCGCCGCCGAAGCCCGTCAGTCCGCCGATGACATCCACGAAGCGTCGTCCGGGATCAACAGCATCAATGCCCGGCTGAACGCGCGCATTGACGCCTTCCTGAAAGACGTCGCGGCGGCTTGATACCTGTCGCATCGGTGACGCTCGGCGCACCCGCCGGTGTTCAGGTCTCCAGCCACCGGGGTTCGATACGGGCCTGTTTCGGCGGCGCGCCGAACCGCTTGGAAAAGGCCCTGGAAAAAGCCGCCGGACTTGAAAAACCGCAGAGGGTTGCGACCGACTTGACCTGCTGCCCGGCTTCGAGCTCGGACCGGGCAATCTCCAGACGCCAGGAAGCCAGGTAGCCGATCGGCGTCACGCCCACGACATCCCTGAAGGTCACGGCGAACTGAGTGCGCGACATTCCCGCCGTATCGGCCAGCCTTTCCAGCGTCCAGGCTTCTCCGGGCGCTTCGTGGATAGCGACCAGGGCGGCGGCGATGCGCGGATGAGCGAGACCGTTCAGGAGTCCGGCATCGGCCGTCCCCTCCTCCATGGCCCGCCGCAGCAACCGGATCACCACCACTTCACAAAGACGCTGGAAGGCCGCCTGGCCGCCGCATCTCGGATGGGCCGCTTCCTCGATCAGCGGATCGGCCACCGCCGTCAGAAATGGCTCCTGCGCCAAAGGCACGGAAATGCAGCGCGGCAGCGCGTTGATCAGCTGCTTGCCGATCCCGGAAACGGATATGCGCGCTGCGACCAGCGTTTTCTCGTTTGGCTCGGCTGCGATTGTCGCAAGATCGGCGCTACCGTTCTCGTTGCCCGGATAGAACACCAGCCGCAGGGCCCGGTCCTGATCCGAATAGATCCGGAAATTTGAATCTCCCACTCCCGTGTCGTCAACCGCGGCAAAGGAGACATCCACCCGCAGGCGGTCGATCAGCGAAGACAAACGGTCGAGCTTGCCATTGAAGGTTGTTCGATATGGCGCCAGCATTTCCGTACTCCCGATCATCTTTTCAGGACCTTTCTTCAGCAGAAGTTCACTACATTAAGATCATCCGCAAGGCAATCCGTTGCCCAGCCCCTACCTTGACCCTGAATGAGGATAACAATGCTCATCCCACGCCAGCCGGTTCCCGGCCTGACGGTCGACACCCTCGACGCAGGCCCCTTCGACCTTTCAACGGACGGCGCCGAATTCGCTACGCTCGTCGTCTTCTACCGGGGCCTGCATTGCCCGATCTGCGCCACTTATCTGAAAGAACTCGGCCGATTGACCCCGGATTTTGCCGCCAAGGGCGTCAAGACCATTGCCATTTCCTCGGATGATCAGGACCGTGCCCGCCAAATGGCCGACAAGGTCGGTTATCCGGAGCTGCGCTTCGGCTATGGCCTGTCCCTGGAAAAAGCCCGGGAGTGGGGTCTTTTCATCTCGACCAGCCGCGGCACCACCTCCATCGGCATCGAGGAGCCGGCACTCTTCTCCGAGCCGGGCGTCTTTCTGGTTAAGCCCGACGGCACGCTCTATTTCGCTTCCGTCCAGACCATGCCCTTCGTCCGCCCGCATTTTTCCGAAATGATCGGCGCGCTCGACTTCGTGCAGAAGAACGATTATCCGGCGCGCGGCGAATACACCGGCGCTGTCTGACCACCCTCGCGGCTGGCCTGAAACAATGAAAAATGCCGGACACGGGCTGCATCGTGTCCGGCATAGGTCCAGGTTCATTCGTGAACCTGCTCTCACCCGGTCTGTCCGCCCTTGGCGGCAAATCCGGGATCCGGTGTCCAGGTCACGGCCTCATGAATGCAGACGGCGAAGTCGCCATTCATGAGACCGCGGCCTTGCCTCCCCCGCAACGCACGTTCAGCGACCCTTGAGGGCAAACAGTTCGCCAAAAGCACGGCAGCTGTCAGTTCCCTCCATCAGCGGCCACTCCGGTTATAGACGCAGGTGTCCCAGAAGGGCCGGCAGGCTTCCGCGCGCGCCGCTTCACTGGTCAACCCCAGGTCTTTCAGCTCCGCCGGGCTCAGTTCCAGAAGCTGCCTGCGCGTCCGTGCGGTTTGCATCCACAAACCCAGTCTTGCGAAGATGGTCCTCCACAGCGGGCCACGGAAACTCAACCGGGAAACCGGACGCCCGCCTATTGTCTCTATTGAACTCATATCAACACCTCATTTGGGTCACAATCGCCACAATCAAACGCATTGTAGCGTGACAATCATATGAATTGACTCCTTTTGAGATGCAATATACAAAATTGTCACCATGACAAATTGGCACCCAGAGATTCCCGAAGGACAGGGCCCGCTTTACCTCCGGCTGGCGGACCGCATTTCCGAAGACATCGCCACCGGCACACTTGCCGCAGGCTCCAAGCTGCCGCCGCAGCGCGACCTGGCCTATGACCTTGGCGTGACTGTCGGCACGATCGGCCGCGCCTACGCGACGATCCGCCAGCGCGGCCTCGTCAGCGGCGAGGTCGGACGGGGCACATTCGTGCTTGGCAGCGCGCCCACCGCGCCTCTTGCCGAAGACAGCAAGCCCGATCTGGACCGCGATTCCAGCCAGCCGGCCGCAGCTCCCCCCTCAGGCAGCGAAGGCCCCTCCTGGGTACAGGCGGCCATGATGGTGCCGAAGGACATCGCTTTTTCGGGAACCCGGATCTCCGTTCCCGCGCCGGAAGCCATCCGGTTCGACAGCACCTCCGCACCGGAGATCGGTCAGGCGGCCGTGATCGGCCCGCTGGTTGCCGAGATCTCGCAGGAAAAACCCCACGAGATTGCCAGCTACACCCGCTCCGTGCCGGACAGCTGGCGCCAGGCGGGCCGGAAATGGCTCGCACGCAGCGGCTGGCAGCCGCCGGAAGGCAGCATTGTTCCCACGACCGGCGCCCAGGCGGCAATCATGTCGATCATTGCCGCCACGACCGCCCCGGGAGACCAGATCGCCTTTGAGGATCTCACCTACAGCTCGATTTCCCGCGGGTCCGCCCTGACCGGCCGCCGACCGGTTCAGGTGGCCCGGGATGACGAGGGACCGCTGCCGGACGACCTTGCGCGCGTCTGCGCCCAGAAGCATCCCAAGGTGCTGTTCGTGATGCCGACCATGCACAACCCGACCCTTGGACTGATGGGCCAGCGGCGGCGCGAGGAAATCGCGGCGGTCGCGCGGCAGAACAACCTCTGGATCATAGAGGACGAGGTCTACGGCTCGCTCCGGGACACGGATCTCGCACCGTTCGCGTTCCTTGTGCCGGAGCGGACGTTTCATGTCGGCTCGCTGTCGAAATCGGTGACTGCGGGCGTACGCGGCGGCTGGGTCTCCAGCCCGCTCTCCCACGCACAGCGGGTCTATACCGCCCACAAGATGCTGACAGGCGGCGTGTCCTTTCTTCTCTCGGAACTCTCCGCCCGGCTGGTGTTATCCGGCGCTGCCGACGAGTTCCGAGGCAAGATCCGCGATGAAATCGCGGCCCGCCATGAACTCGTCCGCCATTATCTCCGCGGCCACGACCTGATCGCATCTCCGGATTCGCCCTTCCTGTGGCTGAAGGTTCCCGAACCCTGGCTTTCCGGCACGTTCAAGGCGGCCGCTGCGTCCGCAGGCGTATTGATCGACGACGAGGACGAGTTCAAGTCCGGCCGCTCCGGCACGGTCTACCACCGGGTACGCATCGGCGTTACCAACCCGCTGACACGGGAAGAAACCGCCAAGGGCCTCGGCATCCTGCAAAGCCTCTTGGCGGACAACGGGGCATGTTACGACAGTTTTGAATGAGTTTTGTTCACGCCTTTTCCGGTTGCGGGATCCACATCGCACCCATTTGATGTACGCTGCAAACTTCCCCCGGAGGTTTTAACCGGAACATATTTCCACTTGATCGCGAAAAGATTTCCATGCGACACAAGCAATGAATTCTGAAATGATTCCGGTGACTTAAGAGAAAAACCATGATTTCTGTTCGCAAGTTCATTTCCATAACATTGTTGAGCGCCCTTTGCTCCGGTTGTTCTGTCACCGCTGCCGTCAAGGGCCAGTCCACCGACGGCCGTGAAAAGTTCGAGGGCACGGCCACCGGATATGCCGACGGTTCCGGAACACTGGAAATCAAGAGCAACCGCGGTCGCACATGCACGGGGACATTCGTTTATGTGACCTACCGCGACGGCGAGGGCACCTTCACTTGCAACGACGGCGCAAGCGGTCCCTTCCGCTTTGTGTCGACCGGCACCAAGGGTACGGGAACCGGCAACCTGAACGGCAGGCAGTTCACGTTCACATTTGGCGTTTAACGCAACCAAACGACCCTGGCCCGTTGCCGGAAGGCCGGCAACTTCTGATCGGCGGCAACCTTGGTTTTCCGGAGCAGAGGCCGCGCAGCCCCGGACAACTTTGACTTGTTAATCCACAACATACCTGTCATTTTTAAGGAGGTCATCAGCAGCGTGGGGGCGCGTGATGAGACACTCCGGATCGACACAAGCCATACCCGTGTGGGTAAAGCTGGCAGGTGCGGCAGCCGCCGTTTACTGCGTTGCCGTCTTCGGCACGGTCTATTTCTACAATCAGTCCGTTCTTAAAAATGCCAGCTACGCAGAGATCACCGGCGGCGGTTTCATCTACAATTACAGGATTGCCGACATCAAAAGCGGGATCACTGTCGGGTTGGTCAAGCCGCTGCCAGCCGGCACCCGGCTGATTGCCGAGTTCGAAAATCCGGAAGGCGGTAAAATCGAGATTGAAGACACCGTGTCCGAGGGTAAGCGGAACTACAGCTTCGAGACGCCGTCGCTTACCGGTGTCGAGGCTGAGCACACCTATTTAGCCGTTCTGCACGTCATCGACGCACAGTCGGGCGAGGAAATCGAGCGCCACGAAAAGGGCCTGAAAAGCACTGTCGCTCCCAAGGTCCTGCCGAAAAAGGCGCTCACCATCGGCCCCGGCTATCACATCAATCCGGAAATCCGGCCCGCACCGGATGGCTAGGCCGAAAGGGCTGCCAGACCGGGAGGAGAGCGGCGAAAGCCCGCGATGCGCGGGAACGGTTTCCAGACACTCCAACCATTCCGGCGCACCCGAAAGCAACCAAAGATTTTCAAGGCAAGTAATATAAATAAAAAAATAGCGCTAACTATCTCTACAAAAATATAGACATAAAATATACTATCGGTATTGTGATTTTTGCGTAAATTGCAAATAATAAATACACAACCAACCGGTATCTTCCGCAGATTAGTGACTTTCATCACTCGAATATGATGAGTTGTTTACCATGTTAGTCGTGTCGAACTCCAAAGAAGGAAAGACCGATGTTGGGAACAATTGCTTCAATTGCAGCTCTGCCCGTGATTATTCTGGCAATCCTGACGCTAACCGCCGTTGCCGTATGAATTGAAGGATGCCGAAGGTTCCTGTCTCCTTCTTGTCCGGCCACGGTCCGCAACGCCTTTCACAGGGGATAATCCGTGTCCAATATCAACCTTGCCGTCTTGATTGTTCCCGGCTTCCTGGTCGCCTTCGGACTGTTCTGGTCCGTCGTTATCTTTTTGGTGTCCCGGCTGGGTGGCTGGGCCCGGTTGGCCCGCCAGTATCCCGCCGCGGGCCCGGCGACGGGAGACACCAGGCATTGGCGAAGCGCAACATTCGGCCTGCTTTGCAACTATCGGACTTGCCTGAATCTGACGCTGTCCCAGACCGGCCTTCATATGGTGCCGGTTCTTGTCTTCAGAATCGGTCATGATCCGATCCTGATCCCTTGGAACGCCATTGCCGATGCCCGCAGGCGCAACCTGCTGCTCGCAACCGGACTTCAGATCGATGTCAAGGACAAGGCAAGCGGAGGCGTTCGCAAGATCACGTTTTACGGCAAAAGCCTGGTCGAGGATCTCGAAGCACATATCCGCTAATGCCAGCGCTGTGGGCCCAGCTTTTCACTGAAACTCTAATTCACAGCCACCGCGCAAAATG